>PHEU01000054.1 GCA_002841295.1 Actinobacteria bacterium HGW-Actinobacteria-6
ACGCTCATCACCACCGACGGATCCGTGAGCCGGACCATCGGGGGGACGGCCAGACGGGCGGTGGGGAGTTCCCGCCGGCTCGACGATTCGGTCATGTCGTAGACCCGTCCAATTCTGTCGCAAATGACATTATTCAGGCTCTCGGCGCCACGCTAGCACCCCTGTTACGTTCATTTCGAGCAATCTTGTGGCTCAGCTCGTACGACGTACTCAACGGGGAGGCGGCGGATGTCCGACGGTACACACGGGTCCGAAGACCGACTCCGCGCGGTCATCGTCGGCAGCGGACTGATCGGCAACATCCACCGGCGCGCGGCGTTGCTGAACGGTGCCGAGGTGGTGGGCGTCGTCGAGAAGGACCCTGCCCGCGCGCAATCCGCCGCCCGGAAATGGGGAGTCGCGAACGCCTGGGACCACCTCGAGGACGCCCTCGCGACGCAGCCGGACGTCATCCACGTCTGCACCCCGAACGTCACCCACGCCCCGTTCGTGCGGCTCGGCCTCGACGCCGGCGTGAACGTGATCTGCGAGAAGCCCCTCTGCCTGGACGCCGGCGAGGGCGCCGAGCTCGCCGCCACCGCCCGTGAGCGCGGCCTCGTCGCCGCCGTCCCGTACACCTACCGCTACCACCCGCTGGTGCGGGAGATCCGGCATCGCCGCGTCGCCGGCGAACTGGGCGAGATGCACCTCGTCCACGGCTCGTACCTGCAGGACTGGCTGCTCTCACCGAACGCGTCCAGTTGGCGCGTCGACCCCGCACTCGGTGGCACCTCCCGCGCCTTCGCCGACATCGGCTCGCACTGGTGCGACCTGGTCGAGTGGGTGTCCGGCGAGCGCATCGCCGAACTGGTCGCCGACATCGCGATCGCCGTCCCCGAACGCCCCGGCGAGACCGGGCCCACCTTCTCCCGTGGGGCCGACGACCTGCCCCGGGTCCGGGTCCGGACCGAGGACGTCGCCAACATCTTGTTCCGCACCACTTCCGGCGTTCCCGGCACCCTCACGGTCTCCCAGGTGTCGGCGGGGCGGAAGAACCGACTCTGGTTCGAACTGGACGGGGCCGTGCAGTCCGCGGTGTTCGACCAGGAGAACCCGGAGACGGTCTGGCTGGGTGGTGAGGGTGAATCCCGGATCCTCTCCCGCGATCCCGGACACGAGTCCGCGGACGCGCGCCGGGTCACCCTCACCCCTGCTGGCCACGTGCAGGGCTGGGAGGCCTGCTTCGAGAACTTCGTCGCCGACGTCTACGCGGCGATCGGCGGCACCCAGCCCGAGGGGCTGCCCACCTTCGACGACGGCGCCCGCTCACTGAGGCTGGTGGACGCCGTGCTCGCCTCGGCCTCGAACCGGCAGTGGACGGCGGTGGCCCCGTGAGACGCGGGCTCGCGACCCTTCCCACCCGAACCATGGGGCCCCTCGGGAGCGCCGGTCCCATGCCGACCAACAACCCCGACCCACGTGCAGGGCGTGGGCATCGAAACCAGAAATCAGCTCTCAACGGTGCACAGCAGCACCCGAGGCACAGCAGAAAGGAATACTCATGAGAAAGACGATCGCGGCGCTGTTGGGCGCTGCGCTGGTCATCACGCTGGGAGCCTGCAGCACGTCGACCACCCCGGGTGAGACGAGCGCGGCGGCGGGCAAGACCATCTACGTGCTCGGCCCGACGCCCGACCACGGCTGGACGGCCCAGGCCGGCAGCTACGCCGAGAAGAAGGTCGCAGAGATCAACGCCGCCGGCAAGTACAAGGCCGAGTACCAGGCGTCCTCGGACGGCGAGGCGCAGAACGACCTCGTTCAGAACATCATCGCCAACGGCGATGCGGCCGGCGTCGTGTTCTTCGCGCTCGACGACTCGGCGAAGTCCGGGCAGGAGGCGCTGATCGGCGCCAACATCCCGTTCATCTCCTTCGACCGGATCATCGAGGGCCCGGACAAGTCCGCCATCCTGAACTTCTCCGGCGACAACTGGGCCGTCGGCGCGGGCATCGGCTACTGGCTGCAGAAGAACGGAATGAAGCCCGGTGACACCCTCGTCACGCTGATCGGCGACAACGGCACCGTGAGCTCGCGCCGCCAGGAGGGCTTCGAGCAGTTCCTGAAGGGCGAGAAGGACTACTCCGACAAGGAGACCGGCCAGACCTACAAGACCAGTCAGGCCTGGACCGCGGACGAGGTCAGCGCCCTGACGTCGAAGTACAAGGTGGTCTGCGACTGGAGCGCCGACGCCGCCTACCAGTATCTGGAGCAGACGCTGCCCGACATCATGAAGGACGCCAAGTCCAGCGGCGGCAGCCTCTACGTGTTCTCGATGGATGACGAGATGACCTTCGGGTTCATGAACCTGCTCGAGGGCAACACGCTCGACGACGCCGCCAAGAAGGACCTGGCGGACATGAAGGTCTACATCTCCGCCATCGGCGGCATGCAGGAGCTGTACGACGTCATGGCCGGCACCGCGCCGCAGTCGAAGATCGCCGACCAGTACTTCGACGGCCTGATGAGCATGTACTTCTCGCCGAAGATGATGACCACCGCGATCGACTACATGACGCAGTACCTCGACGGCACCGACTGGAAGTACAAGGCCGGCGACGGCGAGTACGAGCCCACCTTCATCGTGGACAAGAACAACGTCAGCAAGTTCCAGGGGTTCACGGGCCACTGATCCGATTTACTGACAACGGAGGAAGCTGAACCCTGTCGCGGGGTGCGCGAGGACGCGTGCCCCGCGGCAGGGTCGTCACAGGCGAGGGGGTGATCGCGGCATGAGCATCCTGGAGATGACCGGAGTGTCGAAGTCGTTCGACGGGAACCGGGTGCTGAAGGGCGTCGACTTCAGCGTGGAGCAGGGCGAGATCCACGCCCTGCTCGGTGAGAACGGTGCGGGCAAGTCGACCCTGCTGAACATCCTCGCCGGCGTGATCCCCAGGGACGGCGGCGACGTCCACTTCGATGGCACGCACTACCCGCACGCCACCATCGCCCAGATGGAGAAGGCGGGAGTGGCCTTCGTCCACCAGGAGCTCAACGTCGTCAACGACCTGACGGTGAGCGAGAACATCTTCTTCAACCACGAGCTGACCTACCCCCTCGGCCTGCTCCGGCGCACCGAGATGGTCGCAGAGACCCGCAAGCTGTTCGAGCGGCTCGGGGTCGACATGGACCCCACCCGAAAGGTCGGCGAGCTCAAGACCAGCCAGAAGCAGTTGCTCGAGATCTGCCGCGCGCTGCACGCCGAGGCGAAGCTGATGATCCTCGACGAGCCCACCACTGCGCTGGGCAACGACGAGATCGAGCACCTGTTCTCCATCCTCCGACAGCTGAAGTCCGAGGGGCGCTCGTTCATCTTCGTCTCCCACAAGATGCCGGAGGTGTTCCAGATCGCCGACACCTACACGGTGCTGCGCAACGGCGAGCTGATCAGCTCGGGCGCCGTCGCGGACGCGACGCCGTTCTCGATCACCTGCGACATGGTGGGGGAGCAGTACGCCGACGAGGACGTCTACCGGGCCCGCGAACTCGGCCCCGTGGTGCTCGAGCTCGACCGGCTCACGTCGGAGTCGTTCCGGGACGTCAGCCTGACGCTGCGCCGCGGCGAGGTGGTTGCCCTCACCGGACTGGCCGGGTCCGGGGCCAGCGAGCTGATGCAGGCCCTGTTCGGGGCGATCCCGCTGCTGGACGGCGAGATCCGCGCCCACGGCAAGCCTGCGTCCGGGTCGATCCGGGCGGCCATGCGGGGCGGCATCGGCATGTTGCCGACCAACCGCAAGGAGAACTCGGTGATCCCCGACGTGAGTGTCCTGGAGAACCTGTACCTTGCCGAGCACAGCCTCTCCGCCCGGCGCCAGTGGATCCACAACGCCCGCGAGATCGCCCAGTATGAGAACCTGCGCGACGCCCTGAACATCCGGACGCAGGGTCCGGGCGTCGCCATCAACAGCCTGTCCGGCGGCAACCAGCAGAAGGTGTTCCTGGCCCGCTGGCTGAACACGGACGCCGACATCCTCCTGCTCGACAACCCCACCCAGGGCGTGGACGTCGGCGCCAAGGAGGAGATCTACGGGCTGATCCTCGAGCTGGCCACCGCCGGCAAGACGGTGGTGATCAACACCCTCGAGATCCCCGAGATCCAGAAGGTGTCCGACCGTTGCGTCGTGCTCTACGCCGGCGACGTCGTGGCCGTGCTGGACCACGACCAGATCAACGAGCGTGACGTGATGCTCTATTCGACCAACGCCATGAATGCAGCGAAGGGTGACTGAGGTGGAAGCGAAGACCGGCAACAAGGTGTGGCGGGCGGTCTCGTCGCTGTGGCGCGAGCACAGCTACATCTTCGTGTTCATCGTCATCCTGATCGTCTACGCCGTCACCATCCAGCTGAACGGCAAGAGCTTCACCTCCGGCCACATCTCCTCGATCCTGTCCAGCCAGAACACCGTGATCGTGGGCACGATGGCGATCGGCATGGCGCTGGTGATCATCACCGGCCAGATCGACCTGTCGATCGGATCCGCGCTCGTGCTGTGTTCGGGCGTCACGATCGTCGTGTTCAACATGACCGACAACATCCTGCTCACCGTTCTGGCCGCGCTCGGCTCAGGACTCCTGCTCGGTGCGGTGAACGGCGTGCTGGCGGCGTACGCGAAGATCCCGCCGTTCATCGTGACCCTCGGCACCATGCTGATCTACCGCTCGCTGGCGCTGTGGGCGGTGCGGGAGATCCCGGCGGAGATCAGCGGCTCCTCCTCCAGCCAGTTCGCGATGAAGTCGGGCTCGGCCAGCTACGAGTTCCTCCGGATGGCGTTCGGCACCGGCTCGCTGCGGATCGCGGGCTTCTCGATTCCGTACGTGTCGATCCTGTTCCTGCTCTGCGTGGCCCTGTTCGTGGTGATCGCCGGCAACACGAAGTACGGCAAGGCGGTCTACGCGGTGGGCTCCAACGACAGGGCCGCCCGGCTCGCCGGTGTGAACGTCGACCGGATCAAGGCCTCGGTGTTCATGGTGACCGGTCTGCTCGTCGGGGTGGCCAGCATCATCCAGGCCTGCAAGGTCGGCAACATCACCCCTGCCTCCTCGGGACGCTCCTACGAGATGTACGCGATCGCCGCGGTCGTGCTGGGCGGCATCGCCATGGCCGGTGGCCGCGGCAACATGGCGGGCGTGCTGTTCGGCGCGCTGTCCTACTCGGCGATCGACTTCATCATCGTCAGCATCCCGGCCCTCAGCGCCGACATCCAGGACACCTTCCAGGGCCTGGTGCTGATCCTGGTCATTCTCGTCCAGACCGCCGGTCCGGTGGTCAAGGAGAGGTTCACGTCCCGGCGACGGCGCAGCCGACCGGCCGCGGCGGCCGCCGCGGGCACGACTGGCTGAGCGAGCGACGAGGTGTGCGAGGTGCACCTCGGCCGGGTGCGCCACGCGATCCGTGCAGGCGGGTCGCGTGGTCGATCAGGGTGTGGTTTCGACGGGCGCGGTCGTCATCGGCGCGGGATCCGGCGGCCTCGCGGATGACTCGAGGGCAGCGGGATCGGACGCCTCCAGGCTGAGCGGCTCGGTCGGCTGAGGAGCCCCGGCGCCGGCCGCGTGCCCGGGACCACGCTGCGCGGCCGCGCGTTCCTGCTCGATGAAGGACCCCAACTCGTTGATCGTCGTCATGATCGGGGACGGGAAGACGACGGTGGTGTTCTTGTCGACGCCGATCTCCACCAGGCTCTGCAGGTTGCGGAGCTGCAGCGCGATCGGATGGTCCATCATGATGTCCGACGCCTCGCCCAGCGTCCCGGCCGCCATCAGCTCACCCTCGGCGCTGATGATCTTGGCCCGCTTCTCCCGCTCGGCCTCTGCCTGCTTGGCCATCGCCCGCTTCATGCTGTCCGGCAGCTGGATGTCCTTCAGCTCGACCAGTGTCACCTCGATGCCCCACTCGAGAGTGGTCATGTCGAGGATCTCGCGGATGTCGAGGTTGATCCGGTTCGTCTCCGCCAGGGTCTCGTCCAGCGTGTGCTGGCCGACCACCTTTCGCAGAGTCGTCTGGGCGATCTGGTCGATCGCGGCCTTGGGGTTCTCGATCGCGAGCACGGATCTCTTCGCGTCGATGACCCGGAAGTAGGCCACGGCGGAGATGTCCACGCTGACGTTGTCCTTCGTGATGATCCCCTGGGACTGGATCGGCATCGTCACGATCCGCGTGGAGATCCGGTGCAGCACGTCCACAAACGGGATGATCATCCGCAGCCCCGGCTGCAGCACCGCGATCACCCGCCCGAAGCGGAACAGGACGCCCTGCTCGTACTGCTTCACGATCCGCAGGGATAGGCCCAGCAGGGCCACAAGGAAGACCGCCACCACCACGTAGACCCACATCGCGATTCCGATCGACGCCTCGGGACGGGTCCTCGGGAACACTGCTCAACCCGCTATGCCAGCTTACGCGCAGCGTCGTCGCCGAGCCCGGAGAGTCGCTCGATCGTCCCGGCCATGGAGCAGCCGGCCGGCCGCGGAACGATCCGCGGACGCGACCGGCTGCCCGTCCTAGGCTGCGTCGATCACGGGGTGGGGTAGTCCACCACGTACTGCGGCGTGCCGGTGTTGGAGTTGTCGACCTGGCCGCCGGTGTCGTTCACCACGTGGGTGATCGTGCCCGCGCCGAGGTTGACCGTCAGGATGTGGTGCAGGGTGACGTCGGCCCGGTCAGGCACGTCGAATCCGCTCGTGGTGACGTTGGCCGGGTTGTTGCGGCTGTACACGTACACGCCGCCACCGACCAGACTGTGCGTCCGCA
>PHEU01000015.1 GCA_002841295.1 Actinobacteria bacterium HGW-Actinobacteria-6
CTCGGGTCTACGGCGCCGCTCGGGTCTCCGGCGCCGCTCGGGTCTCCGGCGACGCTCGGGTCTCCGGCGACGCTTGGGTCTCCGGCGACGCTCGGGTCTACGGCGCCGCTTGGGTCTCCGGCGACGCTCGGGTCTCCGGCGACGCTCGGGTCTCCGGCGACGCTCGGGTCTCCGGCGACGCTCGGGTCTCCGGCGACGCTCAGGTCTACGGACCAGACCACACGCTCACCGCTGGCCCGCTGAGCAGCCAAGGCCACCACGGCACCCTCACCCGCCAGCCAGACGGCGGACACCAGATCATCATCGGTTGCTGGTCCGGGACCACCGACGAGCTTCGTGAGCTGGCTGCCGCCAAAGACTGGCCTTCGAGCTGCGACAAGAAGACCCGGGAGCGTTACGCGCCGCGTCTGATCGCGTTCGCTGCGCTGTGCGATGCGCAGATCTCGGTCTGGGAGGGGTCGAAGTGATCGAGAACGCGGCCTGCGCTGGCGATCTAACGTTCACCGAACGTCCCTACGCCGAGCAGCGCCCGATCTGTTTCCGATGCCCGGTCCGGGTGGAGTGCCTGGAGGGGGCGCTGGGCGAGAAGACGTCCGAGTACACCCGTGCCGGTCTGCGCCCGGATCAGTTGGCGAAGTTGCGTGGGCTGCGGAAGGCGTCGGTGGTCGCGGTGTGCCGGGGGTGTGGTGCGGAGTTCCTGCGGGCGAGTAATCGGCAGGTGCATTGCTCGGTGGCGTGTCGGCAGGCGTGGAGTAATCGTCGGCGTGATGAGCGTCGGGCGGTGGCGTCATGAAGTCTGTGGTTGGGCTGGATCCGTCCCTGGCAGCTACCGGCATCTGTGTCAGCGGCTTTGCCCCTAAGACCATCGTGACGAAGCCGGGAACCAAGGCGATCACCACGCGAATCTGCCGGCTGAACGTGATCGCCGCTGAGGTGATGAACCGGGTGCATCCAGGCTCACTGGTGGTCATCGAGGCCCCGGGATTCTCCCGCGGCGCCCAACCCGGGCACCACCAGCTCGCGGGGCTGTGGTGGCTCTTGGTGATCTTGCTCGACGCCCGGGGCGTGCAGTTTGTCGAGGTGTCGCCGTCGACGTTGAAGAAGTTCGCGACCGGTCGCGGGAACGCCACGAAAGCCGACATGCGAATGGCCCTGTTCAAGCGGGCCGGCATCGATCTACCCGACGACAACCAGGTCGACGCCTGGTGGCTGATGCAGATCGGTCTCCACCTGGTGGGGAGTGCCGACGTGATCGATCTCCCGAAGGACCAGCTGGCCGTTCTCTCCCCGTTGCGCGGCCAGCTTCCAGCGCCCGGATAGGGGGTGGCTGGCTCTGGTTCGTCAGTTGCCGGGGAAGGGCGGTGGCGGGCCGGGGTGAACCTCTCCCGAGTAGTTCCCGTTTTTCGATCAGAAGTGAGGTTGCGATGCCTGAGTGGTTGAACCCGATCCCGCTGTTGCCGGCGCTGGTGTTCCTGGCCCTGATCGGCCGGGGCCTGGCCGCCGACGTCCATCACCACATGACCCGGAAGGACCTCCCCGAATGACCACCCAAACCCCTCCGACCGCCGAGCAGATCGCCGAACGGATCGAGCGCGTGTTGAAGGCGCGCACCACCATGCCTCACCCGGTCTATGGCGGTGGGTTCACCCTCACGGCGCTGGAGCTGGCCGAGGAGATCGTGCCCCTGTATCCGGTGGCCGAGGAGGGTCCTCGCGATCCGGGAGCGCGGCACGGCTGCACGGTGGGCCTGAGGTTCGCAACCCTCCAGCTCAACGTCGAAACCGCGCGAGGCACCAGGGCCTCGGGGATCTTCTGGTCCGTGATCACGGCGACGTTGGCGCTATGGAATCTCGCCGAGGGCCAGGCCGTCGGCGGATGGGTACTAGTCGGCATCACCGTGCTCCAGATCATCGGCGCTGCGCGCGGCCACCACGACCTCAAGATCGCGAGAGCTGAGCTGGACGCGTTCGACCTCGACGCGGAGCTGGAGGGCCGGTCATGACGTGGCTCTGGTTCCTCCTGGCGGCCGTCGCGATCGCGGTCATTCTGGTGGCGACGTCGCGACTCCCCCGGCCTCGCCGGTGGCGGTGCGAGTGTGGCGCACAGTTCCACGGTGAGCGGGAGCTGGTTGAGCATGTGACTCGGCTTCATGGTCGCTGCCGGTCCTCGAATCACTCCCATCGGTGTGTGTTGTTGGACGGTCATGCCGGGACTCATCTGTGTGGGTGTGAGTTGAGGTGGACGCGATGAGCCTCATGGGTTTAGTCGGGCTGCTGATCGCCGCGGGGGCTGCGGTGGGGTTGGCGTTGGTGCTCGGCAGGGCGTTCGCCGGCTTCGAGGTTGAGGCGCCGGTTCCTGAGGTTGAGCCGGACGTGCCCGCGGTGGATCCGTCCCCTGGGGTGTGGGAGCAGCCCACGTTCTCCGAGGTGCTGCCGGCGCTGCCTTCGCGGCCGTCCCCGATGCGTGAACCCGAGCTGCGCCGCGAGCCAGCGATCCCGCTACCACCGGTGCATCTGGAGACGGTGATGCATCGCGAGAGCTGGCCGCCGCCTGGCCGCGTTCCCCCATCCCTGCCCAAGTACGAACACCACTTCAGGAAGTAGGAAAGCCATGATGACGATCACTGAGGCGCAAGCCACCAACACCGTGCTCCAAGCCCTGATCCATCCCCGCGCCGAGCTGACCGAGGAACAACGGCGCCAGCTGGTCCGGGACGCCGCGACGCTTGCTGATCACGCGCAGCGGGCGTTGGGGGCTGGGTTGTCGGCGAAGGACGTCCGGGAGGCGATGGAACGATGATCGACAAGCGAGCGTTCCTGCGCCCTCGCACCATCCCGGTATCCGAGGTGAACCAGCGGCCCTACGAGAAGCCGCACTTGATCGAGATCGGCGGGCACCTGGCCCCGGTAACGATGACCGGGAGCGGGAAGCCCGACAAGCGCCGAATCAGCGGTGAGGCACACGTCGAATTCATCCTCTTTGCGACACCCAGCGCGCTGGTGGACGTGTTCGAGTTTGACGCGTCCGCCTACCAAGTCGAGGTCGCGGCTGAGCAGATGGCCAAGGCTGACGGCAGCACGAAGCCGTGGGCTGATCTTCAGGACGAGGATCGGCGGCGGTGGCGAACTTTGGTCGAGCGGCTTGTTCGGTCTGGTGGGATCACGCTCCCGAAGGTGGACACGTCGGGCCTCAACCGTGGACCCGTGGTTGATCCTGAGAAGGGCGGCAAGTGATGGCCATCGTTGAGAACTACACCACCTCGATCTCCGCCACCAAGACCGCCGCCGAGATCCAGCGACGATTGGCGGAATCCGGTGCCAGCAAGGTCATGATCGAGTACCGCGACAGCCGGCCGTCCGGGGTCGTGTTCGAGGCTCAAACCGAGTTCGGTCCTCGATCGTTCGTCCTCCCCATTGACGTCGACGCGATGCACCAGCTCCTGGTCGCGGAGAAGCGCGCCGGCCGGCTGCCGGGGATCTCGGCGCCGCTGGCTCGGGATCGTGCTCAGGCTGAGCGGGTGGCGTGGCGTGTGGTAGCTGAGTGGGTGCGTGCTCAGATGACGTTGATCGCGGCGCGCATGGCGACTCTGGATCAGGTGATGTTGCCGTATCTGGTGGTGGATGGTCAGCGGTCGTTGTATGAGGCGTATCGGTCTGAGGGGTTGCGCGAGCTGACGGGTGGCCAGCGATGAGCGGCTTTGACCGACTCCTCCGCGAGAAGCTGGGCGATCCCGTGGTTAGGGCTGGGTATCTGGCCAATCAGCGCCGGTACCGGCGCTGCGTCGCTGAGGCCGCGAACGTCACGATCGCGAACGCTGGCATGGTGTCGGCCGTCGTTGCCGCGCACTGGCACCGCGGTCTCGCCGAGGACGCCACACGCCGCGCCAGTAAGGCTCCTCACGCTGACGCAAGAGCCTGGTGGGAGGCGTACGCCAGCCATCACGCCGCGCTCGCAGACCTCGGAGTCACCGCGGTGAAGCGAGATCCCGTGCGCGTGTTCTATGTCTGACCCTCCGCGGCCCATCCCGCGCCCGTGCTGCAGCTGGTGTGGCCACGACCCTCACGGGGCGGGCTGTACCTCGGAGATCCGTGGGCCGTTTGGTCGTTTCGTCCCCTGTCCGTGCAAGAAGAAAGCCTGACCCGTGAACACCACCGTGGCAGCCGAAGCCCGCGAGTTCCTCCAATCCCCCTGGCCCGACCTCCTCGACTACCTGGTCGACCCGGACGGAACTGAACGACGCATCGACTATGGCCAGATCAAGGCCAGTTACAGCGGGGGCCCAGAGGATGACGAGGGCTGGGCCTGGGCGATCTGGAAGGACGGCCTACGCTTCGAGCGGGGGGACTCCTGGTGTCGCGCCGGCGGCTGGAACCATCGCCCCATCCATTGCATCCCGTGGGCCGATCTGCGCGCACTGATCGACTCTCACCCCGCGGAAATGGCGCGGATTCGGGAGCTGGCCGAGGGGCGAGGGACGCCGTACAGCCTCGGGTGGCGGTGGTTCATGATGCCGGCGATCATGCGGCCCGGGATGCACCCCAGCTACTACGAGTCAGAGCGCGAAGACGACTATTACGACACCTCGAACTACTGGCCGACCAAGCCCAACGGCTACGCGGACAAGTTGAACGCCTGGCTCGCTGCGTGGCGGATCGTGGGCGATTTCGCGGGTGAGCCGGCGGATTTGATCGAGTGGGCGCAGGTGCTCCAGTGACCGAGCGACTGTGCGCCTGGTGCAACGGGCCGATCCGCGCCGCGGCGAGACGCGACGCCATCACTTGCTCCACCAGCTGCCGGCAGGCCCGTAACCGGTTCGCCCAGGGCGTCGGCAGCCCGCCACCCGTCGCAGGTGGCCGCCCGCTACGGCTCGCCTCACGTAGCGGATCCGGACACGACGCGTCGCGTGGATCATCACGACGGATCGACTCACTGGTCTACAGGCCCGGCGTCCGAACCACCGACCCGAACCGAGTCATCGGCGCCAAGCCGGCCGTCTTCATCCGATGGGTGTTCGACCTCCTCGGCGCGCTCCCCGGCGACGAGCTGGTCGACGTCTTCCCCGGATCCGGCGGCGTCGGCCGCGCCTGGGAGCTCTACACCAAGGCAGGTGCATGATGGGCGCCCGCCTCGTATCACTCGCACTCAACCCCGCCTGGTCAAACCTCACCCCACCCGCCCGACTCGCCTTCATCACCATGTGCCACACCGCCCGCGACAAAGACGCCGAAGGCATCCCCGCCCGCACATACTGGGCCGGCCACGACTACCTAGCCGTCGTCCTCGCCGGCGAAGAAACCGACGCCGCCCGGCAACGCGTCAAGCGCGCGATCGCCGAGCTGATCGCCGCCGGCGCCATCGAACGCATCGGCACCGCCCACCGCGCCCGCCAGATGACCTACCTGGTACAGCCGGACGCCTGGCCCAACCAGCCGCGCCTCAACGCCGCAGCGGACTAGCCTGGGCGCATGCCCAAAGTCGTCACCCACACCTTCGGCCCGTTTATGGTCTCCAACCGCAAGTGGGGCAAGATCGTGCCGCCCTACTTCTCGATCGGCGTCAAGACCTGGCCGGTCGACCAGGCCCAGCTCGACGTCGAAGTCGAGGACCAACACTCACGCATCACCGCGACCCGCGTGCTGGCCGGCGGGCTGCTGCTGGGCCCCGCGGGCATGATCCTGGGCGCACTGGCGCGCAAGGACGTCACGAAGGGCCGCCTGGTGCTCACCGTCGACGGGCGGGTGGTGCAGCGGTTCGAGTTCCCGGGCCGCGACGTCGGTAAGGCTGAGGCGTTCATCGACGCACTGGCCCAGGCCAAGGAGTAGAATCCAGGACTAGGTAACTAGTGCGGGCCGGTCGGGGTTAACCCGGTCGCTCTCGCCCTGATGTTTGGCCTGCTGTGGTAGCTGACGACATCGACCTTAGAGGCCCCGCCGGATCCGTCCAGCGGGGCCTCTGCCTGTGGATAACTCACACCCCCAAAGCTACGGAAAGCGGGTCACATCTGACCCCCATTACCGATCACAGATGACCCCCATTCCGAGAGAAAGGGGGTCAAAATCGGCCAGAAAGGGGGTCACCCCATGACCCCCCGAGGAAGAAGAGGAGAAAGTAACTACTAGGAAGAATTCTGGAGGACCCAACTCAACACACTGCCCAACCCGCACGCGCGACCCCCACAACAGCCTGTGGAAAACTCGAACCATGTCCAACCCAGCAGCACGACGCGGCAGCCGAGCATGGATGAAGACCCGCGCCAACTGGACCCACCGCCTCGCCCACATCTGGGCAGGCACAGACCCCGAACACACCCAGTGGATCTGCCGCAAGTGCAACCAGCCCATCCTCCCCGGCCAACCCTGGGACCTCGGACACCTCCTCGACCAAGCCACCCACGGCCCCAACACCATCGACCTACAACCCGAACACTCCGGACGCTGCAACCGAGCAGCAGGCGGACGACTCCGACACCAACGCCGAGCCCAAATCCCACCCTCACGCAACTGGACCAACCCCACACCCACCAACCAACCCCGCCGAGTCATCCTCCTCTGCGGCCCACCAGGAGCAGGCAAAAGCACCATCGCCAACCAGCTCGCCCAACAAGGCCTCACGATTTACGATCGCGACCACCCACAATGGGCCGGCAACGAAGCCACCTTCAAGAAGGCGATCGCCCAGATCGCCACCAACCCCAACGCCCACGCCGTCGTCATCCGAGCAGGAGCCACCCGCACAGCACGAGACCAGGCAGCACAACTCATCCAGGCCACCGAGACCCGCATCATCGCCACACCCCTCAACCAGTGCGAGCAACGCATCCTCGCCCGCTCCCGCAACAGCAACCCAGCAGGCGAACTCACCGCAGCACGCAAGTGGTGGCGCGACTACCAAGCCGAGCAGACCACGCAACCAGCCACCCTCACACCCTCCCGGCGCTGGTAGATCCCCACCAAACCGAGGCATACCCCGTAACCTGGTGGACGTGACCCAGAAACCCACACCATCGGCGAGCTTTGCCAGGCCTTACAGCCTCGCACCATGCCCCGAAGGTGATCGGCCCACCCCGGGGGTTGAGGCGCTCAGATCGCCACACAGAGCCGCACAACACACCGCACCCACACCAGGGGACGACACCCCCACCAAGCGCACCAACCCCACAAACCACACCCCACAAGACGCGAATGATGAAATGCAGCGGCTCAGCGACGACCCGCAAGCACGTAGGCGCGACACGCGCCGCGACGTTTCCCCTTGTCGTGGCGTTTTTTTGCTGAGGGGCGCTGCGAAGGAAGCCCGCAGCCCGCTTCTGTCTCTCTCTCCCGGCGAAACCGGGCAACCAGGGGTGATGAAATATGGCCGGAGTTGGGCGGGTCGGGAAGGAAGCTCGCAGGTTCGTCAAGGAGTCGGGCGATCTGGTCGGATTGGCCCGGATCACGGCGGAGATGGTGATCTCGGTGGCCGACGTCGCCGATGCCTGTCGGCGGGATGGGAAGCCTCGGGAGTCGCTGGCTGCGTTGCGCGAGCTGCGCGAGTTGCTCGCGGATCTGCGTCCGGGAGGTCCTGGCGGTGAGCCTGGCCCAGGTGATGGAGGAGCAGATCCGGGAGGAGTCGCCGGGGACACCGACGAGCTGGAATCCCTCCTGGGGTCCGGCCCCTCTGTGGGCGACCGAGCGGACGCCTGAGCGTCCGACGTACGGCGGCATCGTCGCGCGGGCTGCGGAGATCCTCGGCCGGCCACTGTTCCCCAGTCAGCGGTACATCGTGGACGTGATGGGCGAGGTGCAGTCCGAGGAGGCTGGCGATCCTGAGCCGGGCCGGCTGGCGTACGACCAGGGCACAGCGTTCATGCCCCGACGTAGCGGCAAGACCGTGGTGGTGCAGCCGATGGTTGCCAGGACGTGCGGCGGCAAGGAGAGGCGCCAGGCGTGGACGATGGCCCAGAAGCGGGACAGCGCGGTCCACCGGTGGCGTGATGCCACCGATCAGATCCTGGCCTCGCCGATGGCGGCTCAGGTGAAGCGGAAGATCTCGATTGCTCACGAGGAGCTCCGCTGGATCAAGACCGGATCGCTCTATCTGCCGGCGGCACCAGACGATGAGTCGCTGCACGGCGAGGACCCGGATATGGCGATTGTCGATGAGCTGTGGGCGCTGACGCTCGCCGAGCTGGAGGCGATCCAGGACGGGTATCGGCCGGCGTGGTCGGTGAAGGAAGGCCAGGAGCTGTTGCTGTCCGCGGCGGGGGTGCTGCGGTCGACGGCGTTGAAGCACCAGCGGGTGATCGGGCGTGAAGGTGTCGCGCGCGGCCGCCGGCTCGGCTCGGCGTTCTTCGAGTGGGCGGTGCCGCCGATGGTCGACGGGGTGCCGGTGCAGGACCTGGAGGATGAGCAGCTGATCGATGTGGTGTGGGCGTCACATCCTCGCCGGCACTTCGGGCTCGGTCGGGCGTTCCTGGCCAACGAGCTGACGAAGGGCCGGACGCGGTTCCTGCGGCACTACGGCGGAATCGATGACGACACCGGGAGCGATTCGGCGATCATCGATCTGGTCCGGATCCACGACGCGGCCGCGGTTGCGGGGATCCCGGAGGATGCGCGGGTGGCCCTGGCGTTCGAGGTGGATCCCGATGGGCTGCAGGCGTCGATCGCGGCCGGCTACGTGTGGCCCGATGGTGTGGCCCAGGTGGAGGCGGTTGAGGAGCGGGACGGCACTCGGTGGGCTGGGCCTCGGATCGTGGAAATGGTGGAGGCCGGCGGTGTCGGTCTGGTGGCGTGTGTGAATGCGGGGCCGGCTCGGGATCTCGCTGACGAGATCGAGCCCAGGTTGCCCGAGGGTGTGACGATGCTGCGGCTTCCGGCCGGTGATTACTCGGCATCGTTCACCCGGTTGAAGACGTCGATCGAGGAGCAGCGTCCGCCGGAGCTGGTGCGGGTGCGGATACATGATCCGCGGGGCGAAATGGTGACGGCGGTAACTCGAGCGGGCACGGCGCGGTGGCGTTCGGGCCCGGTGCCGGTGAAGCGTGGCGCGGAGCCGATCGCGATGCTGCCGGCGTTCTCGGTGGCGTTGTGGGCTGCAGACAAGATTCCGGCGCCGCCGAAGCCGCGGCCGCCGTTCCGGATCGGTTGAGGGAAGGGGTTGCGGTGACGGTGGCGATTCAGCCGTGGAGCGAGATCGTGTGGCCCGATATGTGGGCGAACGCGCGGCTCACGGCGACGAGGGTGAAGGGCATCCCGGCGATCGGTCGGGGGCTCGCGCTGATTGGCGGTCTGGCCAAGCAGATGCCGTTGGACGACTTGCGCGGTGATGTGGTGTTACCGCGGCCGGGGTTGTTGGAGCAGCCGGATCCGGATCAGGCGCGGTCGTGGTTCGTCGACGTGCAGATCGAGGACTACCTGGTGCACGGGAACGCCCTGCATCTGGTGACGTCTCGGGGTGCGTTCGGTCAGCCGTTGTCGGCGGTGTGGTTGCCGGCGGCGTGGACGACGTGCACCAGGATGCCGGATGGCCAGCTTGACTACTGGTGTGCGGGTGTTCGCCTGAACACCGAGGACGTGGTGCACGTTCGTCGCGGTGCGCATCCGCTGGCCCCGTGGGTCGGTGTCGGGATGGTGGAGCAGTTCCTGGACTCGCTCGGCGTCATGGTCGACCAGTCGACCTACGAGTCGCGGATCCTGAAGGGGTCGGCGGTTCCCTCGGTGGTGATCGTGGCTCCGCATGATGACCTTGGCCAGGAGGAGATCGACGCAGCTCAGACCGCTTGGTTGAACAAGTACGGCGGACCTAATCGGGTGCCGGCGGTACTGCCGAAGGGCACCGAGGTGAGGCCATTGGCGTGGTCGCCGTCCGACTCGCAGCTGGTCGAGGCCCGGCAGCTCGGCTTGGTCGACGCCGCGAACATGATGAACATCGACGCCTATTGGGTGGGCGCTCAGTCGACCGGCTACAACTACAAGTCGCCCGGCCCGATGTACCTCAACCTGGTCCGCCAGACGGTGAGCCCGATCCTGGAGGACTTCGAGGGCGTGTGGTCGATGAAGTGGCTACCGCGTGGCCGGCGGGTGCGGTTCGCGCGGAACGTGGTGATGACCGACGACATGCAGACCACTGCGGGTTGGGTGGCCTCGCTCCTGAAGAACAAGATCATCACCTTGTCCGAGGCTCGGGTCTACCTCGGCCTGGGTGCCGAGGTGCCCGACGAACTCAAGCCGAAGCCGGTACCGGATGCGCTGCAGCCGGGCGCCGGTGGTCAAGATCCAGCGGCGCCGGCCGCGGGCAATCCAGAGGAGGTACCGGCATGACTGAGACGGTGACGTTGCGCGCCCCTGAGGTGCGGACGATGAGCGCGCTGGGGCTCCAGCTGCGCGATGCGGAGGTGTCGGCGTCTGGCCGGTACCTGGAGGGCCGGGCAGTGCCCTACGGCGAGTGGGCGAACATCGGCTGGTTCATGGAGCAGATGGCCGCCGGCGTGTTCGAGCGATCGACCCGTGAGGCTGCGAAGGGCTTGCCGCTGCTGATGTGGCACGACAACCGGACGTGGCCCATCGGAGTCTCGGAGAAGTGGACCGAATCGTCCGCTGGTCTCGATGCGGTGTGGAAGTTGGACACCTCGGAGGAGGCGACGCGCGCCGCCGATCTCGCCGAGAAGCTGATGCTCACGGGCCTGTCGGTGGGGTTCATTCCGATCCGGTCGGAGTGGGAGATGGTGGATCTGCGGGATTGGGATCCCGATCTGGGTCCGGATCACATGGACAAGGTGACACGTCTGGAGGCGCGCCTGTTGGAGGTGTCGTTGACGCCGACGCCGGCGTTTGCTGGTGCGCAGGTGTCGTTGGTGCGGACGCGGGAGGCGAAGAAGGTGCATGAGGGTCGGTCTTCGGCTGAGGTTGAGTCTTGGCTGAACTGGTTGAGGAGCGTGAAGCGATGAACGAGCTGACGAAGTACGACGACGGTTCCCCGATCGGAGAGCCCACCCGTCGAATGCTGGCGTTCTTCCGGTGGGAACACCTCCGGGCGGATCTGCAGCCCGTGAGCGCGGCATGCTCCAATCTGGCGCACGAGATGGCCAGGACGTTGCCGGATGGTCCCGAGCTGACGGCCGGCCTGCGAAAGCTGCTGGAGGCGAAGGATTGCTTCGTCCGGGCCGATGTGGAGGCTCGAAATGGGTAGCTTCCGAGAGGAGATCCTGAAGCTCACCGAAGGCCACCGCACCCACACCGGTGAGGCCCAGGTCACCACCACCGAGCCAGACATTCGACACGCGGACGAACCTGAGCGTCCTCGACCCAAGCCGCGCAAGCGAGCTACCCTGACGCCGAAAGCGAAACTCTCGCCGGAGACGAAGGATCCCAGCCCGGAGCATTAGACGGGCCACCAGCTGAGGATCTGGGATGGGCCACCACGAGAGGCGATTACTCAATCGACCTCGGAAGGTGGCCCATCGCCATGAATCCCGTCCTTGCCTCACTGCTGGCGCAGCGCGCAGAGCAGACCACGTACGCCGACCAGCTCCTGAGCCGTATCTCGGAAGAGAACCGCGACATGGTGGACGCTGAGCGGTCCAACCTCAATGCCACCCGCGAGCGCATCGCGCAGCTGGATGAGCAGATCAGCGACCTGGAGGCCTTCGAGGCCACCCGCGCCGCCCACCAGGAGAGCTCCGCGACCGCGCTGGCCAACGTCCGTGCGACCCACGGCGGCAGCACCCCGCCCGCCGGCGGCCAGTCGCTCGGCGTCACCGCCCGCGACCGCGCCGTCGAGTACCGCAGCCCTGGCCACTTCGTGGTCGACTACCTGCGGGCCCGCGGCGATGAGAGCCAGAACCGGCTACCCGACGCTGACGCCGCTCAGCGGGTCGCGTCCGCGCTCGGCCGCGCAGCCAACGACGTTCCCGCCGGCAACCTGGTCACCACCGCCGACCACGCCGGGCTGCTGCCCGAGCCGATCATCGGCGCCATCCTGACCCAGCTCGACGGCAGCCGCCCGTTCCTGTCCTCGATCGGGATCAAGCCGCTGGACGTCGTTCCCGGTAAGACCTTCGAGCGGCCCAAGGTTGTGCAGTCGACCAGCGTCGCAGAGCAGACCGCCGAGCTCGGCGAACTGACCTTCGGTGACTTCAAGGTCGACGGCGTTTCGTTCACCAAGAAGGTTTTCGGCGGCGCGCTGCGCGTGTCCCGGCAGGACATCGACTGGACCAGCCCGGCCGCGTGGAACGCGCTGATCGAGGATCTCCAGTTCGAGTACGCCGAGGAGACTGAGGACATCGTGGCGGCCGCGTTCGCCACCGGCGTCACTCAGTCGCAGGAGATCGCCGCGGCCGACGTCGAGAAGCTCCCGGCGTGGATCAAGGCGCTGTACCTGGCGGCCACCAAGGCGGCCACCGCGGGCGGCACCAAGCGGGCTCGCGCTCGCCGGCTGCCGAACATCATCTGGACGTCCATCGACATGTGGGCCCAGCTCGGCGCGGTGATCGACGCGGTCCGCGCCGAGAACAACAGCCAGATCTCCGCCGGCACCTCCTCGGTGATGAACTTCATGGGCTCGATCCTGGACGCCCCGCGCGTCATGGTTCCCGGCTTCGAGTCCGGCACCATGATCGTCGGCCGCAAGGAGCAGTTCGAGTTCTACGAGGAGCGGATCGGCCTGCTGTCCGCGATCACCCCGGTGAACCTGGGTGTCCAGGTCGCCTATGGCGGCTATGGCGCCTGGGGCAACATGGACGCCACCGCGTTCTCCAAGGTCGAGATCGCCGCGGCCTGAGGCCAGAGCGAGCGCCGATCATGGCTCTGACGACTGCCACTGAGGTGGCCGTGGTTCTCAAGTATGAGAACGCGGCCACCGATGTGGCGTTCCTGAAGGCGTACGCCGCGGCCGAGCGGTGGATCGCTCGCCGGTGCCGGTGGAAGACCGAGACGGTCACCGAGGACGGCGAGGAGATCACTCGCCCGGTCGACGTCGAGGACCTGGTGCAAGCGGTGATCCTCCTCACCGGCCGGTATCTTGCCCGCCGCAACTCCCCCGATGGCCTGCTGAACATGGGCGAGCTGGGCGTGATGCGAGTGGGCGCGATCGACCGGGACGTGCAGAGCCTGACCGGCCCCTACCGAAAGATCATGGTCTGATGCTCGACCTAGCAGCGGTCCGCGGTCACCTCGGCGATGGGCTGGACGACGCGAAGGACACGACTGAGGTCGAGCGGGTGTACCGGCGAGCGATCACCGGCACCTTCCAGGCGCCGGCGGTCGTCATCGGACAGCCGTCCTTGGAGCAGCCGAACGTGCAGCCGTGCCTCGATCAGTGGTCGTGGCCGGTGCATGTGGTGGTCGACCGGCCGGGAGCTGACGAGGACGCCACGCAGGCCAAGTTGGAGGGCTGCTGGGTCAAGGTCTACGCCGAGCTGGCCGGCCTGGTGGACGGCATCCCGGGCGCGGTGATGGCGCGAATCATGCGGGCCGAGTTCGGCTCGCTGCTGGTGGGTGGGGTCAGCTTCCCCGCCTACGAAATCACTCTCGAAATCGTTGGGTAAGGAGAACCCGAAATGGCATTCAAGCCGTATTTCATGAAGGACATCGATCTGATTATCGGTGACGAGGCGGACACCACGCCGAACTTCAAGTGCCAGGCCAAGAGCTGCAAGCTCACCCCGGACGTCTCGATCCAGCGCGTCGAGACCGCGTGCCCGAACGGTCAGTTCGCCGACATGGGCAACCCGGTGTGGACCGCTGAAGTCGGCTACCTGTTCGGTGAGGACGACGGCGTGGGTACCGCGGCGACCGTGCTGGCCGACTACCTGCTGGCGCACATGGGCGAGACCCAGACGCTCACCTTCCGGCCGCACGCCGGCGGGAAGGGATACCAGGCGTCGATCAAGATCGTGCCCGGCATCATCGGCGGCGAGTACGGCAGCTTCTCCGAGCAGTCGGTGAGCCTGCCGATCCTGGGCCAGCCGGTCCCGATCGCTGCGGTGCCCTGATATGTCGTGGACCAAGAGCGGCACGGTCAACACGTTCCGCGTCACCTTCCATGACGGTGCGGAGCCGCTGGTCGTCCGCAACCGGGTCGGCGATGCGGTGGCGTGGGAGCGGAAGTCGAAGACGCAGCTGGCCGATGGGGTCTCGACCGAGGGTCTGATCTGGATCGCGTGGAAGGCGGCCCGGTCGCAGGAACTCACTGACGAACCGACGTTCGACCAGTTCCTGGCCCGCGTCGATGACGTCGAGATCCAGGGCGAGGGTGAGGACCTGGAGGACCCTACGAACCCGGATCCCTCGGCGAGCTGATCTGCGCACTGGCGGTCAGCACGGGCCGGCTCCCCAGCGAGTGGGAGCGCGAGGAGCCGGCCGCGATCGCTACAACGCTCAACTTGCTCGAAGAGATCCAGAGACGACAGCAGAAGGGGTGAGCCCGGTGGAACCAATCGCGAGAATCGATGACCTGCCGGGCATGCTCAAGCGGCTGTCGGCGTTGCCGAAGACCGCCCAGGCCGAGATCCGGGCCCAGGCGCAGGCGATCGCCGATGAGGAAGCCGTGAAGATTCGTACCGCGGCGGTCGGTTCCAGCGCTCAGGCCGCCGCGGTCGCTCCGTTCATCAAGGCCCGCCGGGATCGGGTCCCGGCGATCGTCGCGGGCGGCCCGGCGAAGGCGAAGGTCTCCGGTGGCGCTACCCGTGGAGAGATCTTCTTTGGTGCCGAGTTCGGTGGCCAGGCCCGTAAGACCACGATGCAGTTCCGTCCCCACAAGGGCCGTGAGGGCTATTTCTTCTATCCGCAGCTGCGGCAGGACTCCGACCGGATGGTCGAGCGGTGGCTGGGTGTGGTTCGTGCAGTAGAGCGTGAGTGGAGTCAGCATGGCTAGCGGTGGGGCGTCGGCTGCTGTTCGGCAGCTGGTGGTGAAGTTCGTGGGCCTGGTCGACCCGACGCTGGGTAAGGCTGCGGCCACCGTGAACTCCAAGATCAAGGGCAGCGGTACTGAAGCTGGGAAGACCGCTGCGAAGACGGCCGCGATCGCTGCGGCCGCGGTGGCGGTGGCTGGCGCCGCGGTAAAGATGGGCAAGGACTCGGTCGCCGCTTTCCAGGGGGCCGCCGGCGAGGTGATCCCGTTCAAGCGGAACCTGGGCCTCACCGCCGAAGAGGCGTCGCGGCTCCGGTTCCAGCTGAAGATGAGCGGCGTCGACCTCGGTGTGGCGGGGAAGGCTGCGACGATCTTCGCCAAGAACCTCCAGAACTGGCTCCAGAAGGACGAGGCGCTCAAAGCGACCACCGAGGCCAAGACGAAGGCGATCAAAGCCCAGATCGCGGCGCTGGAGGCGGCTGGTCCGTCGACGGCCGGCTACACCGAGAAGATGGCGGCGCTGAAGGCGAAGCTCGCCGCGGTGACCGCGCAGGGTGAGGCCAACGAGAACGCGCTGACCAAGCTGGGTATCGCCTACTCCGACGCGGAGGGCAATGCCCGGCCGATGTCGCAGCTACTCCCGGAGATCGCTGAGAAGTTCAAGACGATGCCTGACGGGCCGGAGAAGACGGCGCTGGCTATGAAGTTGTTCGGGAAGAGCGGTGCGGCGATGCTGCCGTTCCTGAACAAGGGTGCGGCCGGGCTGGCCGAGCTGGCGGCCAAGAGCGACAAGTTCGGGGAGACGCTGACCGGTGAGAACCTCGCGGCGCTGGTGGCGTCGAAGGTGGCCCAGCGGGATTGGAACGCTGCGGTCGAGGGTTTCCAGATCCAGTTCGGAGCGAAGCTCTTGCCCCTGCTCACGACAGGTGCGACCACGATCACCGGTGTTCTGATCCCGGCGCTGAACGGGGCGGCGGCGTTCTTCCGGGATAACCAGACGGCGATCGGTACGACCGCAACTGTGGTCGGCGTGCTCACGGTCGCCTATGGCGCGTTGGTGGTGGTCCAGAACGCTCAGGCTGCTGGCGGATTCGTGAAGTACTTGCTCACGGTCGGCCAGGCGACGAAGGCGTGGGCGATCGTCCAGGGCGTGCTCAACGTGGTCATGTCGGCCAACCCGATCGCGCTGGTGGTGATCGCGATCGCCGCCCTGGTCGCCGGGATCATCTACGCGTACAACAACTGCAAGGAGTTCCGGCAGGTCGTAGATGTGACGTTCAAGGCGATCGCGGATGCCGGGGTGTGGTTGTGGAACAACGCGCTGCAGCCGGCCCTGAAGGGCATCGTGATGGGCTTCGGGTGGGTAATGGACGGGCTTGCCGCGTTCCTCGACGGGCTGGGGAATATCCCCGGCTTCGAGTGGGCGAAGGGTGCCGCGGCCAGCGTGCGCGATGTCGGCAAGGCCGCTCGGGATGCTGCGGACGGGATCAACCAGATCCCGATCAAGAAGAAGGTCACGGTCTCGGCTGCTGATGAGGCGTCGGCGAAGCTCGCCAACGTGAAGTCTCAGCTGGCCGAGCTGAAAGACAAGCTGATCCGGGCCAAGGCTGAGGGCGACACGGCCGAGGTCGACAAGCTGAAGAAGAAGATCGATGACCTGAAAGACAAGAAGGTCAAGCTGCAGGCCGAGGTGGAGAAGGGCACGGTGATCTCCAAGGTCAAGATCGTGGCCGGGAAGGGCAACGGAGCGGCCAAGTTCCAGATGATCGCGATGGCCGGCGGTGGCATCCTCGGTGGCGCTGAGCGTCATGTGGCGCAGATCGCGAAGGCCGGCGCGATGAGGCTATGGGCGGAGCCCGAGACCGGTGGCGAGGGCTACGTACCGCTGGCGGCGTCCAAGCGGTCGACGTCGGTACCGGTCTGGTGGGAGATCGGCCGCCGGTTGGGTGTGGTCCAGTACGCCAACGGTGGCGTTTCTGGTGGCCAGGCGCAGCCGGCGAGCGTGTCCGAGCTGGTCGCCGCGATCCAGGCGCTGGGGTTGCTGATCACCGCGGCTCAGGAGCGGTTGGTGAACGAAACTCTCCGAGCTGCCAGCTCTGGTTCCCCGCGGCCGATTGTGAGGTTGGGCTGATGGTCACGGTCGTAGACATCACTGCTGCCGTTCGGACGTCGGCGCGGGCCGCAGCGCTGTCGATCACGGTCACCGGTGCTGCCGTTGGGGAGACCATGACGGTGTGGCGTCGGGTCGGCGCCGCGGCGTTGGTGCAGGTGATGGGTGCGGTGTCGGTCCCGGCCGCGTCACGGGTCGTCATCGATCCGGAGGCGCCGCTGAACCGTGCGGCGTCTTGGGTGGTGACGACGTCGACCGGTGCGTCGGACGAGAGCGACCAACTCACTGTGACGTCACAGCTTTCCGCGATCGCTGATCCGGTGTCCGGCCTGCTCGCCGACATTGCGGTTATCACCAGGGACACGGCTTCGCGTGCCAATCGGGTGACGGTGGTTCAGGTGGAGGGTGACCCGACACCGTGGGTGGTGGCCGATGTACCGATGAACGCTCGCGTTCCGCTGCGGCTATTGGCGACGTCGGCGACCGCTACCGCGAAGGTTTGGCAGGTATTGGCCACCGGCGAGCCCGTCCTGCTGCGCTGTGCATGTGGTCAGCACGCCGACGTGTGGGTGCAGCCGGTCGGTGATGCGGTGTCGTCGGAGCCGCTGGTGGTCACCGGCGGCGACCTGACGGCATTCGACCTGGGTGAGTGTGTCGTGTTCGCCGGCAATCCGGATCTGGCGTCGTCGGCTCGATCGACCACTCTGGGCGACGTCGACGCTGCGGTCACTCCGCACACTCTGGGTGCTATCGCTGCGCGGTGGGCGACCTTGGGCGAGATCGCCGCGGCTGATTTGGGGGCGTGATGGCCGAGCTGCAGCTGACCTCCTGGCTCGGCGGGACCGCGCTGGGGAAGATCCCGGTGGTGGCCGGGTCGTGGAAGGTGACGAATCAGGCCGGTGTGCAGGTGCCGGGAACGATCGAGTTCTCGGTTCCTGCGGTGCCGGAGTGGATCCCGACGACCGATCGGCACCCGTTGGCCGCGATGGGTCAGCGGGTGTGGGCACAGGTCGACCAGGGTGACGGTCTGCGTACGTGGGGATGGTTCCGGCTGAACCGTCCGAAGTTGTCCGGGCCGGTTGTCCAGTGCAGCGGTGTCGGGCTGTTGCGCGAGGTGGAGAGGTTCCGGTTCCCGACGTCAATGCAGGTGGCGGTGGGTACGTCTCGCTCGCAGCTGGTGCGGGATCTGTTGGCCGGGATCATGCCGGTGGTGATCTCAGGTGTCGCGGACTCGGCGACATCGGCGCTGATCACATGGGAGGAATCCCGGATATCGGCGTTGTGGGAGGTCCTGGAGTCGTGGCCTGCGCGGGGCGAGGTGCGTGAACAGGTGTTGTGGGTGTTGCCGGCGTGGAACGACGCATCGCCGGGCGATCCGACCGTGAGCCTGGTCGATGGCGTTGGCGGCTCACTGGTTGACCTAGAGCCGGTGGTGGATGACTCCGACCCGTACAACGGCTACGTCGTGTCGACCGTGCCATCTGGTGAGGAGGCGGCGGTGGTGCGCATGTGGACGATGCCTGATGGGCCGATGGCGTGGGGCGGGCCGTACGGCTACAACCCGGGCTTCCACTCTTCACCGCTGAACCCGGCCGACCCCACCAAGTTGCTGGCCATCGCGGAGTCGATGACTCGGCGTGAGGTGTCTGCGGGTCGGACTGTGACGTTCATCGCGCGGCCGTCGTTGCGGGCCGAGGTTGGGCAGGTTGCGCGGGTGCGGTCGACGCGGAAGGGCGTGAGTGGTGTGGGTCGGATCACCGCGTTGGAGCTGACGCGCGGGGCGCTGTCGGGAACGGTGGCGATGCTGTCATGAACGTGTGGAAGGCGCAGGCGAGGACGGCGTACGCGGCCGGTTCGCTGGAGGTCCGCCGGCAGGGTGAGTCGGCGAACCGAAAGGTGTCGATGGGACGCCATTGCTCGGGCGCCCAGGCTGGCGATTGGGTGCTGGTGGGCGAGCAGGACGGGGTCTGCTGGGGGTTGGCGCTACTGGGTACGGGGCCGACTGCATACCCGGCGAATCCAGCAATCGATGGGTCGGTGCCGGCGGCGGGCACGCTGATCGTTCCGGCTGGCTGGACGGGGACCATCACTCGGGAGACTGGCCTTGTTCAGGACGGCGGGTGGAGATTCGGCCAGTCTCGGTTGTCGACCCCCTACTGGAATGGGTCTGAGCTGACCTGGACTGTGACCCAGGACGTGATGCTGGACACCCTGTCGTACTACCCGGGTGCAGCTGGGCTGAACATCACCGGTGCGTCGATCACTATCCAGTCGTCGGATGCGTCGACCACAGCAAAGGTCGCTCTCTTCTCCGCTCCCACATCCCGCCCCGTCTCGAACGCGGCGATCACCCGGCTGGCCACCGTGGCGGCTCCCGTGCTCCCGACATCCGGGGCGGTGACGTTCGCCCTCCCGGCGGCCTGGCTACCGCAACTGGCCTCGGGAGCGGCCAACGCGATCGGAATGATCGATGAGACTCGCTCGACCACCGCGGAGTACGTGGCTTCGAAATCGGCCGCGATCCCCAACCTGTCCATCAACTACGCCTAGGAGGGCACCATGACCAGCACTCGATTCAACGCAAACAGTTCGTCCTCCATCTGGGACCACCTGAACAACCTCGACAACCCACCGTTCGCGCGCGGAACGGCAGGTACAGCGGGCCAGTCCATCACCGCAGGCGGCGCGACCCTTACTCCAACTATCAGCGCTACCGAGATCGCTGGCGTGGTAACAGTCGGCTCCCCTGCCACGGCAATCGGGGGCATCCCAGCCGGCCGCTACCTGTTGTCCCTCAAGGCGCGTGTCGGGCTGGCCGCCAGTCAGTGGGCGAACGCCGCGATCGTGGGTAACGCCGCGGTGACATCGCTGGATGACCCGGGGGTCGAGGCGAACGGCGGCGGAGGCGGTTACAACATGCTGGTGATCTCCGCGGTGATCCTCGTGGGTGACGCTGGCGGTGGGCAGATCTCGTTCTCGTTCGGCGGGAACGCGACCTACACGCTGCGGACGCCTGCCGCCTGGTCACTCATCCGGTTGTGATTCGCCATGGCTGATTACGCACTTGCCGTCGCTGCGGTGTTGACGGCTGCAGCATCACTGACCGGAGCGGTCTTCGCGTGGGTGAAGTGGCAGCGCGAGATCCGCGCCGTCCGCGCAGAACTGAGCCCATCCGATCCGGCCGAGCAGTTACCGACGCGAGCGATCCCGGACGGGACGCCACCCAACCCCGGTACCACCCGCGATGTCGTGGATTCCAGCCACCTGCTGTTGCTGCAGATCGCGCAGCAGGTCGAGGGCCTGATCGTGAAGGACGGCGAGATCAAGAAGTGGGGCGAGGAAGAGCACGCCCGCCTCGATGTCCGAATCGACGGCCTCACCGAAGACACCGATTACCGGATCACCGCGCTCGATGAGCGCGTGACCAACCTCGAAAAGGAGACCGAACGATGATCACGACCAAGGGAATTCAGGCGCAGTGTGACGCGCTGGTCGCCGCACGTCCCCGCATCCGCTACACCCAGGACCTGAAGGGACGGCGCACCGGTGTCGACCTGAAGCGGCGCCGCTGGGTACCCGGAGGGAAGCTCGATTGCTCGCTGTCCAGCGCAGCGATCAACTACCTCGCCGGCGCACCGGTGAACATGGCCAACCCCCTGTGGAACGTCAACATCGTCTCCCGCCTGGTCGCAACCGGCCTCTACAAGCGGATCAGCGTCCGGCAGTACAAGACGCTGAAGGCGCTCACCGCGGTCCTCAAGCCGGGCGATACGATGCGCGGCCCGGGGCACGTCATCGTGGTCCGCGACGGGAAGCGCTGGGTCTCGTGGCAGGGCGCCGTAAACGGCTACCGGGCGCCGTACATGCGTTCACGCGGCTGGACCGACGTGGCCCGGCTGATCAGCCCCGAGGAGTTCCAGGGCCGCATCCTGGCCGCCAAGTCCAGGGGCAAGAGCTACGCCAAACCGATGGCCTTGCTGCAGCAGCGCTCGGCGTTCGACGGGCCGCGGTGGGCCGAGTTCCTCGCCGCGTGGGATCGCGCCGACAAGGGCATGGCGATCACCTGGGAGCCGGCCGCCCTGGTCGCCGACGTGTACGTCGTCCTGGGTGCCGCGCTGAAGGCGGACGGGTCGGTCCTGGAGCAGTTCCGGCGCCGCCTGGTGCTCGCGAAGGCGGCACTGGATCGCTACCCGGCCGCGAAGGTGCTGATCACCGGCGGGAAGGCGCGCAACGGCGTCACCGAGGCTGCGGCCGGGAAGGCGTGGATGGTGTGCGCCGGTATCGATCCGGGCCGGGTCCTCACTGAGGAGTCGGCCAGCTCGACCATCGGGAACGCGCTCGGTTCGCTCCCGGTGCTGCGCCGTGCTGGTGTCACCACCTACGCGCTGGTGTCGGACGCGTCGCACCTGCGGCGGGCTCAGGTCGAGTTCTGGGCGGCTCAGCTGCAGATCGAGACCGGCGAGAACGTGCAACTCAAGCTCCGGTCGGTCGGCGTGCTCGGGTTCAACAACTACGGCCAGAAGGCGGTCGCAACCGCGGCACCGGTGACCGCGCTCACCAGGAAGGCGATCGTCACCGAGGTGGCGACTCTGTTGCGGCTCACGCAGCAGTACAACCAGGCCCTGTAGGGCGAAGGAGAAGGGAGATCGACATGGGTGGAATCGTGCTCGGCTCCACGTTCGATTGGGCGTGGACCGTGGTGCTGGGGTTGGTGGCGCTGCCGCTGATCTCGCTGGTGGTGCAGTCGCATTGGTCGGCGACGGCGAAGCGGGTCACCGTGGTGGCCGTGTCGGCGGTGCTGGCGGTGCTGTACCTGCTGGCGTCCGGGAAGATCGACGGGGTGCCACCCGACGCGGTGGCCCAGCTGGTGCGCTGGTTCGTGATCTTCGCCGGCATCGTGGTGGTGACGCAGGCGATCTACAACATGGTGAAGGGGCCGCTGGCCAAGTGGGAGTCGGTAACCGATATCACGCCGGCGCCGGTCGAGGTCCCTGACGAGGATCCGGACGCGACGGCTGAACCGGATCCGGCCGAGGGTGAGGAAGATCCCCCGGTCGAGGATGATCCCGCGAACGGTTAGGTGGATGAGAGAAGGGCCCCGGGTTGCATCCCCGGGGCCCTTCGTCATGCTGCAGCGTTGACCGCGGCTCTCAGCGCTTCGTCTGGGATCTCCACGTAGATCTGAGTGGTCGCGACCGACGCGTGGCCGAGCACCTCCTGGACGGCACGGATATCGCCGGTGCGGGAGTACGCCGTGGTAGCCCAGCGGTGCCGCAGGGTGTGCCCGGTCCAGTGAGCCGGCAGCGCTCGGGAGAGAAGTACTCCGACGTGACCAGCTGATAGGTGTCCGTCGACTTGGCCGGGGAATGCCCAGCCACGCGGGAGCGACCGGAGCCGAGCAGCAATGTCGTCGGCCAAGGGAATGATCCGATCCCGGCGGCCCTTTCCATGAACCACCAGTGACCAGCCGGCCAAATCCTCGATCAGGTCGTCGCTGTGCACAACCGCGATTTCTCCCCGGCGGAGCGCTTCACGGTATCCGAGAAGAATCATGAGCTGAGTCCGGGAATCGGAGGTGGCTAGAGCCATCTGAATGGCGCCTTCGGGAGCGGGGTAACGGACTCGCTTTCGGGACGATCTGATGCGCGCCAGGAGGCGGGAGGGGTCGGTGGCGGTGAGGCCGGATGCGTAGGCCCAGCCGTAGAAGCTGCGGAGCGCGGAGAGCTGCGATCGCCGGGTCTCTGTGGACCAATCTGGGCGGGCGAGCCAGTTGGTCAGGTGGGTGGCCGTTACGGCGAGCAGATCGGGGTGGTGTTCTGCGAATCGGCGCATCTGGTAGGTGCGGAGCCGGATCGTTTGGGGTGATAGGTCGGAGGCTATTAGCCAGTTTCTCCATGCGGTGAGTGGGTTCATGGCTGAACGGTTTAGAGCAATGACGTTGGTCATGGTGTTGTCCGATTGGGGAAGGTGTTGCGGAGGTTAATTAGTGGTTGAGAGTTAGGCCGCGACTAGGCGTAACAGTGAATCCGCAGGTTCCTGGTTCGAGTCCAGGTGGGGGAGCTTTCGTCAGGGCCCCGCAACGAGGAGCAACTCCTCGCGCGGGGCTTTTCTGTATCCCTCCCCAGACCCGTCGAACGGGCAGCACGGACCACCCATCGCTTCGGGAAGCCACCCGCTCGCCGGGTACTGCTGTCACAGCGTGAGTCGCCACCACTGGAAGGCGATCACCCTCGCCGCCTCCGGCCAACCAGTCGGGTGGCCTCATACAGCACATCGCAGCATTCGAGCCGGTGACGCCTACGTATCTGTGGGATCCCCTTGCGACTTCCCGTAACACCACGTCGAAGGCGGTCGTTTTCTCAATTGGAAAGGTGGTCATGGGAATCGACGACATGCAGGAGCCCTGGTTGGTACTGCGGGGCGTGCCGAACGACGATCCGGCCCTGGGGGAGGTCTCCGCCTTCCTGGAAAGGGTGGACACGGCGTATGCCGGGCTGTCCACCGCCCACTGCGAGACCGGGCACCTGGCCGCTGTCACGCAGGAGGCCCGCACCATTCGGAACGGGCTTCGGACCAGTAGGAGGAAGACGATGAAGGAACTGTTCAGCTTCAAGACCCACCGACTGCTCGTCGGCTCGGTGATGGCCGCTCTGATCATGCTCAGCGGCGTCGGTGTTGCCAGCGCCATGGGCGGTGGCCCGATCGCCCAGTTGTGGCCGGCTGCCCCGCTCGACACCACGTCACCCGAGCCCGCGGCGACCACCCCGCTCAGCGACCCGACCCCGTCCGCCCCGGCGACTGCGAGCGACGAGGATGCCGACGATCAGAGCGAGGAAGCCGACCACCAGAGCGAGGAAGCCGACGATCAGAACGATGACGCCGACGACCAGCGTGAAGAGGCCGACCACGAGAGTGACGACGCCGACGACGACCAGAGCGAACACGCTGAGAGCCAGAGCGACGACGATGAGAACGTCAGCAGCCCCAGCAGCGATGGCAGCCACGACAGTGGCGATGACGAAGGTGACGAGAGCAGCGACGATGACACCGAGGACTGAGGTCCACCGGGTCACTTCGCGGACCCAGTCGGCTTCCCGGGCCCACTCCTAGCTGTGGTGTGAGCGCGTGTCCCCCGACGCACCATTCCCACAGGTCCTCTCGGCTGCGGCCGAGGGGGCCGAGTGGGCGTGGGCCCGGTTGTACCGCACGCACGCGCCACATCTCCTGCGGTTCCTGGCCAGCCAGGGTGCCCGTGACCCCGAAGACCTCCTGGCCGAGGTGTTCATCCAAATCGTCCGCAAGCTCCACACCTTCACCGGCGAGGAGGGCGACTTCCGGGCCTGGGCGTTCAGGATCGCCCGCCGTCGCCTGATTGACGCCTGGCGCGCCGAGCAACGTCGCCCGGCCACCACGCAGGAGGCCACCGATGCCTCCCACCACAGCTGGCACGCGCCGCCCGCAGACCGGGATATCGACCAACGCACCGCCGTCGAAGACATCCTGGCGACCCTTACCGTCGATCAGCGCGCCGTGCTCGTGCTGCGACACGTTCACCAGTTCAGCGTTGACGAAACTGCGGCGATCCTCGACAAGACCCCCGGTGCCGTCCGCGTCCTTCAGCACCGCGCCGTTCGGTCACTGCGGCGAACCCTCGCCACGCCGACCGGCTGGGCTGCGATGGCACCCGAGCCCGGGTTGGCCCAGGCATAACTCACAGCCATAGCCCCGCAAGCCAACCGGTGGCGACAGCGGTGACGAACAAGGTGCCGATAACCAGAGCAACGATGCGCCAGCGGGCGATCACGAGCATCCCGCTGATTGCCCCCATGCTGGTGCCCGCCCCGGTGATCAGGAAGGCGATGCCGGCGCCCGGGGCCATGCCGCCGTGCAGGAGGCTCGCGACCAGAGGCAGCGAGGCATCGGTGTTGAGGTAGACCGGGATACCCAGGATGGCGGCCAGCGGAACCGACCAGATGGGATTCCCTGCGCCGAGCCAGTCGGTGATCAGGCCGGCGGGCAGGAGCCGGATCACCAGGTAGCCAAGAGTGGCGAAGGCCAGGAAGAAGCCCGCCAGCTTGCGGCCGTTGGTGAGCAGGGCGCCGCCGAACTGACGTAGCTTCGACGGCTCCACCGTCTGCACGGTCGGCTTCTCGATCACGGTCAGCAGCCGCATCCCTCCCGATGTGGTCATCGGGTCATCGCTAGCGCCAGCTGCGTCGCAGGTCGGGCCACAGGCGGACGCAGGTTCGGCGCTCGCCATCCGGGCTTGACCGTCGAGGAGGCCGTGACGCTCAAGCCACCAGGCCGCGCCTCCCCCGATCAAACCGACGGCGATCGCGGCGACGAAGAACGTGGTGGCGAAGGCGGGCCCGAACAGGCCCACGGACAAGACGTACTCCTCTGGACTGGTCAGCGGGGAGGACGCCATGAACGCCACGATCGGCGCCCAGGGCACCGCCGAAGCCATCGCGCCGAGGACGACGGCGGTGGTGCCACAGGAACAGAAGGGGGTGAGCGCGCCGAGAGCGACCGCGCCGAGGATCGCAACCCCCGTGCGACGCCGCAGCCACGTCGCCAGTCGTTCCTGCTGTACGAACACCTGGACGGCCGAGGCGATCACGACGCTGGCGAGCAGGAACGGCCAGTTGTGGACGATGGTGGTCCAGACATCGCCGGCCACGGTGGCGGTGAGGGTGGCGAGGTAGTCGATCACGACGCACTCCTGTTTCATAGATGACTATCGATTGTTTGATGGTGATCGATATGATAGACATACATCTATGAGTAATCAAGAGGTGTCGAAACGACTCCCCCAGGTCAGTGATCTGTGCTGCTCGCCGGTCCTGCAGGCGCCACTCGGAGCTGACGATGCGCTGACCTTGTCGACGGCGTTGAAGGCTCTCGCCGACCCAGCGCGACTGCGACTCCTGAGCCTGATCCGATCCGCCGACGGCGCCCGGGCCACCACGGCAGCGCTGGCCGATCAGGTGCAGCTGAGCCAACCGACAGTCACCCACCACCTCGGTGCCTTGCTGGACGCGGGCTTCCTGGAGCGTGAGCGCGAGGGGCGGCAAACCTGGTACTGGGTGAACCCTGACGGGCTGACGGCCATCCAACAGCTTCTCGATCCGGCACCGGCCCGGCATCCGTTGACGGTCGAAGCGTCGACCTAAGCCGAAGACCAGGTGCGAGCACCCGCCTCGCTCACCCCACCGACACTGCAGTCTGCCGAAGTTGCCTGCGCACGCCCGCGTCCACCGCTAGCCTCGTTGAGGTGAGCACCCCCCGTAGCGAGCGTCTCGAGACGAACCGCCCCCAGCGCCATCGGCGCCAGCCGCTGCCCCGGCGCACCCAGTTGCTCACCATCGGCGTGATCGCGCTGATCGTCGCCCTGACCGGTGGCGTGGCCTGGGTCTACTCCCTGGTGCCCGGCCAGCGAACCTGCCCGGTCAGCACTGCCGCCGCGATCGTGCCCGACAGCGGCGTGCTGTTCGGCGTGAATCTGGATTGGCAGACCGAGAACCTGACCCAGTACGGCGACTCGCTCAGGCATCCGCCGGCGGTCGCCACCCAGTTCTCCGACCTTCCCTACGATGCCCAGCACTGGGATTGGATCGCCTCGGCTGCCGTTCAGGCCCGCTCGGCCAACAGTGTGCTGTTGCTCACTCTTGAACCGAACGAGGGACTGGCTGCGGTCACCGACGAGGTGGTGTCGCGCCTGGTGACCGATCTGCGCGGACTCAACGATCAGGGCGTTCCGATCGTGCTGCGGTTCGCCCACGAGATGAACGGCACCTGGTACGCCTGGAGCCAGCAGCCGACCGCCTACATCGCGACCTTCCGGAAGGTGTCCGCGGCCGTCCATCAGGGCGCCCCGGGGACGGCGATGATGTGGGCGCCGAATTACGGCGGCGGCTATCCCTTCGCGGGTGGCGCCTACCTGGCCAAGCCAGGAACAAAGAACTTCGCCATCCTGGACACCAACCACGACGGAGTCTTGTCGATGGCCGATGATCCCTACCTTCCCTACTACCCCGGCGACGACGCGGTCGATTGGGTCGGGATGTCGGTGTACCACTGGGGAAACAAGCACCCGTGGGGCGCGAATGCCATCCCCGAAGACGGCAAGTTCGCCGCGATGCTCACCGGCACCTACTCCGGGTCGATCGGCAACGAGACCGCCGTCCCGGACTTCTACGCGATCTTCGCCGAACAGCACCATCGCCCGATGGCGGTCACCGAGACCGCCGCCTTCTACGCACCCACCCGCGGCGGGGCCGACGAGCGTGCGATCAAGGAGGCCTGGTGGCGGCAGGTGTTCTCCCCCGAGATGCCCCAACGCTTCCCCATGCTGAAGATGATCAACTGGTTCGAGTGGAACAAGTTCGAGGTCGAGGTCGGCGAGCAGGTGGACTGGCGGGCCCTAGGAACCGCAACCACCCGGGACGCCTTCGTAGCCGCACTCCCCTCGTGGCTGCACTACGGCGGAACACCGCCGGCCTGCCCCTAGCGCCCGCCCGCGATCAGGACAGCACCACGACTAGCGCCGATCAGGGCCGTCCCATGGTCGCCGCGGTCGGGCATCGGAATGTCCGGGAGGCGGCCAGCCCGACGTCGTTCATGTGGCGGACGACGATCGCCAGCGCTTCGTGCAGCGAAGTCTCGGTGTAGAGCACGTCGTGTTCGCGGCAGTACGCCCGCACCAACCGGCGAGCCTTCGCCAGGTGTGGCCGAGGCATGCTGGGGAACACGTGATGCTCGATCTGGTAGTTGAGCCCGCCCATGAACGCCGTCATCCACCATCCGCCGGAGACATTGCGCGAGGTCAGGACCTGTTTCTCCAGGAAGTCCAGGCGGGTATCGGCCGGCACGATCGGCATCCCGATGTGGTTCGGGGCGAAGCTGCCACCCATGTAGACCCCGAACACGGCGAGCTGGACGCCGAGGAAGGCGAAGGCCATGCCGGGCGGCAGCAGCCAGAACAGCAGGCCCAGGTACAACACCGTGCGGAGGCCGATCATGGTCAACTCCAGCGCACGTCCCTGCAACGGACGCCGCACGAACAGGCTGCGGATCGACCGCTGATGCAGGTCGATTCCCACCAGAGGCAGCAGCGGGAAGAAGAGCCAACCCTGCCGACGGATCACCCAGCCGCGCACTCCGGTGCTGGCCGCGGCATCCTCCGCGGTGAACACCACCGTGCCCGGGTCGATATCGGGGTCCTTGCCGACCCGGTTCGGGTTTCCGTGATGCCGGGTGTGCTTGTTCATCCACCACGAGTAGCTGATCCCGACGAAGAAGGTGGACAGGATGCGTCCGACCGCGTCATTGGTCGGCCCGGAGGTGAACACCTGTCGGTGGGACGCCTCGTGTCCGAGGTAGGCGAACTGGGTGAAAATCACCCCGAGGGCGCCCGCGATCAGCAGCTCGAACCAGGAGTCCCGCAAGAGAACCACGCCCGTGACGGCGCCCGCCAGCGCCGTCACGAGCCCGCTGAACACCGCCAGATAGAACCAACGGGTGCGGTTGTTGAGCCCGGCGACGCGTGCAGCCTGGGCAAGTTCAGTGAAGCTTCGGGTCCGCTTGGTGAGTTCTTCGCGAACGGCCGCCGACCTGAGCGATCGGGAAGTGGGTGTGGCCAGTCCATCGGTTGCCATCATGGCGTCACCGTCTTCTACTGGCTCTTCACAGAGACCACAGTGGCGTCCATCGGACCAGGTGCCTTTCACAGTACGCCCCACAGTCGGCAAAAGCGCCGGAACCGCTCCGCTGCTTTCGGCCGCAGGCGGGGCAGGTGAGCAATGCTGCTGGGATCAGGCCCCAATGGGTACTCACGGAGAGCCGGACGGGGTCTGCCGCTGACCAGCAATGTGCGGTCCGATTAGGTGGAATGGCCGCGAGGTGAGTCAATGGACCATGACTGATCTCTACACCAAGAGCGGTCGCCTCCTCCAACGAGTCGACAACCACCTCTTTTCACGCGCGGGCCGCTACCTCGGACGGGTCGTGAACCAGAAGGTGTTCGACCCGGACGGACGGTATTGCGGCACGCTGGTGGGTGATCGGGTGGTGTATCGGACCATCGACAGCGCCGCGATCGTTGCGGCCTCCCTCGAGGTGGCACACACCGCCACCGCTCGCGCCAACATCAAGGGCTCGCCCATCTGGGGCATCGAGCCGCCGTTCGGCGACTGAGAATCCACCTCGCGCCGCGGAGTATCCCGCGGTGGATCTACGCGCTCGTAGCGAGCGCGCGGTCGGGTAGCCCGGCGAGGTACTGGCGCACGCGGCGACGCGCGGTGTGCTGGTTGGCGTAGGCCAGCCCGAAGGCGCTGGTGCCCAGGCTGAGCAGGTAGATCGCCACCGCCACTTGCAGCAGGTCGGTGCCCAGCCGCGGGTAAACCCACATGGCGATCGCGATCACCAGTGAGAACACTCCCTCGACCACCAGCTTCCAGCGACGTCCGGGCGTGCGTGGCGCCTTCCACGCCACCACCAGGATGGCGGCCGCGCGGGCAATGCCGCCCACGATGATCGTCAGCCACACCAGATGAAGCGCGGCTATCGCACCCCACAGCAGCGCCCCGGCGAACACCAGCTCCAGGGCACCGACGATGAAGCTCAGCACCCACGAGCTGTTTCGGCGCCACAACCCGAAGGTGTCCCACAGCGTCCGTCCCGCTTCGATGGCCAGCCAGCCGGCCAACACCACCGTGACCATGTTCAGGGGAAGCCGGAATGCCAACAAAGCCAGCCCGGCAAGCACCATCAGCACACCGCGAACGATCAGCCGGGCGTTGAGCCCGCCCAACTGCCGTGACAGCGGATCGGGGCGCCGCACCTTCGGGAACAGCGGAGCAGCTTCCACTTCGGGCAGTGGCTCTCCGCGCACGGCGGCGGTCACGATGGCCACGTCATGGCCGGGGTCTGCTGCTCCGCGGACGATGTCGACGCTCACCGGCGACCCTGCAGCCAGCGCGGCTGCCGCCTGAGTCTCGTGCGAGGCACCGGCGAACACCAGCTGCGTGGGGGTGGTGATTCGACCCAACAGGTCTGCGGTCGAGGTGGCCATCAGCGCATTGACCGAACGCACCGTCGGCAACACCTGGTGCTCGATCCGTTCGCTGGCGAAGCGTTGGATGCGGTCGTCGTGCGCCACTGCCAGCAGGGCGTCGTGGCTGGCCCGCTGCCGGGCGGCGTGCGGATCATCGCTCGCGGCCAGGTCGGGCACCATCGGCGACAAGGCCACGGCCCGGCTCACCGCATGCGGGTCGGCGGCCGCACAGGCCAACGCGACCGTGCCGCCGAACCCACGTCCGGCAAGAACGAACGGCTGGTCACCGAACAGCTTGCGGGCCGTACCCAGGACCGCCGACGTGTGGTCGGCGAGGGTGAAGTAGCACGACAGCGGGCTGGGCGAACGACCAAAGCCGAGCAGGTCGAGGGCCAGCGCGTCATGGTCCGTGCTCAACGCCTCAACGACCGGGCCCCACGACGCTGCTTGCTCCTCGACATCACCCAGCAGCACCACCGGCGTCCCGGAGCCGGCGCGCGGCCCCACCGCCAGATCGGTCACCTCGTCGCGCAGGATCTCCGCGGCGACGCGCTCGGGGGCACCGATGACGATCATGTGGTCGGCGGTCAGCCCGCGAATCCGTCGGATCTCCAGTTCGGGCTTGAGTCGCTTGAGGGCCAGGGTCTGGTCGGGCCGGACGATCGCGTCGTTGACTCCGAGGGCGAACACCGTCGGCATCGTCAGCTTGGGGAGATCGTCGATGAAGGTCGACTTCGAAATCGCGTTCTCCAAGTTGAGGGCCATCACATCCCAGTGATGAGAGAGATCGTCGGTGCGGACGAAGTCCTCGGTCGCGTCCCGCAACGGCCCGGCGGCCAGCTGGTACAGCGCGGTGTCGCGCTTCTTCTGCTGACCGATCACCTTCCACAGCCAGGTGAACAGCATCGCCTGGGCATACTCGAGACCGAAGCCGCGCGTGGAGTAGTACTCCGGCGGCAGGTAGAACGGCGCCGACAACAAGAACAACCGGCGCAGCCGCTGCGGATAGGTGGCCGCATAGCGGGCGGCGATCGATCCGCCCAGCGAGTAGCCCACCAGGTAGTAGGGATCGACCACTCCGGCGTCGCGAAGGGTCGCCTCCAGCACCTGGGTGTGCTGGTCGAGGGAGTACTCGATGTCCAACGGCTTGGGTGACTTGCCGAAGCCGAGCAGGTCCGGCGCAATGATGCGGTGGCCGGTTCCGAGCTGGTCGATGAGCGGGCGCATGTAGTCGGCGTCCGCGTTGATTCCGTGCAACACCACGATGACCGGACCGTCGCCTTCGTCGATCCGGACGTGGAGCCGGAGATCGGCAATGTCAGTTCCCAAGGCTGCCTCCATCGTCTGCGGTCATCATTCCATGTCGATGCGCACAACCACCCAGAAGTGGGGGGCCTCCCCCTCTCGCGCTGCGGGGTCAACAGCGGGACAATCAGGCTTGGGTGCGATAGGAGGATTCCCTATGCGTAAGTCCACCATGGTGCGTGCGCTCGCCGCACTCGCCCTCATCGGAAGCACGTTCACCTTCTCCCCCGCCGCCGCCACCGCGGCGCCGGCCTCACCAGCGATCGCCCCGACCGCGCTGACGTCCAGCAAGGTCAAGGACATCACCGGCGGCGAACTACACAACTGTGCGATCACCACCAAGCGCACCGTGCGATGCTGGGGTGACAACACCTACGGCGAACTCGGAGACGGCACGACTACGTCGTCCTCGGTGCCGGTGGCCGTGGCCAACCTGACCAAGGCCAAGTCGATCACCGCCGGCTTCGGCTTCACCTGTGCGCTCACCACCAGCGGCAAGGTCTGGTGCTGGGGGTTCAACGCCTACGGCCAACTCGGCAACGGCACCACCACCAACTCCTCTGTTCCTGTGCAGGTCCTGGGGCTGACCAAGATCAAGTCCATCTCCTCGGGCTGGTATCACGCCTGCGCGGTCACCTCCAACCGACACCTGAAGTGCTGGGGGATGAACAGCTCCGGGCAGTTGGGTAATGGCACCACCACCAACTCAGGAACCCCCGTGGACGTCGTCAGCCTCACCAAGGTGAAGGGCTCATCCGGCGGCGTGGCCCATGCCTGTGCGGTCACCACCACCGGAAAGGTGAAGTGTTGGGGCAACAGCAGCTACGGCCAACTCGGCGCCAACAACACCACCGAATCGCTCACCCCGGTTGCGCCCTACAACCTGCCCAAGGTGAAGGTGCTCAAGGCCGGCGGGTACGACACCTGCGTCGTCACCAGCAAGGGTGCCGCCAAATGCTGGGGGTTCAACGCCAACGGCCAAGTGGGCAACGGCGTCACCAGTGGTCCCGTCCTGGCGCCAGCCCAAGTAGTGGGCCTCACCAAAAAGGTCAAGACCGTCGAGGTGGGCTACCTCCACGTCTGCGCGATCAAGACCAACGGCAAGATCATGTGCTGGGGTGCCGGCACCTACGGCGCCCTGGGTAACGGCGCCACGACCGACTCAAGTTCTCCGGTGTACGTGGTCGGGCTGAGTAAGGCCAAAGACCTCGGCACAGGGATCTACTCCAGCTGTGCGCTGACCACCAGCGGCAAGGTTCGGTGCTGGGGCTACAACAACGCCGGGCAACTCGGCAACGCCACGACCGCCGACTCCAACCTTCCGGTCGCGGTCGTCTCGCTGCCCTGAGAATCGTTGGGTGGGGCGTCCGACTGGCCGGCGCCCCACTCGACCCCCTTCGGGCGAACGCCTCAACTGATCTGGGACGCCGGGGACGGTTCCCGGCGCCCCAGGAGTGAGGGCTGCCACCTGATGGTGGTTATCAGCCCTGGGTTCTCGACGGCACAGGGGCGGTGCCACTTCGTGGTGGCTATGGAGGGTCGAAAGGGGCTCATATCGACCATCATGTGGCACGGCCCTCGAATCGGGCTTGGGGGTAGGCCGATAACCACCATCAGGTGGCAGCGGGGGCTTCAGAGCTAGGGCGTGGAGCCCTTCTCGCCCTCACACAAGCTTCACATGCGGCCCATCGGGTCTTCATCGCCGGTTTCTACCTTGGTGATTGTCACCAATCCGACAAGGAGAAACACCATGAAGACCTGGAAGACCCGGACGGCTGCAGCTACCGCCGTCATGATCGGACTCGGTCTGGGGGTCGCCGCGGTTGCCACTGCCGCCCCGGTCCCTGCACCGACTCCCAGCCCGTCCACGACCAGCACCGTGACCACCGTTGATGCAGACGTGGCCAAGACGCTCGCCTACATGCGAGAGGAAGAGCGACTGGCTCGCGACGTGTACACCGCGATCGCGAAGCTCTACCCCGACAACGCGACGCAGTTCACCCGCATCGCCACCTCCGAACAGCGCCACTTCGACGCGATGGGCATCATGCTCACCCGCTACGGGCAACCTGACCCGTCCACGGGCCTGGCAGCCGGCAGCTATGCCAACCCGGCCCTGACCGACCTCTACGCGAAGCTGATGACGCAGGCGAAGACCTCGCTCACCGAGGCCTACAAGGTGGGCGTGGCGATCGAAGAGACTGACATCGCCGATCTGAAGACCGCACTGGGTCAAAACGCGCCCAGCGACGTGAAGGCCGTCTACACCAACCTGCAGAACGGTTCCAACGCTCACCTGGCTGCCTTCACCGCCCTGCGTGACGGCAAGACCATCGGGATGGGCGCCGGCTACGGCCGCGGACCGGCCAACGCCACCGCCGCACCGGGCACCGGAACACCGGGCGCAGGGATGGGCAACGGCAACCGCCGCGGCCCCGCCAATGGCACCGCTGCGGGGACGGGTGTCCCGGGAACGGGCATGGGCCGCAACGCCAACGTGGATTGCCCGCTTCGTTGACACACCACTAGGGCTCGGCGCGACGCTCCCAACGTCGCGCCGAGTTCTAGGCTGTGAACACTCCGCAGGAAGGTGGCGTGATGGCCAGACGCGTGCTCATCGTCGATGACGAGCCGGCGATTCGGACTGTTCTGGACGCCTACCTGGCGGCTGACGGGTTCGAGGTGGTGCACGCCGACACCGGCGCTGAGGCACTTCGCCGGGCGCTGGATCCGTCCGCTCCGGTGGAGCTGGTGTTACTCGATGTGGGCCTGCCCGATTTGAACGGCATCGAGGTGTTGACGACGATCCGGGCCAAGTCGAATGTGTGCGTGATCATGGTGACCGCGCGGGCCGAAGAGGTCGATAAGCTGGTGGGGTTGAGCGTCGGTGCCGATGACTACATCACCAAGCCGTTCAGCCCTCGCGAGGTCGTGGCCCGGGTCAACACCGTGCTGCGGCGAGCCCGCGTGGAGCCTGCCGAGCAGGCGTCCGCCGACCCGGTGCTGCGCTTCGAGGAGTTGAGCATCGACCCCGAGCGCCGCGAAGTCGTCTCCGACGGCCGGACGCTGGAGCTGTCGGCACTCGACTTCGATCTGTTGTGGGCACTGGCCGGCGCGCCGGGTCGGGTCTACTCCCGGGCCCAACTACTGGAGAAGGTCTGGGGCTACGACTTCTACGGCGACGATCGGGTGGTGGACGTTCACATCCGCAGCCTGCGGGCCGCGCTGGGCGACGACGCGAACAACCCGCGAATCGTCGGCACTGTGCGCGGTGTCGGCTACAAGTTCCTGGGTCGCCGTTTGGAGCAGCAATGAACCGGCTGAGCGTCCGACTCGTGTTGAGCCATGTCCTGGTGGCTGTGATCGGTGGTGTGGCGGCCTTCTTGGTGGTGCGCTGGCTGGCGCCGGCACTGTTCGACGAAAGCATGCGCCAGGGCACGCCCGGCTATGGCGGCGGACGCGGCCCCGGGCAGGGAATGGGGTCCGGGGGCGCGTTGCGTGACCAGTTCGCCGCGGCCGTGGATCAAGCCCTGCTGGTGGGGGTCGCGGTGGGGGTGGTCGCCGCGGCCGCGTTCGGGGTGTTCGCCGCGCAGCGAGTGATTCGCTCCCTGGGACGGGTGCGCGCCGCCACCGGGGAACTCGCCGCCGGCCATTACGACGTGGTGATGCCCGAGCCCAAGGAGCCGGAGTTGGCCGAATTGGCCCGCGACGTGAACCAGTTGGGCCAAGAACTCGCCCAGACCGAGGCCACTCGGATGCGCCTGCTCGGCGAAGTGGCCCACGAACTGCGCACGCCGCTGACGGTGATCGACGGCTATGTCGAAGGCATGATCGACCAGGTGCTGCCGACCACGGCGGAAAACCTCGCCCAGATCACCGACGAGACCCGGCGGCTGCGGCGGCTGGGTGAGGACCTGTCGGCATTGAGCAAGGCCGAGGAGGGACGGCTAGGGTTGCGGCTCGTGCCGTCCGATCTGGGTGCGGTGGTGTCCGCAGCGGCCGAGCGACTGCGTCCCCAGACCGACGACGCGCAGGTTTCGTTGGTGGTGGACTCCCCCGCCGGGCTGAGCGCGACGATCGATGCCGACCGGGTGGCCCAGGTGGTCACCAACCTGGTCGGCAATGCCCTGCGAGCCACCGACGCGGGCGGGACGATCACCGTACGTTCCCGGGCCGTCGGCGGCCATGCTGTGGTCGAGGTCCGCGACACCGGAGTGGGGCTCAGCGCAGAGCAGTTGTCGAAGGTGTTCGAGCGCTTCTATCGAGCTTCCGGTGAGCGGATCGGCGAAGCCGGATCGGGCATCGGGCTGACCATTTCGCGCGGCATCGCCCGCGCCCATGGCGGCGAGCTGACCGCGGCCTCGTCCGGCCTGGGCCAGGGGGCGAGCTTCACTCTGCGACTGCCACTGACTCGCTGAGCCCGTCCTCGCGTTCGTATTCGGCGACCAACGCAAGTTCGCCCTCACGGGAGGGCAGGAAGACCGCGACCACGACGGTGCCCACCACGATGGCGATGGCACCGACCAGATAGGCCGCCCAGGCGCCGTCCACCATGCTGCGGGTGGCCGCGGTGATGATCTCGTCCTTGTACTGCGGGTACTGCTCGGCGACGTGCAGCGCCGACGCGTAGGACGATTGCAGGGCTTGGGCCACGGTGTCGCTGATGGTCGACGCCTCAGGTGAGGCGGCAATCTGCTTGCGGAAGGAGGCGGCGAAGCCGGTGGCCAAGATGGCGCCGAGGATCGCCTCCATCACCGAGCCGCCAAGATCGCGCTGCAGGTCGGAGGTGCCCGATGCCATACCGATGCGTCGCACCGGGGTGCTCTCGGTGAGGGCACGGGACGCCGGCGTCATCGCGAACGCCGCACCGCAGCCGATCACCAAGAACCCGAAGCCGACCAGAAGGTACGGGGTGGTCGGGTTCCACAGCAGGGTGGTGAGGAAGCCGACCAGGACGAAGCCGTACCCGATCAGCATGGTGGTACGTGAGCCGCGCGCTTCGAGCACGCGAGCCGAGATGGGTGAGATCACCAGCAGCCCGAACGCGGAGGGGACGACGGCCAGTCCCGCTTCGAGCGTGGAGTAGCCGAGGATGTTCTGCAGGTACTGCTGGCCGACGAACAGCACGCCCATCAGGGAGCCGAACACGATCGTCCCGCCGACAGCCGGCACCCAGAACATCCGCCGACGCGCGACCTTCAGGTCGTAGAGGGGGTAGGTGGCGCGCAGCTGCCGCCAACCGAAAGCCGCCAACAGGATGGCGCCGACCACGATCAGGACGACACCCATAGTGGTCTGCCCGGGCGAGAAGACAGTGCTGATGCCCAAGACCAGGGCAGCGATCGCGATCGTCGAGAGCACCCCTCCGACGTGGTCGACCGGCTCAGTGGATTCCCCGACGTGCGAGGGCACGTAGAGCGCCACCATCACCGCGGCGATCGCCGCGATCGGCGCGGCCAGCAGGAACGCCGACCCCCACCACCAGATGGTGAGCAGGAATCCGGCGACCACCGAGCCGGCTACTGAGGCCATGGCGCTGACGCCAGACCACATCGCGATCGCGCGGGTGCGGGTGGGACCGGCGCTCCACAAAGCGGTGATCAGCGACAGCGTGGTCGGGAAGGCCATGCCGGCGGCCAGGCCGGTGAACACCCGCGCGGCCATCAACATCTCGACCGACACCGAGTAGGCCGACAGGAAGCTGGCGATGACGGTGAGGATGAGTCCGCCGAGCAGCAGCTGCTTGCGTCCGTACCGGTCGGCGAGGGCGCCGAAGTAGAGCACCGACATCGCCAGGCCCAGCGAGCAGCCGACTGCGACCACGTTGAGGGTGGTCTGTGAAGCGTGGAAGGCGTCGCCGACGTCCGGCAGGGCAACGTTGGCCGCGGCGAGGTTGATGTTGCACACCAGCGCGCCGAGGATGAGCGCGATGAGGACGAGCCCCGCACGATCGGGGGCCGAGGCGCGGACGGCGTCGTCCGATGGGGTGGCGGTCACGCGTTCACCCTACCGAGCAGGCAGGTTCGGGTCCGGCAATCCGAGCGGTTGGACATGACTCGGCGATATCTCCACCTCAGCGCGACGGAGTCTGCCAGAGTGTGAAAGTGGGCACCCCGACTCCCCTTTCCGCGCGCAGTGTGGTGACGCGACTGTGGTTCACCATCGCCGTGACGATCACCCTGATCGCGGTGGCGATCGCCTCCGGCACCCTAACCAGCGCGACAGTGAAACAACCGTGGTTCGACCAGGTCGCCTTCGGCGTCCCCAGCTTCGCCGCGGGACGTTGGTGGACGCCGCTGAGCGGCTCGGTGTTCGCCCTGACTCCGCTGACCCTGGTGGTGTTGCTGGTGTTCGTGATCATCGGGGTGGGGCTCTGCGAGTGGCTGCTCGGGCACGCCCGGACGATCGCGGTGACCGTCGGCCTGCAACTGGTGGGGGTCGTGGGCGGGGTGCTGGTGGCTTGGCTGCTGGGCCTGACCGGCTGGGGTTGGGGCGTCCAAGTGGCTGGCGATCTGGATACCGGGCTCAGCGCGGGTGCGCTGGGGGCCGCCATTGTGGCGTCCGCGGCGATCCGGCAGCCGTGGCGGGGGCGACTGCGTCTGGCGGTCTTCGCCCTGGTGCTGACCTCCTTGGTTTTCCTGGGGTACCTGGCTGACGTCATTCATCTGGTGGCCATCGTGGTTGCCTGGCCGCTGGGCACGGAGCTGGCCGGACGTCGCCCGCAGTTGGCTCCGCAGCCCTCGTCCCGCGACGAGGTGCGCAAACTGACCGCCGCCTTCTTCGTGCTGAGCGCCGTCCTGGGAGTGATCGGCACCCTGGTGGAGCGGCAGGGGCCGTTGGGCACCTTCGGCGGCGACGCGCCCGACCCCTGGATCTGGGCCGGGGCCGCGCTCAACATCGCGATCGGTGTCGGCTTGTTGCGCGGGCGGCGGGGTTGGTGGGTGCTGGCGCTGGTGCTTACCCTGACGCCGCTGCTGCTGGTCGGCCTGGCCATCGCGCTGCTCCCGGATGAGCTGATCGCGGCTTCGTCGGCGCTGTTCGTGTTGAACGTGGTGATGCTGATCGCCCAGGTGTTGCTGCTGATCGTCGGGCGGGCCGCCTTCCGCAATCCGAGCACTCGACGGGTGCGGCGGCTGTCCGGGGCTCGCATCGGCGGCACCGCGACCGAGGACGAGCGGACCCGGGCACGAGAGATGGTCACGACGCTGGGTTCGGCCAACCGGCTGAGCTGGATCGGAACCTGGTCGGAGAACAGCTGGTGGTTCCCGGCGTCCGGGCAGGGCGTGGTGAGCTACCAGGTACAGGGCCGGACGGTGATCGGTCTGGGTGACCCGGTGACGGCACCGGGCGAGGTCGCGGCGGTCGCGGAGGAGTTCGTCACCGCGGCGGCCGATGCCGGCCTGGGCGCCTGCATCTTCTCCGCAACCGATGAGGTGCGGGACTGGGCCGAGGCGCGCGGGTGGGTGTCGTTGGCGGTGGCTCAGGAGGCAGTGATCGACCTGTCGGAGCTGGCGTTCACCGGCAAGAAGTGGCAGGACATCCGCACCGCGCTCAACCAGGCGGCCAAGGCTGGCATTGAGCATCGACTGGTGCGCCTGGCCACCCAACCGCGGGCGATCAGGGTGCAGGTGCGCTCGATCTCGGCCGAATGGGTCGGCGAGAAGCAGCTTCCCGAGATGGGATTCACCCTGGGCGGGGTGGACGAAGCGATGGACGAGCAGGTCTGGGTGTCGCTGGCGATCGACGCCGACGGCACAGTGCATGGCTTCACCAGCTGGTTGCCGGTGCACGCCATCGGCGGCGAGGTGACCGGTTGGACGCTGGACGTGATGCGCCGGGCGCCGGAGAGCTTCCGCTACACGATGGAGTTCCTGATCGCCTCGGCGTGCCAGCAGTTCCAGGCCGACGGGTATCAGATGGTGTCGCTGTCTGGCGCCCCACTGGCTCAACGCGAACTGGCCGAGCCGGGCGCGCTCGACCTGGTCGTCCAACGGCTGGGCACGGCGATCGAGCCCTACTACGGGTTTGCGTCCCTGGAGCGCTTCAAGGACAAGTTCATGCCCCGCCACGAACCGCTGTGGCTGGTCGCCGCCGACGAGGCCGCGATGGCCCGCGCCGGTGTCGCGATCGCCAAGGCCTACCTGGCTCACGCCACTCCCCTGCAGTTGCTGTCGCTGATGCGTCCGCCTGAGTAAGGGTTTTGTGGACCACCTGCCGATGGGGATAGCTTGATCGCCGACGGCATCTCGGGGGCGGTAGCTCAGCCGGTCAGAGCAGGGGACTCATAATCCCTGGGTCGCGGGTTCGAGCCCCGCCCGCCCCACCACCTTGCTGGTTGAGCCTGTCGAAACCACGCGCCTTCGGTTGACGCTTCCCACTTGGCCTTCGGCTGAGTGGTGACAGTGTTCCGGTTGATGGGTTACGTCTACTTGGTTGATTGGTGACGCTCCTGAGTGTAGGAGATGAGTCTGGTGGAGCGGCGCAATCAGGCCGTGCTGACCGTGATTGGCGCCGGGCCAAGCCCGACCCCGGCGCCAGCGCTGCGCACCACTCGCCGACTTCAAGGTCACCACCTCAGTCGCTCGACGGCCTTCGCAGCGCTCTCCTACTAGTCCACTGCGAAGGACCTGGGTCAAATGAGTGCGGAGAACCTATAGCCCAGAAGCCAAAGACCGATAGTCCCGCAGGCTAGTACGCACCTTCGATTGCATCCACCAGGCGCCACACGCCACTACTGGGGTTATTGTGCGGAAACACAGTTCCGTCCCCCTCATGCTTGCGCTCCAGCAGCATGGCACGCTGACGCGCGTCGTCGAAAGCGCCTTCGAAGGGACTCAGCGACGCAATTGTCTTGTCGTACCCAACGATATGGCGCTGCAGGCTTCGGCGAGCGTCGTCGCGAGACAGGTAGGCAGTTTGTGGTTGGAAGTGGAGTAACAGCCAGAGTTCGAAGGATGGGTTGGAAACTGCCAGTTGCACTCCATTATCACGGGCTTTCTCGCAAGCCTCACGCAGGAATAGGTGCTCATCAACATCAAAAACACACCAGACGTCGTCGACAAGGTCGTTCGGATCCTTACTTCGGCGGTAAGAACGCTTTGCCTCAGCCTTAATCTCCACAGCGCGCCTCACGAGACTCCGCGGATCAGTCGCTGGCTCGTCTACAACCTCCACCTCGACCAGGGCGGCCAGACATCTCGGTCGAAGTAGTGCGATGTAGTGCGGCTCTGTCTTTGCCCCCTCCGCCACCACAACTACCCGCCGCTTAGGATCTTTCGTCCCGACTGGCCGACGCGTAATCGGACGCGGCGGTCGCCTACTCGTCACGGTCACGCCCAACCGTCGCAGCGCCGGACACGGAGCCTCGCGCCATACGCGGAGTACCACCATAACGACCCTGAAGGTAGCCCCTCTGGAGGTCCTCACCCTTGCGAGGCCGATAGTCCGAGAGGGGCGTCAGCGAGCTCCGCGCCTGGTCGTCCTTCTCGGCGAACCAGATCTGGCCACGCGAAAGCTCTAGGCCATCCTGTGTTCGACCCAGCAGGGTTGCATCGTGAGTGGAGAAGATGAGTTGAGCATGCCGCGCGTTGGTTCGCTTGCTCTGAAACAGGCCGACAGCCTCCTTGACAAGAAGCGGGTGAAGGCTGAGGTCAAGCTCGTCCACAATGAGCGTGCCTCCAACATCCAGCGCGTCGAGCGCGTACACGAGGAACGTCAGCCACGAACGAGTGCCCAGACTCTCTTCCTCAAATGGGAGGGAGGACCCCCCGACACCGCTTCGGTGGATTAGCTCGAGAACCTCGCCTCGATCCATAAACGAGTCCAGGATCTCCTGAACCTGAGCGGCCTTTTCCGCTGGACCTAGTTCATTCGGCAACGACTTGGAGATCGCGGCCCTCATGGCGTCGAGCTCGTCAGGGTCGCGTTCTACCTTCTCGATCTTTGCTTCGCGGATACCAAGATCCGCCATCGCCGCGAGCTGCAAGACCTGAACCCTGAGCCGCTTGAGCCGTTGGATACCCAACTGATCGAAATCGCTTCGGTCATTGGCCTCCAGCACGCTGATACCCCTCTGGAAGAATCGGTAGATCCCGTCAAGCTCGCGGTTTTTCGCCGTTGCCATGACGGAGAGGAACAGGCTGTTTGGCCGGACGATTTCGGCCACGGCTCGAGCACTACCGCCAACGAGTCGCCGTCCGAACTGGAACTCATCGCCATCCCGCTCAAAAACCGTCTGCGGTCGCTTGTGTGGATACGTGAAGAGCCATTCGCCAATGATGCGATCCGCCCCCAGTTCGAAGCCGTACATGTATCGCTCGCCATTGACTACGAAGTCGAGTTCGAAGAGGCTTGATCGCTCCGCGCTGGTGTCGAACCGGAAGGGGTCGCGCGGTATCCGATCGAACGGGGACGACTGCGCGGACCGAAGGACAAGAGAACGCATGAAGCCAAGGGCGCGAAGGATGTTTGACTTGCCTGAAGCATTGGCACCAAGGACCGCCAGCACTGGCAACACGTCTCTGGTTGAACCATCCTCAGCGACCACCACGTCGTGGCCGACACCTTGATCGAGTCGGGTCGCGGACAATGACAGCGACGCTTCATCCCGGAACGACCTGTAGTTGCACACCCTGAACCCTAGGATCATCGAACCACCTCATTCTGAAGCACGAACGGCCACCACTTGGCATCGTTCGGGCCGATCTGTGACAACAGTATGCACGAAACGCCCTGAGTGTCTATCTAGATCCGCCGTTTAGCCACCAGCCGAGTGCTCGCCCACCGACAGCCATTCCGCACTGAGACTGCTGCCCAACGTGCGACAAGACCCGAGCTGCCACCCTTCACGAAGCTAACGTGCGATAGCGAGTGCGCTCATCGCACCTTATGGACGCCGACCAGCCAACACCCGTCCCACAGCCCGCTGAATCAGGCCGGAGTTGAAGCAGGTGAGCAGGTGACCTTCGACGAATCGGTCAGCCCGAAGCTGGGCCACGATCACCATCGCAGCCTCGGCCAGAGTGGCTTTGGTCAGCAACTCTGGGTCGGCGGCCAGAGTCTTGCCCCGGGGCCAGGACATCCCGTCGAAGGGAATCTGCAGGCCGGCCTGGGTGAAGGCTCGCACCAGCGCCTCAGCTTCGGCCGACAGCGACGGGAATGCCATCCGGGACGTGCCGTCGGCTCGGGCGACCGCGACATTCCACTGGCCTGCCGATCCACCGGCCTCGACCGCAGCCAACGCGGCTCGCAGCGAATCCCAGTCGGTCGCCGCCAACGCAGCGAACTGAGCCGCATATGCAGCCTTGACTTCTCTTACCGAGGTACCTGACACG
>PHEU01000016.1 GCA_002841295.1 Actinobacteria bacterium HGW-Actinobacteria-6
GAATCCCGCCGCTACATCGGTCAACACGAGCAAGATCGCAGGCATCACCCAGGTGTCCGTGACGGGGTACGTTTCGCGAAACGCAATGGTGATCATCGGTAGAACGATCCACGAACCCAGACCTAGGACGGCTAGCCCGATTGCCCACCACCCAAGCGGACTGTCTGGAGTGAGGCGCCGGGCTGCCTGAGCGCCCGTGCTTCTGAGTTGGCTGCTGTCTGGAGTCGACATGACATGCACCTCCTGCAGTCGAGAGACAACCGCTCCTCTATTGGTACATATCTCGTGCGACATTCCGCCAAACGCACTGGCGCACTACCTTAGTCGCGTGCCTTGGGCCCTCGATAACGACGATAGCGCCGGGTCAAGGTGGCTCGCGCGAGAACAGCACGCAGCCCCGGCACGAGCAGGCCGAGCCAGAGCAATCCGTAGGCGAACCACACCGCTATCACGATCCACGCGTAGCTGGACGCAAGCTGCACAACGCCGGCAACTGCGCCGTCGGAAACGCCCAGCACGTCGAGCAGAGCGCCAGCCGCCAAGGCTCCAACAGGCAAACCGACCAGCCAGATGTAGAAGAGCAGCCACGCCTGGCTTCCCTGGATGGCGTCGGTCGGGCAGTTCGACATACAGCGCATGCAGTTCTGACAGCGATAGGTCCAGTACGGACGTCGGACCGCACCGACAAGATGCACGGCCTGCTGCGGGCAGTTCTTCTCACACGTCCCGCACGATGTGCACCGCTCATCGGCAAAGAACATCTTGGCTAGGAGCAACCGTGCGATGAGCATGTAGCCCAGCGAGAGCGGCAGGATCAGGATGCCGAGCATGAGCTGGGGCAGCCCCTTGAACGCGGTCCCGCCGTCGAGGATGCTCGCGGCGAAGCGATCGACTTGCGAGTCTCCCCTCTCAACGATCGTCGCCACGTTCGGCGGGTCGAAGGAAGGGACGATGACCGTCCAATTCAGCGGCATGTCGACCGCGCCGACACCGCGAATACGGGCTCCTCGCAGAGCCAGCACTGCTGCGGGCAGATATCCTGCGGTCCCCTCGAATCCCGCGAAGGTCTTGCCTGCGATCCGGGTGCCGCCGCGCGTGACAAGCACGAATGCGTCAGTCCCTCGCACGCCTGGAAGCGTCAGGGCCGCCTTGAGCACGGGCCACGTAGTCGTGAATCCGTGCGTGGGCCCAAGCAAGCCGAGCAGGTCTCGCGTTGCAGGCTGCTGTTCACCGATAGTCCCGGGCGTGAGGACACGCGTTGAGGCACCGCGCGAACGGGCCGCCTCCGAGAACCGCTCCGCCACGCGGCGGGTGTTGCCCGTGCCGCTCCATACGACCACGTCGACGGAACTGAATGCGCTTCTCTTTGCTGGCACGGGTGACCTTTCTGTAGACCTGAAGCATCGGTCCTCTACACCATACGCTGATGGCGCCTGTTTGCCTCGACAGTCGACCTGAGTCTGGAGTCAGCTGTTGCAGTCAGATGGTGATGACGACCTTGCCATGCGCGTGCCCTTCGTCCAGGTAGGCGAACGCCCCGGCGGTCTCACCGAGAGGGTACGTTCGATCGACGACTGGTGTGACATCGCCCGTCTTGATGAACTCGTTGAGCGCGAGAAGGCTCTCGGTGTTCGTGGCAGCGACAAACGGAGCCGCCTGCTGGCGCACAAAGATGCCTGTCAGAGACGCGGCGATGATCCAGCCCATGCCGGCATGACCGCTACTTGGCACGTGGAGCCCGTTGGGTGTCAAGACACGGCGCGTGGCCGACAGCGAGTGGCTTCCGACGTTGTCCAAGACCACATCGTAGCGCGCGCGCCCCTTGGTGAAGTCCTCTTTGGTGTAGTCGATGACGTAATCGGCGCCGATCGAGCGGACCATCTCAACGTTCCCGGTGCTGCACACGCCGGTCACCTCGGCGCCAAGCGCCTTGGCGATCTGAACGGCGAACGTCCCTACTCCCCCGGACGCACCGTTGATGAGTACCTTGTGCCCGGGCCGGACCTTGCCGTGATCGCGAAGGGCTTGGAGCGCGGTGCACGCGGACGTGGGTACTCCTGCGGCCTGCTCGAACGAGAGGTTCGGCGGCTTCGACGCGAGACTGCCCTCCTTTGCGACCGCATACTCAGCGCACGAGCCGCGGCACTCGCCGTAGACCTCGTCCCCGGGCCGGAAGCGAGTCACGTTCGGGCCAACGGCTTCAACTGTTCCCGCGCAGTCGATCCCGACAACGAAGTCCTTCTTGGGCTTTGGGAACCCGATGTAGAACCGTATCGGGAACGGCTTGCCCCGCATGCCGAAGTACTCGCCGGCGGCGAGTGAGGCCGCCATGACGCGCACGAGCACCTCGCCGTCCCCCGGGCTGGGCTTCTCGACCTCCGCGACCTTCATCACGTCAGCGGAACCGTAGCCAGTCTGGATCACTGCTCTCATGGTGCCTCCCCCAGTTCAGTGGCCGCACAGTCGCCACCGCTACTTCCTTCTGCCGAACGCTGCCCTGAGAGCGACCTTCTGCGAGTACTCGATCGAGCCGTACCTGAACAGCCTGACCGCGATGCGGAAGATGACGAAGCTCAGCACGAACAGCTCGACTATGACGATCGTCGCCTCTACCGCGCTCAGGGTCCCCAGTCCGTTGCGGAGCATCGCCGTCGGCGCAGCGGTGTACGGGAAGTAGGTGAGAACCTGCACGACGACGGATTGCGGACTCGATAACACCAGTGCGGCCGCCCACAGCGGGGCGAACGGCACGATCGACACCGGAGCGGCGATGGCTCCCGCGTCCCGCGCAGTCGGCATGATTGCGCCCGCTGCCGCCAACGTCGTCGTGGCCAGGCAGAATCCGCCTATGAGCAAGAGTGCGCCGACGAGCATCGGCCACGGCTCGAAGCTCAAGGACGACAGATCGACATACGGCAGTCTCAGTTCCTCTCGGAAGAACAGATAGCCGACGACGACCGGCAGCGCGATCGCCACCATCTGAATCGCGCCGACGATGAAAAGTGACACTACCTTGCCTGAGACCATCGTTGTCGAATCCATCGTGGTCAGAATCATCTCCGAGACCCTGTTCTCCTTCTCCTCGAGGAGGCTGGTCGCCATCAGATTGCCCATGAGCAAGACGCTCGCGTAGAAGACCAGCAAGAACAGCAACGGCGGGATGACCTCGGCAAGTCCGGTCGACTCACGGCCCTCCTTGTAGGTCGTCGAGGACACCTGGAAGTCACCGCGAACAAGCGTGGTGAGTGACTGGTCGGCGAGGGCTGCTTGGGCGCTCGCGATCAGGATTTCGGAGGCGACCGCGGAATACTTGCCGTTCGCGAAGATCCCTTCGTCCACCGCGAAGACCCTTGTCGGCTCCTCGGTGGGATTCGCCGGATATGCGAAGTAAGCGTCAAGACGACCCGCCTTCACGTCCGCTATCGCCTGCTCCTCATCGGTCGCGAGAGTGCCGCCGAAAGCCTCGGCCACAGCCGGAACGACATACCCGGAGGCATCGCTGTACGTGAAGGTGAACTGCGCGCTGGCCTGCGACTCGGTGCTGTCGACCGTGGAGGAGTTGGACATCACAATCAGCGCGATCACCGCGCCCATGACGACGGGAACGACCAGAGTGGCGATCCAGAAGCCCGCCTTCGACAGCGTGCGCTTCACCTCGAAGGAAACGATGGTGCGCATGTTGTGTCGCGCCATCGCCTACACCTCGCCCGGTTCATCGTGGCCGCCGTAGACCCGAACGAAGATGTCGTCCATCGAGGGTCTACCGGTGGTGAAGCTGCGAACTGACACTCCGGCCTCAATGAGGTCGCGGAGCACGTCGACCTCATCCACGCCTTCGTCCAGGTCAAGCTCCGCCGAGTTGTTCTCGAGTCGGGTCACACGGTAGCGCACGGAGTCGGGCAAGTCCCCCGTGAACGTCAGCCGCGCCGTCGTCCCCCCGTACTGCGCCTGCACGTCCGGGATCGTCCCGTATGCCGCCGCTTCGCCGTCCTTCAGCAGGAGGACGCGGTCGCAGAGCCGTTCGACCTCGTCCATCTGGTGGGTCACCATCAAGACGGTCGATCCAGCCGCCTTGCGTTCCTCGATGATGCCCATCAGGAGCCGTCTGTTCACCGGGTCGAAGCCCTTCGTTGGCTCATCCAAAATGAGCAGCTCCGGGTCGCTCATGATCGTCACGCCCAGCTGCACCTTCTGCTGCTGTCCGCCCGAGAGCTTGTCCACCCGTACCTTGGCTTTGTCCGCGATTCCCACTCGCTCCAGATAACCCATCGACCATGATGTCGCGGCATGCTTGCTGAGGCCCTTGAGCTTCCCGAAGTACGTCATCACGTCGATGACCGACTCCTTCTTGTACAGACCCCGCTCTTCGGGTAGATAGCCGAGGCTGCCTCCCTGCTCAGGCTGGAACGGTCGCCCGTTCACGTGCAGGAGACCCGCGGTCGGCCGATAGATTCCAAGAAGAGCGCGAATCGTCGTCGTCTTCCCGGACCCGTTCGCCCCCAGGAGCCCGAACGTCTCTCCGTCTCGAACGTCGAACGACAGGTCGCGAATGACGGCGTGCTCGTCGAACTCCATCCGGAAGCCCTGGATGTGAACGATGGACTCGCTCGTAGATGCCGTCACTGCCGAGATAGCCACAGGTCTACTCCTTATGCGGACTCCAGCTTCAGCCGAGCGCTCTCTAGAGCGATTCAGCAGCTACCGGCCTAGTACGAAGATCGACACCGCGACCAGCGCCACGACTCCTGCTGCAAGGGCGATCCACGACAGTCGTCTTCCCTTCGGATTCAAGCCGCGACGCTGCATGAAGACCTGAAGCACTGTCGAGACAATGATCGTACCGACAATGAGTGCGATGGCGAGCAGCTTGTTATCCATGACATGCCCTCCCTGCTGGTGCTTTCGCGCATCAACTGCGGCTCATACGTCCTCAACAGATCTAGCCGAGTGAAGGGATGACGCCCAGCTGAAAAGTACCTACCCGCGGCGGCGTCAAACGTATTTGGGATTCAGGCTGCGGACGAGTTGCCTCTCATCTGCGGCCGAACCATTCGCATGCGAGACGGCGTCGTTGAGGACGCAGGCTGGGATCAGTTTCGGCTACTGGCCCTTACCTCGCCTCGCACTGCTCCGCACATGGTGCAGCATGAACAGAACACCCACGACCAGCAGCAGCGTCTGATGAATCCACCAGCGTGTCTGAGCGACATCCGCCGCCATCACTATCGTGGGAAAGAGCGGAACGATTGCATTGGCCGTGCCGTGCGCGATCACCGCCGAAAGCGGCTTTCCGCCAGAGACCTTCATCACCCACGAGAAGAAGAAACTCTCGCCGATCAACCCGATGGCAAACGCGGCAAGCGGCATGTACGTCTGCGACGTCCCCGGCACGAGGAAGAGCGGGAGATGCCACGCCGTCCACACTAAACCCAGAACGATGTTTCCCACCCATATCCCGAACTTGGCTTCCATGGGCTCCAGGATGTAGCCACGCCACCCGATCTCTTCCTGACCTCCCCCCACGACAACCATGAGGAGCCACCAGGCAGGGAACACCAGCGCGCTCGGCAGAAGCATCGACAGCCTGTCCTGCCCGAACAGTTCTGGCGTGTACCACGCGACGACATTGACTGCCGAGAGAACGCCGAAGATCGCGGCCCAGACCTTCCAGCCGAACCGCAGTGACAAGAAGGACTTCAGGAAGTCGATGAGCACTTTGCGGCCCTTGAGTGTCCACACGGAGTAGCAGGCTCCAACCGCCGGGCCAAAGGCTCCGAGATAGGCGATCGGCGTCGCGATGATCGACCACGTACCCTCGTCCATTTGAAGGACACCCAGGCCTACCAGTACCAACGGCGACCAGATGAGCCAGGACCACAGGAAAGTGACGCCGAAGAAGCGCAGCGGAAAACGTTCGCTCATCTAGATCCTCTCACGGCGATTCCCGTCGTCACCACGGCGCAGAATCTTGTCCATGGCCTTTCCCTTTGCGAGCTCATCAACCAACTTGTCCAAATAGCGAATCTTCTGCATCAGCGGATCCTCGACTTCTTCGACGCGAACGCCGCATACCACGCCGGTGATAAGCGAGCTATTCGGATGCAGGGCAGGAGCTTGCGCGAAGAAGGTCTCGAGGTCGTTTCGCTGTTCGATTTGCCGCTGCAGTTCTGCATCGTCATATCCCGTTAACCAGCAGATGATCTGATCGACCTCATCCTTTGTGCGTTGCTTCCTCTCCGCCTTCTGAACGTACAGCGGATAGACCCTGGCGAATTCCATGGCGAACACGCGCTCCTTGATCACCGTAATCTCCCTCTAACACCGTGCACTGAGTTCGCCGGATGAATGTATTGAGGCGCACCGCAGGCGTCGGATTCACTCCCTGCCAAAGTCTACCCCACTCGGCGCTGTCGCTTTCCCGCGGGGTTAATACGACGACCGAGACCCGAGCTCCCCTCATCGACGTGCCTTGCAAAGTGGTACGAATCATACTATCGTACGACTCGTACCATTCGCGCGAAGAAGGTGGACCAATGAGCACAGTAAGCGCCAAGGATCTGTTCGTCTTGGGTCGCATCTCGTTCAGACCCACGTATGGACACGAAATCATGCGAACGCTGCGAGAGTCCCACGCCGACTTGTGGATCGATCTTTCCGAGAAGCACGTCTACTACATCCTCAAGAAGCTTGCCCGCGAAAAGCTCGTGACGGCGACCGACGAGAGCGACGGCGGGCTTCCTCGGCGCAAGGTCTACGCAATCACCGACGCAGGCCTTGCCGCACTCTCGGAGATGATGAGCGCCGAGAACCTCCTTGAGGCCATGCCCTACTCGGAGTTTGATGTGTTGCTCGGCATGGTGTGCTACACCGACGCTCTCGACGATGCGGCCAAGAGCGCGATTCTAAAGAAGCGCCAGGATTCGCTCGAGATGACGCTTGGGCGTTTGGCCGAGACAGGCACGGATTCGGCAGTCGGCGGCTTCCCTGCAGTCATTCTCGCCAGAGTCACCCAGAGGCTCTCAGATGAGCTCGCCTGGCTCAAAGAAATCACGGCCCGCGTGGAGGATGCCGGCTGGGATTCCATGAAACCCGCACTCGAGCACTAGGCCTCCCCCGTGCACTACCCCGACAAAGTAGGAGTTCAATTGTGAATACGACACTGGTTCTTGCAATCGTTTCGATGCTGCTAGCGGCAACGCTCTACACGATCGCTGTGTTTGGTGAACGCGCGGCCCGGATACTCAAGCCGTGGCACCTGGCCCTGTTCTGGCTTGGGCTGGTCTTCGACACCACTGGAACGACGCTCATGGCGCAGATCTCAGGCGGCTGGAAGTGGGACGTGCATGGCGTCGTGGGATTGACCGCCGTCGCGCTGATGCTGGCGCACTCCGCCTGGGCGAGCGTTGCCCTCTTCCTCAAGCAAGAAGGCGTGCTCAGGAGCTTCCGGAAGTTCAGCGTGCACGTCTGGGCGCTCTGGATGGCTGCGTTCATCAGCGGGGTCGTGCTGGTTGCGCTCGGGTAGTCGCGTGTTTGCGCTTCGCCTGCGCGCCGATGGACCACAGGCCCCACGCCACCGACGAAGTGACCGGGTTAGAAGCGTACTACTGTTCCATACGCTATTACTTCTGCTGCATTCTGCATGACTGCGGAAGAAGAGTATCGAATATTCACGACACCATCCGCGCCGAGTGCTTCAGCCTCCTCGACCATTCTCTTTGTAGCCAGGGCCCTCGCTTCATTCATCATTTCGTTATAGGCCGTCAGTTCACCGCCAACGAGTGATTTGAGCGCCTGAAATATGTCCTTGCCGACGTTCCTTGACTGAATCGTGCTTCCCTTAACGAGTCCAAGGGTTTCCAGTTTCTTGCCGGAGATGTAATCAGTATTTGCCAAGATCATCTTCTTCTCCGCTCCTTATCTCCCTGACTCTCTCGATCAAGACCGAGACGAGGCGCCATGATTCTTCATATCAGGCCGTCCCAACATGCGTGGTATCGACGACCCAGCGACCAATGAATGCGAACAGGATGAGGACGACACCCGTGATCCATGCCCCCGTAGGATTCGGGAGGGTCACATAGAGCGCAAGCACGATGCCGGCGCTCACGAGGATGCCAGCGAGCAGGTAGAACACTCGCATCCCATAGAGCGTCACGAACGGCAGGTAGTGCGCCCCGAGAACGATCATGAATGCAGGATAGAACCACTCGGGCCGGTAGAGCGCGGCCGCGCCCACAACCGGCAGGCTGAGCGGCAAGACGAACGCAACCTGCATTCCCAGCCGGTTGAACGGATTCTCCTGAGAGATCTTCGCTGGACGACCGATCAGCTTCAGCCCGAGCAACGTCAGAGGATAGATAAAGAACCCGCCAACTATGAGTAGGCCGATAGCCCAGTAATCCGTACCCCATGTCGCCAGACCGGCGGAGGCCAACCATAGAATCCCTGAGACCAGCTGACCCATGAAGCCACCGAGCAGGGAGGTTCTCATCTCAAGTTGAGCTTCTGCGACAGTCATGTCCCCGATTCCAGCTATCGTCTCTGTGCCCCAGCGCCCACCGCGCGCATCACTTCATGAAACAACGCACGCGCCGTCGGCTGTTGCCCGTATGTCAATTCTACACTGCAACGAAGACCTCTGGAGTACCAGACTCGGCATGTACCACCCTCGCCGAGCGAGCGCGCTCATCGACTCACGAGAGAGCAGCGGACCTGCGCGGCTGCACTACTTCGACTGGGTGCCCGGCACGCTGCGGGGGCCGGGTTCACGCTCGAATCGACGGCTCGCGCGATTTCGATCCTCGACAGCTACATCTATGGCTTCGGTCGACAGCAGCTCAACCTGTCTGCCGGACCCGACATGGAGCCGGAGGAAATCGCCGAGGCATTCCTACAAGCAATACCTGCCGAGGAATACCCTCACCTCAGGGAGATGGTCGTCAGGTACGCGCTGAACGCGGACCACGACGAGAGTGCGGACTTCGAGTTCGGGCTCAACCTCATCCTGGACGGACTCGAGCGGCTTTTGGATCCAGCCAAGAGCTAGACCTTTCGGGCTAACATGTTTGCGCTTCAGCCGCGAACGAGCGGCCGCCTCTCAGCCTAGCGCCTGCGTGAGTCGGCTGGAAGCGCGGGTTAGATTCTGGACACTCTGCGAAGCCGAGGCACTGCGGGCGCCTTCTTGGCGGAATCAAGGCCAGCGCTACGACGCCAAGACCGACATGCCCACCAGCCCCGCTATGGCCTTGTCGCACTCGTCTATCACGTATTGCGGGACGGTCTGATACTTCCGTGGGTTCAGTTGATAGATGTAGTCGTTCTCTATGTGAAACGCCTCGTTGATGAACTTGCGAACAACATCGGATTCGATGGCGTCGTCCTTGCCGTGAAACAGAATTCGATAGAGGTGCAACTTCTCGTAGTTGCTGACAGTGTTCGAATACAGCTCCCGCAACTGCCCATCATCTGTCGCCATAGCCAGCACTGCATCGTAGTCGAAGCCAGCCACGCATGATGCGATTTCACCGGTGCCCACGCTGATTTGTTCCGGGGTCATCGGAGGGCCCCCATCCACCCTCTTGTCGATCGGGATTGCGCGCTTGTGAAAGATGTTGGAAATCAGCTGGTAGCCGTCGCCCTTCTCGCCCATCACCTCGAGCTTGCGCCTCAAGTAGACCAGCTTACTGAGTATGTGCTGCGCTTGCGCAATATTCGTGTCAGCGACCGCCAAGAACGACGAGATGTCCGCTTTCGTGATCTCGATCTCCTGTAGGACACCGCCCGAATTCTCCAGGAAGGCCGCATACGTAGGCGCGAAGCGGTCGGAGTGGTGAAACACCATGTCCACTATCGGCTCGAAGTCGTGCGTCAACAGCAACACTGTCTTCCCGCGCAGGCTCCTCGACTTGCGGAACAGCATGTCCACGATCGCGTACTTCTTGTTCTTGTCAAACGATGAGATAGGGTCATCCAGCACAACAAGATCAGGGTCTTCCTTGAGCACGTGGTACATGAAGAGAACCAGGGCAAAGGCGTTGCGCTCGCCGAAGCTCAAATGAGCCTTGGCGTCTTCTATAGGATCGTCGAGATCGTCGTGAACGAGCCTCAGCCTATGCTCGCCGCCCTCAACTGCCGTGATGTTCACCGAGTACTTGTAGCCGGCGTTCTTCAAGAAGGCGTTGATCTCTCCGCGGTTACTATCGACGAGTCGCGCTATCAACGCCTCTTGCCTCCTGACGCAGCCTTGTAGCTCGCCAGCTCTTGCGCGAACTCCTTCAAGTGAGTGGTTCACCTTCTCGACCATTGCCTCGGTGCTGTCTGACTTGAGATGAGGAAAGAGCTGGAGATCAATGACATACGAGTCGAGTCGTTCCATAATCTCGTCGGCGTCTTTGAGCGAACTAAAGCCGATGTTCTGCGCTTGCTCGAACCTCCGATTCAGCCGGTCGATCTGTTCCCTGACCTGCGCCAAGTAGCTTGTCTCGTCGTCCGTGTATCCGTCGACGTTCGCAACGAATCCTTCGATGACATGCTTGGTGTCATCGGAGAAGTACTGGCTTAGTCGCTGGAACACCGCGACCATCTTGTTCAGACTCTCTACGGCCTTGCTGTCATAGACCTCAGAAATCTTTCTGATGGTGTCCTTCTTCGCGGCAATTCCGCCAATGCAGTACGGGCAATTGTCCGAGATGTCGATGAACGATTTGCCATCAAGTTGCCATTTCACCCATTTGAAGTTGTCCGACCCTTGGATGTACTGCTCGTACGCCTCCAGGCCTTCCGGTATGTTGTCGACCTTGTTGCCGCCCTTGAGTGCCTTCGCAATCGGACTAGATGCGTGTATGCCAGACTTCGTTGGTCGGCCAAAGCCACCGCTCAACTCTGTGAGATCCGCCCTAAAGGCAGCAATCTGTTCGTCCTCAGAGAGAAGCAGCTTGATCTCTTCTACAAGCGACTCAATCTGCCGGACGCCGTCTTCGTACGCTGCATCACGAATGAAGACCTCGAAGCTTCCCTTGAGAAGCTCACCGGGCAAGAAGACGAACTCGTCCACATAGGACTCGTCGAAGATGCGTACGCTGACTGCCGAATCGGTGCCCCGAACTACCGGAGCTGCGTCAGGCTGCCCCATGTTCTTGAAAGCGGCGAGGGCCAGCAGGTTGTTGCGACCTTCTGTCCGGTCGGTAATCGAATACTCGATCGCCTTCGCCAAGGTTGTCTTGCCGGTCCCGTTGATTGCGTACTTGATGTTGAGCGAGCCATCGACGATAGCGACACACCCCTCGTCGATGTTGTTGCAGTTCCGTACTTCGATGTCCATGGCCCCCCCATGAATCTAACGTATTTGCGCATCAGCTGCGGCTTCTGCGCCCTCAACAAGTCCAGCGCTCCTGGCCGTCAGCTGGATGCGCGGGTTAGGCCTCAGTTCCCGGCCGGGTCTGGTTGCGCAGGTTCTTCTGAATCTTGCGCTCAACCTGGCTTTCCACGTCATATTGCGACCCACGAAGAGGACCGACTTTGTGGCCGCAGTCGTCGCACTCGAACATGGTCGTGTCCGGGTCAGTCCAGCTGGTATGGGTTACCGGACGAATCTGGTAGTCGCAGGCGGGACAGAACACCGATAGATCGTAGATTGTGCCGTCGCGCCCATACTTCCAACGCCAAACGAGCCCAAGGAACCTATCCTCAACATACTTGTGTACGACTGGTGTTGTGTCGCCTGCCGAAGTGGTCAGTGCGGCCCAAAGCAGCATCACGCCAACCACGACTACTGCCAGCACGCAAATGCCCATCAACAGGAGAATCCAGTTGGCGACAGTCGACGCTGCTGTGGTCCAAGACGCAGCGGATGCGAAGGTGCGTCCGACGGCCGGCCACAGTCCCTTGACCTGGGCCCACACCGATAGGCCCACGGCGACTAGAAGCGCGGCAATCACGGCGCTCCACACGGGGTCCTTCCAGATTCGCCTGAGCAACTGCATTTCGCCCCCAATCGTAGGCCTAACGTATTAGCGCATCAGCTGCGCGCCATTAACTTCTCTGCCAAGCTGACGACTCCTGCGCGTCAGCTGTATGCGCGGGTTAGGTGCGTGACTACCACCAGCGCGTGGTCTTGCTCGTGAACTCGAAACGCATGATCGACGGGTCCTCACGGTACCGCTCCAACCAAGGCTTCGACATCGCCCAACTTGATGCCGACTTGCCCACGGGATGAATCTCAAGCAGGTGTTCCATCGATGTGATGAAGCAACTGATGGTGTCCGCAGCGTCAACCACGACAGCGAAGTACGGCAGACAGCCGAAGGCATCGCACGCGGCCCTCGCCTTGTCGAAGTTGTCTGAAGTGATGGAAACGTTCGTGCCCTCGGTCCCGACATTGCGAGAGCGGCTCTTGACCGACACGCCCATCACTTCGCCCGTATGCGGGTTCTTGGCGATGATGTCGATTCCGGTGTGGTCAACGTTGGCGCACTCGAAGCCATACTTCGAGAGCCAGTAGAGGACGAGTGACTCCGCGAAGTCACCCGTAATCTTGGAGTGCCGTGAGCTCTTACTGAGTTCCACTGTCACTGCACCTAACGTTCTTGGGCATCACCAGCGGCGCGCCCGGATTCCCTAGAGCCCGAGTCTACCGCACATAGCGCGCCGTCTGTGTGGATGCCCGGGTTAGACCGGGCCACCGCGGCAACCGCATAGTCCCATGTGACCGCTCGAATGCCGTAGCGACCGGAGACGGGTTTGGCACGCAGCCAATACACACTCATGACGAAGGAGTACGCGGCAAGTGCCATGTACGCCCACTGCCCGCCGAACTGAGGGGCGGACAGGGCGATGCGCATGATGAGGCCCATCGAGCCGCCGAGCACACAGCCCAACACCACGTAGAAGGAGGGATGGTCGTAGTCGAGCGGCTCGTGCACGAAGGCTCGAGATGCCGCGATATCGCTCGAGCACAAGCAGCCCCAAAACGACTCGCTGTCCTCGAGACCGTTCACGTATACCGCTGGGCCATCGTCGATGCTCAACTTGATCTCCCGGATCACGCCGGCTGTGGTCCTCTTTGCCTGTGCGTGCCGTATGGAGTGCAGCTGGTACTCATGGCTGGAACGAAGATCGGTGCGGGTCAGCGTGGTGTGGCCGATATTCCAGGTCGTGCTGGCGAATTTGCGATTTCCGGCAGCCAGCCAGACGCGGGATGCGACGAACAGTGCTGAGAGGCACAGGACTCCGGCAAGCAATTCGCGATAGTGCGCCGCGAACAGGTCGGCCGAGACGATGGCAAATGCGAGGACAGTGCTCACCCCAAGGCGTTCGAAGGCCTTCTCGCGCCGCCGAAGCTCATACGAGGACATCGTGAACGAACAATCGTCCTCACTGACCGCTTGCACCCGGCCCCCGTCCCTGCTGTTCGGTCTAACTAATCCCGGTACGCAGTCTGTGTATCGCCCAAAATCCCCCTCGGGCTTTTCCATCATATCCCACCTACCGCGCTACACAAGAAGAACCCGCCCCATCTCGGTTCTGCCCTTATGCAGTCCATGTAAGCCCGACAGTTGCGCACCTACATTGGTGCTTACACTCACCCGCGCACGCGATACCCGTACATCACGGTCGTTCAAAGCACCGCAAACGGGGCGGACCACCTCGGTCCGCCCCGCGTCATGCCACCCAAAGTCCCAGTCCCGCTACTCGGCGGTGTCCCAGTTGACCTCGCCGTTGTCGAGGATGTACTTCGCACCGATGAGCTTGAGTTCTTTGCCCTTGAGCGCCTCTTCGATGATCGGGCTCTTCGCGAGAAGCTTGAGCATCCGGTCCACGTTCATGTCGGCGGCCGTCTCGGCGATCTGGGCGTCGCCCTTGGCACCGGACGCCTTCGCAGCGGTCACAGAGGGCTTGAGCTTCGCCAAGATCGATCCGATGCTTCCGGGCGCCTTGCCTCCAGCGACCGCTGCCTTCACGGCACCGCATCCCTGGTTGCCCATGACGACCACGAGCGGGCTGCCGAGATGCTCAACCGCGTACTCGACACTCCCGAGCGCAACCGGGTCGATAACGTTGCCGGCGACGCGAATCACAAAGATATCGCCCACGCCCTGGTCGAAGAGCAGCTCAGCCGGCACGCGAGAGTCGCTGCACGTCACGATGGCCGCAAACGGCGCCTGTCCCTTCGCAAGCTCCTTGAGGTTGGCGTCGCTGAAGTCCTTGACGGTGATCTCATCGGAGACGAACCGATCGTTGCAAGCGCAAGCCCCATCAACACGACAACGCCAACGTGCCATGCTTTCCTAAGCTTCAACCCACGAACCTCCCCATGATCGACATGATGCGTACCGAGGGAGATTCGCCTGCGTCAAGCCAACCCCTGCAGAGTTCGCTCGCAATGAACGAACCTCACGCATCCCCGAGAGACGGGCGCTACTCGCTTGAGATGCCAGTCATCGTGACGCTGACGATCACGTTGCCGCGCTTGTGCCCGGTGTCGACGTATGTGTGCGCATCGACGATGTCTTCCAGCGCATAGGTGCGATCGATCACGGGCTTGATCGCACCCTTCTCGGCCAGCTCGCCGAGCAACACCAGGTCTTCGCGGCGAAGCTTCGGCGACCCATCATCGACCGAGACGCAGGTTCCGCCAGGGGCGAGCACGTGCCGGCACCGCCGAAGGGCGCTCGCGCTCTTGCGCTTTCCCACGGCGTCGAGAACGACGTCGTAGCGCTCCGGACGGTCCACGAAGTCCTCGCCGGTATAGTCGATCACTCGTGTAGCGCCAAGAGATGCCACGAGCGCCACGTTCGCGCTGCTGCACACACCCGTGACTTCGGCACCAAGGTGGCGAGCAAGCTGCACGGCCGATGTGCCCACCGCCCCGGATGCTCCAAAAACGAGGACTCGTTGTCCCGCTCGGACTCCGGCCTTGCGTAGGAAGTGCGCAGCGAGGAGTCCACCGTAGGGAATGGCTGCTGCCTCCTCGTCGGTGAGGTTGGCCGGTCGCGGGGCCAGAAGGCCGCCCTGGGGCCAGCACACGTACTGCGCGTACGTTCCGAAGCGGTGCCGGTTGAAGCCGAACACGCGGTCGCCCACCTTGAACGAGCGGACGTTGGCCCCGACCGAATCCACCACCCCTGAGAGCACCATGCCCAGCACCGGCTGCCTCGGCCCGTTCCACCCGAGCGCCAGCCTCCCTAGTATCCGGTAGACGGGAGACAGTCTGAGGCCACGGACATACGTATCGCTGGACGTGACGGCTGTGGCTCCGATGCGTACACGCACCTCGTTCTTCCGAGGAACCGGAGTTGCGAGTTCCTCAACCTGGAGTACCTCAGGCGGGCCGTAACGCGTGCAGATTGCGGCTTTCACTTTGAGACCTCAAGCGACGCGAGTGCCGACGGGCTGAACCCCTTCACAATCAGCCACCCCGCCAGAACCATCTCCTGCAGGAAGATCGGGAGATTCAAGACGATCTGGGGCGCTGTCATGGGACTGATGAGCTGGAACACGACCAAGACGCTTGCCGAGAAGCCCATCGCCACTGCAACGATCCCCCACCCGGACAACCACCTAGGGATGAGCCGCGAGCGGAAGAACACGAGGTAGTACATCAGCCCCGCCGGGTAGAAGGCCAAGGTCCCTGCTATGCCCGCCCAACTCCGGACTGCCATCAGCAGCGCGCCTGAGGCATCAAGGTACGACGAGGCCGGAGCGCCGCCGTCCACGAGCCCTCGAGCCAATGTCACCATCGAGAGCACGGCGATCGCGCCAATGCTGTAGAGCACTCCCTCGATGATCCTCAAGCCGACGGAGCCGAGCGCCAGGCCCTCGCTGTGTCGCCTCAAGACCGGATAGAGCGCGATCGCGATGCAGGGACACGCGAAGAATCCGACGAGCCCGAAGAGCGCTCCCGCGGCCACCTGGTTCTGGTTTGCAGCGACCTTGGCAAGAATGTCGGCCCCTTTAAGGATTGGCTCTAGAAGCACCACCCTACCGATCAAGCCTGCAGTTGTAGCGACTATGAACAGCACTCCCACGACTATCGCTGTTCGCCTGTCCTTGCTCATGATCGAATCACCTTCCTCTTCAACTCCCGCATGCGATTGATATACTAACGGTGTTAGTATTATCCCCAGGGAGAGAATGTACTAACAGTGTTAGTATGTCAAGAAAGCCTATTCACCGAGGCACCACCGGCCACAGGAGGCATCATCGTTCCCTCAAAGAACAGCAAGGAACCGCGGGAGACTCTCAACCGGGAGCGCGTCTTGCGCGCGGCCGTGAGTCTTGCCGACGAGTGCGGGATCGACTCGGTCACCATGCGCGAACTCGGCCGGCGGCTCGAGGTCAAAGCGGCGTCGCTGTACAACCACATAGCCAGCAGGGACGACCTTCTCGGCGGCATGGTCGACCTCGCTCTGTCCGAGATCGCCGTGCCTACCGAGGGTGTCTTCTGGAAGGAGACGATGCGGCGGCGAGCGATCTCCGCGCGCGAGGTCTTTGCGCGTCACAGGTGGGCCGCGGGCCTGATCGACTCCCGTGATCGCACCGGCCCCGACAGCCTCGCGTACGTGGACCGCGTGCTGGGCGTACTCATTCAGGCCGGTTTCTCGCCGGCGGCTGCTGCAAACGCGTTCCTTGTGCTCGACAGCTACCTCTACGGCTTCGAGCGGCAGCGGCCCGATGTCTCGATCGAGGACGGGTTTGAACGCAGCGAGGCGGCCCGGAAGATCTTGGCGGCCATCCCGCACGGCGGGTACCAGAACGCCGCCCGCGTCGCGATGGAGTACGCCGAGCACCCCTTCGACCAGGAGGCGGCGTTCGAGTTCGGCCTCGGACTCATCCTTGACGGCCTCGAGCGCCAGCTTGGAGCGGACTCTACGCGACGGTGATCGCGATGTTGAGCGCGATCGCGTGGCCCATCGGCAGGCCCATCTGCACGAGCGGCGCGAGGATGACCAGGGCACCGTCAGACAATAAGGCCCCGCCGCGAATGCTCGCAGCGGGGCCTTATCAGCAGATTGAGGTCTTGCCTACATCGGCGCGTACATCTTCCCGTACGGCCTGTGGCTGAACGGCTTGAGCTTGATGAACGGCTCGGACAGCACCTCGGCAAGGTCCATGCCCTGGCACTCGCAGTAATCCGCGAGGATCGGCTTGAGCTCGGCCATATCGGCCTCGTCGGCCTCGGTCACGCCAACTTCTTTGCCGCACTGCCACGACTCGACGGTACCGCGGATGTAGATGACGCCGCCGTGCATTCCGGCGCCCACGAACGAGCCCACCAGGGGCTGCTCGGCAAACTGCGTGTTCATTCCCAGCAGCACGAGCATTCCGCCGGCCATGTACTCGCCGAAGAAGTCGCGGGCCTTGCCGCCGCACACCATGATCGGGACGAGGTTCTCGTACGCCTTCATGTGGATGCCAACGCGGTAGCCCACGTCACCCTTCACGTATACCTTGCCGCCGCGCATGCCGTAGCCGAGAACGTCTCCGGCGTCACCATGGATGATGACCTTGCCGGCGTTCATGGTGTTGCCCACGCCATCCTGCGCGGCGCCGAAAACCTCAACGGTCGGGCCGTCCATGAACATCGTGAGGTCGTTTCCGGCGGTACCGTGAACGTTGATCTTGACGTCTTTCGCCTTCACGCCTGTGCCGATGTAGCGCTGGCCGTTCACGTTCTCAAGCACGATGTGCTTCGCGCCGTCGGCGATCTGTGAACGAATCGCCTCGTTGAGCTGCTTGTAGTAGACACCGGCAGAATCGATGGTGACCTTATCTCCGTCGCGCGTGACCTTCGGCGCGACTTTGATGTATCCCTCAGTTACTCCGGGAGCCATTTCTCTTGGCATTGTGCCTCCCCTACATCCCCGCCGGCTTGACGCCGAGGACCTTGTTCATCTGCTCGTCCAGGCCGATGGAGCGCAAGCGCTCGCGAGATCCGCGCAGCGACTCGATGGCGTTCACACCAAGCGCGCCCAGGATCTCCTGGAGCTCATGGCTCCACGCGTGCACCAGGTTCGTGAGCTGCTCGGCACCCCACTCGGGGTCGATGCGGCGCGTGAGCTCCGGCTTCTGCGTGGTGATGCCCCAACTGCAGGACCCCGTGTGGCAGCTCTGGCAGAGGTGGCAGCCAAGCGCCATAAGCGACGCCGAGCCGATCGCCACAGCGTCGGCACCAAGCGCGATGGCCTTGGCAACGTCTGCCGAGGAGCGAATCGAGCCGGCAGCGATGACCGACGCCCAGTTGCGGATACCTTCGTCGCGCAGGCGCTGGTCAACCGCGGCAATGGCGATCTCGATCGGGATACCGATGTGGTCGCGGATGACCTGCGGAGCCGCACCGGTGCCGCCCTTGAAGCCGTCCAGGTACACGTAGTCGGCACCAGCACGAACGATGCCCGAGGCGATCGCTGCCACGTTGTGCACCGCGGCGATCTTCACGCCGACCGGCTTGTAGCCGCTGGCTTCCTTGAGCGCGTAGATGAGCTGGCGCAGGTCTTCGATGGAGTAGATGTCGTGATGCGGCGCCGGGCTGATCGCGTCCGTGCCCTGCGGGATCATGCGCGTGCTGGAAACTTCCTTGTTGATCTTCTCGCCGGGAAGGTGCCCGCCGATGCCAGGCTTGGCGCCCTGGCCGATCTTGATCTCGATCGCAGCACCGCGGCTGAGGTAATCCGGGCTCACACCAAAGCGACCGGAGGCCACCTGGACGATGACGTTGTCCTGGTACGGGAACAGGTCTGCGTGCAGACCACCCTCGCCGGTGTTCATGAACGTGCCGAGGCGCTGTGCAGCCATCGCAAGTGACTTGTGGACGTTCAGGGAGACCGAGCCGTAGCTCATCGGCGAGAAGAGGATCGGCGTGTCGAGCATGAGGTTGTTCTTCATGCCCTCGCCCTCGGCCAAGCGGAAGCCGCCGTTGCCATCAGGCTCCACTCCCACGCTGTCCGGCTTGTGGCCGATGAACGTGCGGAGTTCCATCGGCTCGCGGAGCGGGTCGATGGACGGGTTGGTGACCTGGCATGCATCGAGGACGAGGTGGTCGAAGATGCGCGTGTACGGCAGCGGGTTGCCCATGGAAGTCAGGAGCACGCCGCCAGTCTCGGCCTGACGCCATACGGCCTTGCGCGCCGCGGGCGACCAGTTGTCGTTGTCGCGGTACGCAAGCTGGTTCTTCTCGATGGAGATGCAGTGCGCAGGGCAGTACGTCACGCAGCGGTGGCAGGCGCGGCACTTGGAGTCATCCGGGATCGGACGCTCGTTGAAGTTGTAGACGCCCCAGCCGCACTGCTGAACGCAGCGGCCGCACTTGTGACACTTGTCGTAATCGATCTTGACCTTGAACTCAGGCTGGATGAATGAGGTAGGCATCTTAAGCGGTCACCTCCACGGTGTCGCAGGAGCGTTCGGTGCCGGTGACAGCACACGAGATCTCGGACGGATCCAGGTGCAAGTCGCCATGGATCGGCCAATCCATGCCCTTCACGCGAGCAATCGTCGGCTCGCCTGCCTTGGGCATCCAAACCGAGTCCGGCTCGGCGATAACGGCGCGAATCGCGCTTTCCTCGGAAGCGACCATGAGGATGGAGCCCTTGCGAGCCGCAACCAGCGGACGCAGCTTGATGCGGTCGTTCAGTGCGACCATGCCGCCGTTGAAGCCGAGAACGATCGCGAACGGCCCGTTGAGCATGCCGGGGCCGTAGACCGAGCGCAGCGAACGCATGACGGCCTGCTCGGCCTCGGGCATGCGGTCGATCTCATCCCACAGCGGGCTTGCGAGCGCCTTGCACGCGAGCTCCATCGGGAGCTTGTGGCGGCGGAGCAGCAAGTCGAACAGGTACGCGGCGACCTCGGTGTCGGTGCCAAGCGTGCACTTGTAGCCGAACTGCTCCAGGTAGCGGCTGTTGATGCCGTAGCTGGAGATCTCGCCGTTGTGCACGATGGTCCAGTCGAGCAGCGCGAACGGGTGCGCGCCACCCCACCAGCCGGGAGTGTTCGTGGGGAACCGGTTGTGGCCGGTCCAGGTGTTGCCTTCGTACTCTTCCAATCGGAAGTAGTGGCCGATCTCCTCGGGATAGCCAACACCCTTGAAGACGCCCATGTTCTTGCCCGAGGAAGCCACGAACGCGCCGTCGACCGACGAGTTGATGTTCATGACGGCTTTGACCACGTAGTCCTCGGCGGAAAGCTCTGACTCTTCCAGCTTGCTCGGATACGGGTTGAGGAAGTAGCGCCACAGAAGCGGCGCGTCGGTGATGCCCTTGACCGGACGGGTCGGCATCGGCTCGGCCAGATCGACCAGGAAGTACTGGTCAAAGAGGGCTTCGACCTCTTCTTTGGCCTGGATGTCGTGGTACATCATGTGGAACGCGAAGTGATCCGGGAACTCGGGGTAGATGCCGTAGCCGGCAAATCCGCCGCCGAGGCCGTTGCCGCGGTCGTGCTGGACGGCCATCGCAAGGATGGCGTCTTCGCCGCTCATGAGCTTTCCGCTCTCATCGCAGATGCCCATGAGGCCACAGCCACCGTGGATCTTGTACGACGCCTCTTCGGCGTAGCGTGGTCGCTCCGTCGTCATGCTATTCAACTCCCTCATCGGTATCAGCAAGCAGGCGGGATAGCGCCTCGCCGCCACTAGCCGGCAGCGGTGATAGTCCAAGCTTCTTGCGGGCTGATTCTCTCGGCGCACCGAGCATGCCCGTCTTGCGGAAGGTGTCATACGCCGCCGAGACCTGATCGGGACCGGTGCCGACCTCGAGCGAGAGCTCCTTGAGCTTGCGGAAGACCTCAGCCATGCCGATGCGGCTGGGGCAGAGCTCCTGGCACGTGTAGCACTCCAGGCACTTCCAGACCTGCGGATCGGCGAGGACCTCGTCGATCTCGCCTTTGAGCAGGCGCTCGATGAGCTCGGTCGGCTGGTACTTGGTGTCGACCTTGCACACCGGGCAGTCGTCCTTGCACGCCTGGCAGTTCACGCACTTGGTGAGGAGCGACACGTCAAAGAGCGACGCAAGTCTGGCCTTGTCGGCCTGGCGGCTCTCCCACTTCTCCAGGAACGGCTCTACCGAGACGCGGTGCATATCAAGGCCGATCTCGGCGGGCTCATGGCCCATACCGAGCGCAATGAGCTCCGAGAGGTAGAGCACCGGCACGTTGACGTCTTCCTTCGCACGCTGAAGCGCGGCCTGGTTGAGGTCGAACTGCTGGAAGCAGCTGGGGCACACGACCACAAGCGCGTCGACGTCGTTGCCCATGAGGTCCATGAGCTTGCGACGAGCGAATGCGAGCGAACCCTCGCGCTCGCCCACGCGGTCAAGCGCGTTGCCGCAGCACTGCATCTTGGTGGTGTAATCCACGACCGTTGCGCCGAGACCCGCGATGAGCGCCTCGACCTTGGTCGGGTTGAGCGGGTCGTCCCAGCGCACAGCCGGGCTCGGGCGAAGCAGATGGCAGCCGTAGTGCACAGCGATGCGCATGCCCCACAGCGGCTTCGTGATCTTGGCTGCGATAACACCCGCACCCATGTCCTCGGAGAGCCACTCGGCCAAGTGTGTGACCTGCAGCGTGCCATCAAAGTGGAGGTCCTGCGCTGCGAGCTTCTCGTTGATGGCGTCTTTCTGACGCCAGTCCTTCGTGAGGTGGCTCTGCGCCTCTTTGAAGGTGGAGTAGCAGCCATTGCACGGCGTCACAACGCCAAGACCGGCCTTCTCAACGAGCGCGAGGTTCCTCGCGGCAGTCGAGTAAAACGCATTCTCGTCGTTGGCCTTCACGAGCACGCCCTCGGGGCAGCAGGTGTGGCCTTCTAGCTCATGCACGGTCGCGCCCAGGTCATCGAAGACAAGCCGCGTGGCCTTCTCGATGAACGGGAACCGCGCAGGGATCGTGCATCCCCAGAAAACTGCGAATTCCTTCATGCGCTCCTACCGATCTGCATCGGGTGCCTGACAATCGAAAACGCCCACCATCGACCAGTTGGCCGAGATGAGCGTCGTTGCTCAGATAACTATGGTCAGCACGTCGTTGTGCTGGTTCGCGGATTATAGCATGCGTCGTGCCGGGACCGAAACCCTACGGAAACACGGGATGGGGAGGGCGCTGGCTGCGGTGCTACGGGGGTATACTCCTAGTGGCACTACCAGACGGCACTACCGTGGAGGACTACCATGGCCAAGGTGAACGTCTCACTCCCCGACTCCTTGCTAGAAGAGGTCGACGACATCGCGTCCGCGCTCGGCCGTTCGCGCAGCGGACTTGTACAAGAAGCCACCGCGCTCTACGTGGCGCAGATCCGAGACGAACAGGCCGCCGAGGAGCGTCGGCGCAGCATCTCCGAGGCGATCGCCGGGATGCGGGAACTCTCGAAGCACCTTCCCGCCGGTATGGACACGACGGCGATCATCCGCGCCGACCGAGACCGCGATGGTCGCAAAGCAGGCGAAGAGTGAGCGCGCAGTTGGTAGTGGTCGACTCGTCGGTTGCCGTGAAATGGTTCGTTGACGAAGGCGAGAACCACGTCCCAGCGGCGCTCGATCTCCTTCAGGGTCATCTGGACGGAGTCTTCACTCTGGCCGCACCCGAACACCTCCGCCTTGAGGTCTTGAACGCGCTCAGGTACCGGCGCCTCGACGACGTGCACTTGCTTGAGGCAGCCGATCGGCTCGACCTCGTGCAGTTGCAGTGGTATTCCGTCGACGGTGCGCTTGCTCGCTCAGCGATCGCACTCTCCGGCGAGCACCGCCTCACGATTTACGATGCCGTCTTCGCCGCCCTTGCCAAGCTCCTCGACTGTGAACTGGTCACCGACGACCGTCGCCTTGCTAAGAGCGGCGCGTGCCGGGTGCGAGCGCTTGGGTGAGGTGCGGGGGGATGCCGTACTAGCACTCGGTCGATGACCTCTGGACTACTTGGTGTCGCCATCTTGGGGCGGGAAGAAGAAGCGCTTGTCCATCTGCATGGCGATCATGAGACTGGGAATCCCGAAGACGACCACACACCCGGCCACGAGCAGCACCACGCCGAACTCAGGGCGCTCTAGCAGCACAATCATCGCGAGGATGACAAGAATCCCACCGAACAGCATCCAGGTTGCCCGCCACGCCCAGGCGTTTTGCATGTCGAAGTATTCGTCAGGGCTCAGACTATTCCGTGTACGCGCCAACTTCATTGCATCGCGGTACAACCACACGACAATCGGGATTATGAGAAGACCAAGGACCATCGTGTATAAACCGTCCAAAGGCGCACCTCTCTTCGTTAGGTCGGTACCTGGACTCGGTGCTGAGCCCGTAAACCTACTCCCGCACAAGCCTCCACCACGAAAGCCCGTACGCCACGAGTCCAAGGAGTATCGCCACCGGCGCACCGCGGGTAATGTCGTTCGCCTGTATCGGCTGATATGCGGTCAGAACCGCAAGCGCACAAGCCACGACCCACGCCACTCCCAGAAGAATGAGTACGAACCGGCTCACAAAGCCAGGACGCCGAACCGTCTCGATAACGGCTGCGACCGATCCGGCAGCAAGAGCATGGAGCGCCACGCTCACAAAAATGTCATAACCCGGCACAGGCACAGGCATTACGTCGCCGAACAGCGTGCCAAGCAGCGAGATGAAGCCCAACGCCATGAACCCCTCAAGCATGACCTCGGCTTGGATGACCTCCCACTCCATCCACTCGGGGGTCACACGCCCCAAGCGCGCACGCACCACACCACGGCGAATCGGCCACAGCACAGCAGCTCCTAGCAACATGAGCCATCCGAATTGCGCATTGAACATTCCCGGCCACGCTCCTATTCGTAGTGACTCCACATCCTGAGCACCTTCACCACGTGATCATCCTCGATCACCTGATACACGAGCCGGTGGCGGATGTTGATTCGGCGCGAACAGGCACCGCTCAAGTCGCCCACGAGCTTCTCAAAGGGCGGCGGAGACTGATAGGGGTTCTCGGCAAGAACATCGAGAAGGCCCTGCGCTTTCGACTTCAGTCCGGCAGCAGCCAGCAGCGCTGCGTCCTTCTGGGCCGACTTCGTGTAGACGAGACGCCAGCTCACCAGCCGAGGTCGCTCTCAAGCTCGTCGACCGGTGTGGCCATACCGTCGAGGATCGACTCACGCATGCCCGGAACCGAGACGAGATAAAGCGTCTCCTGTACGGCGCGCCAATCGTCCTCGGAAATGAGGACGGCGCTGCCCCGCTTGCCGGTGATCCAGACAGGTTCGTGTGATTCCTGGACGCGATCGACGAGGCTGTAGAGCTGCTTGCGGGCCTCGGTCGCACTGATGTTCTCCATGCGTGACTCCCTTCACGTACGCTATACCGTACGCTGCGCTCCGATGTCGGTCAATAGCCCTTGCGCTCGCAACCACTAATGGGTAGATATAGTGTGTATCGTCTGTACACACTTGGAGTGTGGTTATGGTGGCTCGAATCAACATCACCATCCCTGATGGCCTACTGGAAGATGTCGACCGCACGGCCGAGAGCCTCGGCACCTCGCGCAGCGCATTCCTCCAGGAGGCGGGCGCATGCTACATCGCGCAGATTGCCGAGGAGCACAAGCGCGAGCAACGTACCCGAGACATCGATGCCGCGATTGCACACGCCCGCACGGTTGGCGCGGACGTCACTCCCGGGTTTGATGCGGTCACTCAAATCCGCCGTGACCGGGAGCGTGACGGAGCGTGACCACCTGCGTATGCGTCGACACGTCGGTCGCGTTCAAGTGGTTCGCGCCTGCCGACGAGCCCGGGTTGGATGAGGCGTTGGCGCTCCTCCGCGCACATCGCGACGGCGAGATCGCGCTCCTGGCTCCGTCGATTATGAGAGTCGAGGTCACCAACGCGCTGCGCTACTCCGGCTGCAGCGCCGAAGCGCTACGGGGTGTGATCGAAGACCTCACGCGGTTCCACATCGACTTCGTGGAACCCGATGATGGCATCCTCTCGCACGCCGCAGAACTCGCGCTTGAACATGGGCTCAGCGTCTACGACGCCCTGTTCCTCGCGGTAGCTATCGAGCGCGGCTGCGTTCTCATCTCGGCGGACCGCAAGGCGTTCGGTCGCATCGCTGCGTCAGTCTGCGAGATCAGGCTGCTGTAGCCGGCCGCGACCGCACTCTCCTACCCCGCGAGCCCTGCCACGATCGCGATCAGCCCGAAGACCGCCACAAGCGCGCCCGACACGCGACTGACGCCTGCAAGCACCTTGTCGCCTACGCGCGCTCGCGCGAGCGAGCTCACCGTCACGAGCGCGATCCACCACGCGAGCGAGCCGCTTGCAACGCCGGCCGTGGCGACCGCGGCCGTCCCCAAACCCGGCTGCGCGGCGAGCCCCGCGCTCGCGAAGACCGCACCGAACGCCATGATCGTCATCGGGTTGGTGAGCGTAAGCCCCACCGCCGAGGTGTAAAGCGCGGCAACTCCGCGCCCATCGAGCGGGTCTGACGAGGCGCACGCGACCGTCTTGGGCTGCGTCAGCATCGCGCGCACTCCCAGGTAGACGAGCACCGCGCCGCCCACAAGCCGAAGCGGCGTCTGCCACGCGACAAGCGCGCTCGAGAGCGCCGAGAGTCCGAATGCGGCGATTGCGGCGTACAACCCGTCGGCCGAAGCGATGCCAAGGCCGGTCGCGAGTCCCGCCTGCGCTCCTCGGCCAAGGGTGCGCTGGATGCAGAGCACGCCCATCGCGCCGACAGGCGCTGCCACGAGGATGCCGATGACGAACGTGCGCGCGAGAAGCGCAAAACCGGCCGACATCCTACTTCTCAGCCTCGCTCGCGAGCAGTATCGCCTCGGCAATCTCTTTGAGTGAGCGCCGCTTGTCCATGGCAAGGCGCTGAAGCCGCTTGAAGGCCTCCGGCTCGGTCATGCCCTTCGCCATGAGCACGCCCTTCGCGCGATCGAGCACCTTGCGCGTCTCCAGCCGGTCGTTCAGGTCGACGACCTCAGCCTCAAGCAGGCGCGTCTCGGCAAATCGGGACGTGGCCACGTGCATCGCCGGGACGATATCTCGCTTAGAGAACGGTTTGACGAGGTACGCCATTGCTCCCGCCGCGCACGCCTGGTCCACGTACGACGCCTGCGAGAACGCCGTCACCATCACGATCGGCGCAACCTTCTCCGCCGAGAGGATACATGCCGCCTCGATACCGTCCATGCCGGGCATCTTGACGTCCATGAAGATGACATCGGGCTTAAGCTCCCGTGCGAGTTCAACCGCTTCTGCGCCGTTGCGAGCTTCGCCCACGACGTCGTGGCCCTCTTCAACGAGCATCTCACGCAGATCCATCCGGATGATGGCCTCGTCTTCAGCGATCAGCACGCGCATGGGCTATCTCACGCCTCCTCGGCACGATCAGGTACGGGAACGCGGATGGTCACGGTCGTGCCACGCGCGCTTGAGAACGTCAGTGTGCCACGAAGATCGTCTTCGACCACCGTCTTCACGATAGCCAGACCAAGATTTGCCGAGGAATCGAGACTGAATGCGTCCGGGAGTCCGGCGCCATCGTCGCGCACGACCAGATGAAGCTCGCCGGGCAGCCGCCGCATGCTCACGGTGACTCTCCCGCTCGTGCTCTCACCGAATCCGTGCTCGATCGCGTTGTGCACGAGCTCCGCGCACACGAGCGCAAGCGACGTTGCGACCGAGGCAGGGACAAGCCCGGTCTCCCCCTCGACGACCACTGCAATCTCGGCTCCGCTGTGCGCAAGGCTCTGGCGCACCATATCAACGACCGTTCGTGCCGCTGCCGAGAAGTCCACGGACTCCTCGGTAGATGCGGCGAGCATCTCGTGCACGACCGCCATCGACGACACCCGCTCGACCGCCTCGGCAAGTGCGCGGGCGGCCTCATCGCTGGTGGTACGACGCGCCTGGATGCGCAGAAGCGAAGCAATCGTCTGCAGGTTGTTCTTCACGCGATGGTGGACCTCGCGGATGGTCGCCTCTTTGACGCGAAGCTCCTGCTCTCGGCGAACCACGTCAGTGACGTCTTCCACCAGCACGAGTGCTCCGGGATTGAATCCGATCGTGCGGTAGAGAAGCGACCTGTCAGCCACCTTGATGGTCACCGCGCGGGCCCCGCCGCCGTGAAGCACCGGCTTGATTGCGGTTGCACCGCCGGGAAGCGTCGCTGAGACTCTGCCGACCACGCCGCCTTCGACGCCGGCCATTTGCATGATGTTAACGGCGTTCGGACTGGCGTAAGCCACCACATCGGACGCGTCGATCTCCATGACGCCATCGCCGGCCCGGCGGTACGTCGTGAACGGCTCGCCTGTATCGATGTCGATGACCGGCTGGCGCTCAAGAATCTCAAAGACCCTCTCGGCAAGCGACATGAAAGCAACTTCCATCTTGCCCGGCGCTTCCACTACCTGCTGAGCCAGGTCGCGAAGCACCACGCCATACGGAGATCCGGGGTCTCCGATGGGCCGTGCAGAGGTGAAATACGAGATGCCGCGCGTCGTGCGGCGGCGTTCGCCGGATACCGCCGAGCCACCCTCGAAGGCGGCGTATGCCTCGGGCTCCTCGTCGCGAGAGAGCGTCTGCCCGATGCGTGAGGTGACAACTGCCGCAATCGCTGTCATCGGACGGGCGTCCGCGACAACCTGAAGGTGCTCTCCGTCAAAGACGGCGAGTGCAACATCGCCGTAGCCGAGGTCGGCGACCAGCTGCAAGTTGCAGGCGACATTCGTCAGATGCACGACTGCGTCTGCGGGCAACGGGCTTGGTAGTTTCAGCTCGATTTCCATTGTTGAAGTATACGTGACGTGGCAGGAGCGGGTGCGGGGCAAATTGCCTCGTCAGCCTTATGCCGCTTGTCGCCCCTTGTGTACCAGTTACTCTCGGATACGTCACAGTACTACCGTTCGTCGCCTTCCTATAACCTTCTGTCGCAAGTGGGCCGATAGGCTAAGAGAAGGAAGTTGACGTATGAGGGGCAGAATAGTGAAACGAGAGCTGCGCGAAGTCATCAAGCGGGACGAACAACTGAACCTACTCGCCTACATCATCATCCTCGTCCTGATCGCGCTCACCGGGGTCCTCTTGTTCTCGGCAATGGCGCGTCTCGAATTCCCCGACATCTTGCTCCTGCGTAGCGATTTCATCCGGGCTATCGTTCCTGGCTTGCTTCTGATGGTCATCCTCTACCTGGTGGACCAGCACGGACGGCTGCGCAAGCAGCTCGTGGAGTTCCATGAGGACCTCGAGACAGCGAGCGCCGAGCTGCAGGGCGCCTACGACCGCCTCTCGTTCGCACATCGCACCGCCGAGTTGATGGCCTCACTCACACACGAGAGCGGGATCGACCGCGTGCTCGAAGAATCGGTTGAGTACTTCGGAGCGGACGCAGCCGCGATCGTCGGCGATGACGTCCAGATGTTCGCAGCTGATTCGATTCCGAAGAACGAGGCCGAGCGCTCGATCATGCAGGTCGCTCTCGACGCCGTGCGTGCCGGACAGTCGCTTGCCGTCTCGGCTACCGACAGCGGCGCAGCTGCACTCGCAGTTCCACTGCGAGTCAAGGGACGGCTCGACCGCGTGTGTTGCCTCTGGAAGCAAGACGGCACCTTCGCTGAGGACCAGCTCGAGGGGCTGCAGTTGGTCGCGCGCATACTCGAAATGAGCCTGGAAAACCGAATTCTACTCGACGAAGTCAGGGAGCAGCTCCAAGGAACACTGATGGCGCTCTCAGGCCTGGTCGAACTTCGACAGCCGGACTACATCAACCACTCAACGCACGTTGCCGAGCTCTCAGTAGCGGTGGGCGTGTCACTCGGGCTCGAAGCGCAACAGATTGCAGACCTGAAGCTTGCCGCAATTCTGCATGATGTCGGCATGCTCGAAGTGCCTGCGGAGATTCTCTCGGCGAGGCGCCCCCTCACTGCAGAAGAAGGTCTCGTTGTCAGACGCCATACGGTAGGCGGCTCGCGGATAGTGCGGACTGCCCGCTTCAATGAAGCTATCCAGCAAGCAGTGCTCTCGCATCACGAGCGAATGGACGGAAGCGGCTATCCGAACGGACTTCGCGGAGAGCGCATCCCGCTCATGGCCCGCATCATCTCGGTGTGCGACTCCTACAACGCCATGATCAGTAATGCGCCGCATCGCCCCGCCCTCACGCAAATCGCCGCAATCACTGAGCTCCGCAACGGGATCGATAGCAGCTATGACCGACAGGTAGTGACAGCGCTGCAGCAGGTAACCGGGCACAGCAACTCGATCGCCCATCCGGACGACCTGGCCATGCTCCTGGAACAGGTATCTTAAGGTATTTGGGTTCCACCCTGGTTGTACTCACTCGTTACCGCTATCATCTAGTCGTGTGGTTTACGGTTGAGCTTCACGCTTGCCGAGGGACTGGGAGGGGCTTGCGGTGGCGCTTTCGTCATCATCAACGTACATCTACGCCTATGTGGTGTTTGCTGTCGTCTATCTGGCATCGAGCATTGCCTTCGTCTTCAGCGCAGTCCGTGTGAGCACGTCTCTGTCTAGAGTCAGAGACATCGCCGGTGATTCCGGGCGCGCATCTGCTGAGCCCGGCCTCGTGGTTCGCGATTACGTCTCACACTCGCAGCGGCTCGTCGATTACACCCAGCTTGCGACGCTTCTGCCACTCGTCTACGTCGTCGGCAGCATGTTCCTCGGCTCACTTATCCTCGGTGGCACGGGTCACACTGGAATCAACTACGGCTGGATCACATTCACTGCGGCTGCGACGATCGCGTCAATCGCGTTCGTCGTGCTCGGAATGCGCGAGTCTGCCAAGCTGGGACACCTAAAGGATATCGATGAAGCAAAGGGCAGCGCAGCCGATGTGCTGCAGCGTATCGGTGTCCGTCTCGGAGTGAGCGCCGCGCTGCTGCTGCTCGTAGCGGTGTTCATGCTGCTCAACTTGTTCTCGGTACTCTCCAGCATCGAGGGCCTGCTCGGCCTGAAGTTTCTCATCTAGCGCCATTCATCTGGCGCCATCCCGCTGGTATAATCCGCAGGCACCACTCATTAGCCCGGGTGGCGGAATTGGCAGACGCGTCGGTCTCAAACACCGATGGTGGCAACATCGTGCGGGTTCGATTCCCGCCCCGGGCACCAATCACTCCCCTGCTGCGGCAGCTCTTCTTGTCCTGGAATCTCATTCCTCAGCTTCTGACGCTTCTCCCCGCCCTGCAGCGCGATACAGCGGGACACCGGCCAGCAGGAACACCGCCCCCACGAGCCAGCCGATCGGTATCGACCACACCTTCGCCATCCAGCCGAGCGCGGGCTGTCCGCCAGCCCCGCCGATGTCGCCGAAGAAGGCATCGAGCGAGAGTACCGTAGCCCTCTGTGCCGAGGGAACGTGCTCGTTCAGGTACGCCTGACGTATCGGTCCGACCACTCCGAAGACAACACCCCACCCGATCCAGAGTGCCGAGGCCACAAGCAGTGGCACGATTCCCGGCGTCTTAGTGAGCAACCCGACCACGCCGATGGCAGCCACGAACGCAGCCAGCAGCGCCGAGCATACTGCAAGCACAGTCCACGCTTTGCGACGAAGCTCGCCCGTGCGCATGATACGACCCACGAGCAGGTTTCCGACGATGCTTGCCAGCGCAGCCGACGCCGCAAGTACACCTGAGACCCACACATACTCCTTGCCGAGCAGATCGAGAGCGAAGCGCTGCCAGGAGTAGAAGCCGTACATCCCGAAGACTCCGCCAACGAGTGATACGAACATGAGCGGCCGCACCACACGATTGCGCCACCCGTACTTCACGCCAGCGTCGAAGACCTTGCGGGTCTCCTCGGCAAATGTGGATATCTGCAGCGGACGTGGCTGAAAGCCAAGGTCCTTCATCATGACCATCGCCGCAACAAAGCATGCCAGGAGCAGCACGGCCCTGACGACGTACGGCCATGAGAGGTCGACTTGGCCGAGAAACCCGCCCATGAGCGTCCCAACGAGCATCGTCGAGCCCGAGATCATGCCGCCCCAGGAGAACACGCGCTCGCGCGCGCCGCTGTAGCCGGTGTGGTCAAGCGCGTCCACAAGCCAGGCGTCCACCGCGCCGGTCTGGAACGTGAACCCCAGGCCGATGATCACCGACGCACCCACGAACGCCCAGAATCCCCAGCCAAAACGCGCCGAGGCAACATACAGCAACGTCGAAATGAAGAGCGTGATATTACCGAGCAGAAACGACACCTTCCGGCCGATGGTGTCAGCGACCACGCCGGTTGGGATCTCAAAGATGATCTGCCCGACGGTGAACGCAGTGTTCACCAGCATGACCTGGAAGATATCGAGGCCAGCACCCATGAGGAACAGCGTGTTGATGCCCCAGATGAGCGATGCTGCGAGCGTGAAAAGCGCGCTCGTGGTGAGATACGCACCGATAACGCCCCGGGGAGTGTGCACTGCAGCTATGTGAGACCTCCTCGGCACAAAAGGGTAGGTGCATAATCAAGCGTATGTAGTAAGTTCCCAGAAACCCGAAGACGCGACTCCAGGGGGCGGAATGCAAGACAGAGCCGGATTCGAGGAGTTCGTCCGACAGCTTCCCAAAGCGGAGCTGCATGTACACCTTGAAGGTACGCTCGAGCCCGAGCTCATGCTCGCCCTGGCTGAGCGCAACGGGATTGCGGCGCCGTTTCCGGACGTGGACACCGCTCGTGCCGCGTATGACTTCGCCGACCTGCAGTCATTCCTCGATCTCTACTACGCAGGCGCTGACGTTCTCAGAACCGAGCAGGACTTCTACGATCTCACGCGCGCGTACCTGACGCGTGCAGCGCAGGAAGGCATCCGACACGTAGAACCATTCTTCGACCCGCAGACCCACGTGGTGCGCGGCGTTCCCTTTGGCGTTGCCCTTGCAGGCATCCTGCTCGCCCTTGAGGACGCCGAGGAGGACTTTGGCATCACATATCGGCTGATCATGTGCTTTCTGCGTGACATGCCCGCAGACGACGCCACGCACACGCTGCACACCGCACGCCTCTACCCCCACCGCATCGCAGGAGTGGGACTCGATTCCGCCGAGCTGGGCAATCCGCCCGAGAAGTTCGCGGGCGTCTTCGCCGAGGCAGCAGAGCTCGGCTACCGCCGCGTCGCGCATGCCGGCGAAGAGGGACCGGCGTCGTTCATCACCGACGCGCTCGATATGCTCGGCGTCGAGCGGATCGACCACGGCGTGCGCTGCCTGGACGACCCCGCGGTGGTGGCGCGGCTCGTTGCCGAGCGGGTGCCGCTGACGGTCTGCCCTCTCTCGAATGTGAAACTGCGTGTCTTCGACGAGATGGCCGCACATCCGCTGAAGCGGATGATGGATGCCGGACTGCTCGTGACGGTGAACTCGGATGACCCCGCGTACTTTGGTGGATACCTCACTGAGAACTTCATGGCAGTCGCCGACGCGCTCGACCTCACGCTGGCTGATATGACCGCTCTTGCGAAGAACTCCTTCGCGGCATCGTTCATCGACGACGCTCTCAAAGCGACGTACATCGCCGAGGTTGACGCGTACAGTGCAGGCGCCTGAGCATCCACAGTGGTAGCGAACACGTGTTCGCTTTTGTGCATGAACGGTGGTAGACTGCAGCTCGTGTAGCCCCGCTCCCGGAGGTCACGATGCCGCAGCCAGCACTCCCCCAAACCGAACTGCCGGACACTATCGAGGCACTTCTCGGCGACCTCAACTCAGGGCAGCGCGCGGCAGCCTCGCACGGCAGCTCGCCGCTGCTCATCGTCGCAGGCGCGGGCACCGGCAAGACCAACACCCTCGCCCACCGCGTCGCGTACCTCATCTCGGCAGGCACCGATCCGGGGCGCATCCTGCTCCTCACGTTCTCCCGCCGGGCGGCTCAGGAGATGGTGCGCCGCGTCGAAGGCTTGCTGCGGCACACGGAGTCGCGCGGTACGGCATCAGGCGGTATGAAGGTCTGGGGCGGCACATTCCACTCGGTCGCCGCCCGACTGCTGCGCGTGCATGGGCGAGACATCGGCCTGGAGCCGAACTTCACGATCCTCGACCGCTCCGATTCCGAAGACCTCATGCACATGGCGCGGACCGATCTTGACCTCGGCAGAAAGGGCAGGCGGTTCCCGCAGAAGGGAACGTGCCTGGATATCTACTCGCGCTGTGTGAACGCGCAGAGTCCGCTCGAGGACGTGCTGCGGACGGCATTCCCGTGGTGCAAGGACGATGCCGAGGACCTGAAGCGGCTGTTCGTGGCGTACACGGATGCCAAGGAGGCGCAGCAGATACTCGACTACGACGACCTGCTGCTCTTCTGGCGCGGCCTGCTCGACTCCCCCGCCGGCGAGGCTGTACGCGAGCGCTTCGACGCCGTGCTGGTGGACGAGTACCAGGACACGAATGCGCTCCAGGCCGATATCGTCGCACTGCTGCGCCCCGACGGCACCGGCGTGACGGCCGTCGGTGATGACGCCCAATCGATCTACTCATTCCGCGCTGCGACGATCAAGAATATCTTCGAGTTCCCCGAGCGCTTCGACGGTGCCACCGTGCTCACCCTCGAGCAGAACTACCGCAGCACGCAGCCGGTTCTCGACGCCACCAACGCGATCATAGCCTCCGCCGAGGAACGCTACGACAAGGCGCTCTGGACGGAGCGCGAAGGCGGTGCGAGACCTGCGCTTGTCACCTGCCGAGACGAGGTCGAACAGACCGACTACGTGATCGAACGCATCCTCGGCCATCGTGAGGAGGGGCTCGCACTCAAGCGGCAAGCCGTGCTCTTCCGCGCGGCGCACCACTCGGCGGCGCTGGAGTTGGAGCTCTCCCGCCGCAACATCCCGTTCCACAAGTACGGTGGCCTCAAGTTCGTGGAGACCGCACACGTGAAGGACCTGAGCAGCTTCCTGCGCCTGGCGGAGAACCCGCTCGACTCGATGGCGGGGCTGCGCGTGTTGCAGCTCGTACCGGGCATCGGGCCGCGTACCGCGAGCGAGCTCATGGGCACGCTGCGAGAAAGCGACGGCGACTTCGACTCCTGGGTGTCGTGGCCCGCGCCCGAGGCCGCGGCCGGCACCTGGCCGGATTTCGTCACGCTCATGCGCAACCTGGCGCATGCACCGGTGAGCGATGTCTCGGCGCAGTTGCACGCCGCGCGCGCCTTCTACGCACCGCTCGCCGAGACCCGCTACGACAACGCGACAGCACGCCTGGCTGACCTGGAGCAAGTCGAACGCCTCGGCTCACGCTTTCCTGACCGCACCCGCTTCCTCGCCGAGATGACACTCGACGCTCCCAACTGGACCGGCGACTTCGCTCAGCCGCCATCGCTCGACGAGGACTACCTCATCCTCTCGACGATTCACTCGGCAAAGGGGCTTGAATGGGACGCCGTCTACGTCATCCACGCCGCCGACGGGAACATCCCGGCGGATCTTGCGTGCGGAAGTCCTGAGGAGATCGAGGAGGAGCGGCGGCTCTTCTACGTTGCGTGCACGCGCGCGAAGAACCACCTGTACGTCACGCATCCGCTCAGGTACTACGCCGCCGGGCGCGGCTTCTCGGACAGCTATGGCTACGCGCAGCGCACGCGCTTCATCCCTGACGCGCTCAGGCCGCTCTTCGCCGAGACGCAGGCGCGCGAGACAACCGCCGCCGATGACGCCGCGACAACAGGGGTACCGCGTGCGACAACGGCGAGCATCCGGGCAGGCGTGAAGTCGATGTGGGGGTAACAACACCAGATTTTAGGTGGCGATGAATCCGCCAGTGCGGGACAATACCCTTCGTGGCACGAACTACGAGGGGGGGGTTTCGTGACAGTAGCAGTCGACGTCCGGGATCTCCGGAAGCAGTACACAATGGGTGAGACGGTACTCGACGTCCTGCGCGGCGTTGACCTCACCATCGAACACGGCGAAGTCGTCTGCGTGATGGGCCCGTCCGGCTCCGGTAAGTCCACTCTGCTCAACATCGTCGGCGGACTCGATCGCCCCTCTGGCGGCGCCGTAGTCGTCGACGGCGACGACCTCGCGGCCATGGACGACGAGCGCCTCGCGGATTACCGGCGACATCAGGTGGGATTCGTGTTCCAGTCTTTCAACCTCATCCCGACGCTTAGCGCGCTCGGAAACGTCGAGTTGCCCCTCGTGTTCGCAGGTGTTGCCCGCGCAGACCGCGCAGTGCAGGCCGCCTCGGCGCTCGAGTCGGTCGGACTCGGGCTCAGGCTCGACCACAAACCCACCGAACTCTCTGGCGGCGAACAGCAGCGCGTGGCGGTCGCCCGCGCCGTCGTGAACGGCCCGGCCATCATCCTCGCCGACGAGCCGACCGGGAACCTCGATACCACCACCGGTCACGAAATCCTTGAACTCATAAAGGCCATGAACGCCGAGGGACGCACATTCCTGATAACGACCCACGACCGCGCTGTGGCTGAGGCCGTTGCGCACCGAATCGTTTACATCATCGATGGATCGGTCGTCAAGATCGAGCAAGGAGGAGTCGCGTGAGCACCCACAGGACAAAGGCGATCGCACTAGGGCTGGTATGCGTACTGGCCTGGATGCCCGCGAGCGCACTGGCCGCCACGGCGACTGCGACCATCGCGCCGGTGGCTGACAGCGCCACCGATCCAGTGATGCCGGATATCGCTGTCCCAACACCCAAGCCGGCGCCGGTGCTCGTCATCGCGTCATACAAGACGTCGACCAAGCGAGTGCTGGTCGGAGCGAGGTTCAAACTCACCTTGGATATCGATAATGCCACCGCCAGGCGGGCTGAGAACGTCGTGGTCTCACTACAAAGTGGAGCTGCAGGTGGAGTCGCCGAGGCGGCTACCGCAGGTGGCGGCCTCTCCGTAGTGGGCTCAGGCAACGCGAAGTTCCTCGGCACGATCAAGGGCTCTCAGTCCGAGTCTGTGTCCTTCGATGTAATGGTCGGCCCCGGAACAGCCGCAGGAACGTATACCGTCCCGGTGACCATCGCCTTCGAGTACAACGGCGAGCGCCAGGAGATCACCCAGACGATCGGCATTGTTGTTGAGCGTGACGCGAAGTTCTCAATGGTCCTCTCTGAGCTCCCCGACGAAAGTGTGGTCGGTGAGACATTCGACGTGAGCTTCGAGGTTGCCAACACGAGCGGATTCGCGCTCTCGGCAGTCACCATCAGTGTCGAGGCAACCGATGCCGTCGTCGCCGACGGGAATCTCTTCCTTGGCGCCTTTGATGCGGCCGGCAGCGAAGCGATCGATGTCCAGATCACGCCGGAGAAAGCCGGAGACCTTGAGGTCGTGCTCGTCGTGTCGTACCGGGACGACTTTGGCCGCGACCGGTCATTCCGGGCCCCGTACACGGTGAAGGTCACGGCAGCCCCGCAGGACACCGGTGAGCCTGACGCCGGTGCTGAGAAGCCCGCACGTGAGGGCAACTGGTTCCAGCGATTCTTCATGTCACTCTTTGGACTCGGCTCGTAGCATGCGCCCTCGCGACCTCATCTTCCTCGTCGTCTCTAACCTGCGACGCATGAAGCTCAGACTCGCCCTGACCACGCTTGGCGTCGTTATCGGCACCTCGGCAATCGTGCTGATGGTGTCGCTCGGCGTCGGTCTCCAGCGCAGCGTCGTCGATTCACTCGGCGAGCTTGGCGCGGCCACGCACATCACGGTGATGACCGGCTACGAGGGCATCACCGGGGCGGAATCGAAGTCCCTTGATGACCGAACCGTTGCGCAGTTCGAAGACATGGAGCACGTCGATTCGGTGATGCCGATCGTGACGGTGATGTCCGTGCAAGAGCTTGCATACAAGAAGAACAGCACCAACGCCAACATCCAGGGCGTAGCGCCGCACAAGCTTGAGGAATTCGGCTACAAACTCGCCGAGGGACGCTTCGCACGCACTGACAGCGAGATCGTGCTCGGCGCGGCAGTACCCGCGATGTTCCTCGGCGTCTTCCCTGGCTCCGAGACCGCAAACCAGCCATCGCTCGACTTGCTCGGCAAGCGCATCGTAGCGACGGTCGTCGAGTACCCGTCCGAGGAAGCGTACGCCCAGAACCCGATGACGGAGCCGACAGAGCGCACGTACAAGCTCACCGTGGTCGGCATTCTCGAGAAGGCCGACATGGGAACGGACTCCTCGGTGTACACGACGCTCGACGCAGCGTTGGAGTACAACGGGGCAACGACGCGCCGACCGACGTACGAGACCGTCACGGTCAAAGCTGATTCTGCCGAGGCTGTGGCGGACATTGAGAAGGCGCTCGTTGCTGAGGGTTTCCAGACGTTTTCGGCACGCTCCATCCAAGACGCCACGTCGCAGATATTCATCATCGTGCAAGTCGTCCTCGGCGCGCTCGGTGGAATTGCGATGATCGTCGCGGCGCTTGGCATCGCCAACACGATGACGATGTCGATCTACGAGCGCACCCGCGAGATTGGCATCATGAAAGCCGTCGGCGCTTCGAACCGGCAAATCAAGCGGGTGTTTCTCGGCGAGGCAGCAGTCATCGGCGTATTTGGAGGACTTGGGGGGCTCGCATTCTCCAGTGCGGGCGCGGCGCTGGCCAACCTCTTCCTTCAGAGCATGATCGCCGCAAGCACACCGACAGGTGGCGCAAGCGAACCGACCAACTTCTTCTACATACCGCTATGGCTCGCAATCTTCGCGGTGGCATTCGCCACCGGAATCGGCCTGCTCTCAGGCGTGCTGCCTGCAGTCAGAGCTGCCAACCTAGACCCGCTCGTCGCACTGCGACACGAATGATGGAGGCATCGATGAATGTGTTCACCGGAGTCCTTACAACGCTCTTCAAGCCGGCTAAGGGCGTCGACGCCCTACAGGGAGCGCTCAAGTACCTGTGGATCCCGCTCGTCATCATCCTGGCCTCGTCAGTCGTCGGCAAAGCGGTCATTGCAGCTCCAATGCAGTCCAAGGTACAGCAGGAAGCCACTGACACGGCGCTCAAGGCACAAACGGAGCAGATGTCCGCGGAGGAACGCGCTTCGTTTGAGAAGGACATGGAACAGTTCGGTGGCGTTGAGACCATCAGCACTGTCGCGAACACCGCCGCCATTGTCTTTGGAATCGTGGGGGCGGCCTTCGCGCTGCTCTACATCGGTACGTTCTTCTTCGTAGCAGCTCGTACGTGGGGCAACAGTGTGAACTTCTCGGTGATGCTCTCGGTTGCAGGGCTGTCGCTTCTGCCACACGCGCTGAGGAACATCGTCCAGATGATCTACATGGGCGTCACAGGCGTCTTGTTGCAGTATCCGGGGCTTGGGGCACTCGTCGCTCCCAAGGACACCATGACAGCGCCAAGCACGGCGTACGCGATCCTGTCGCAAATGGACCTCTGGGTACTCTGGGGTGTCTTTGTGCTCTTTGGCGCACTGATGTCGAAGACGGTAGGGCTGGAGAAGAAGCGCGCTGTGGCGGGCGTCACCGCGTTCGTAGTGATCACGGGGCTGTTCCAGGCCATACCGACGATCGTCTCCGGCGTCTTCATGCGTGCGAGCGGGATGTAGTTCTAGCGGCGCGAGTCTGCCAGGTCGAGGATCTTCGCACTCGCTTCAAGGCAGCTCACGTGATAGAACGCCTCTTCGAGCGTGGCGCCCTTCGCGAACGGCCCGTGCGACTTGAGCACAGCGACCTTCTTCTCCACGAGCGCTGCCGAGAGGACATCGGCAGCTTCTGGCGACGCGATTGTCTGCTCGGCGGATACGACAGGGACATCGCCGAGGATCGCCTTGCTCTCGGAATCGAGCGCGACGATCACATCCGAGATGAGCGAGCGGTGAATCGTGTGCACCGTGTGCGCGTGGACGATCGCGCGCGCGTCGGTTGCCAGGTAGATGGCGCGGTGGACGACAAGCTCCCGGCTGCACCCTTCATCCTCCGGGCATGAGTAGATGCCCGTCTCGAGGATGTCGGCGCGCGTGAGGCGACCGAGCATCGAGCCGCTCCGCGTGATGAGGATGCGGTCCCCCACCCGGACGCTCATGTTCCCGCCGTGGCTGGAGATGGCGCCGGTGAGGAACAGGTCGCGACCGGTGTCGCGGAATGAAGCGTAGAGCTCGTCGGAAACCATGATCATCGGGCTAGCACCATCGCAAGGTCGTAGATGTGTCGTTTCAATTCATGGTGATGGCTGTAGCACACCTCAAATGTTTCCAGCGCCATATCGGCATTCTGCAAACACACCGCCTTGCCACTTTCACCAGCAAGCAGGGCTTCTACGGCCGCCGCGCCCATGCGGCTGGCGAGCGTCCTGTCGAACGCCGAGGGCGACCCACCACGCTGGATATGGCCGAGAACGACCGCGCGCACCATATGCCCGCACGCCTCGGTGAGGTCCTCGGCAAGTCCGAACGCATGTGCCGCACCCTCAGAAACGACGATGATGGAGTGCTTCTTGCCGCGGGCGATACCCTGGGCGATCGACGCACAGATGTCAGAGGTCTTCCACGGCACCTCAGGAATGAGGATGCAGTCCGCTCCGGCGGCAAGGCCAGAGTAGAGCGCGAGCATGCCGCACGAGCGCCCCATGACCTCGATGATGAACGTGCGCTCATGACTTGAGGCTGTGTCGCGCACTTTTGAGGTGGCGTCGCAAATCGTGTTCTGAGCGGTATCGAAGCCGATAGTGGTGTCGGTGGCGGCGATATCGTTGTCGATGGTTCCGGGCACGCCGATCACCTTCACACCCCGACGGTCGAGCTCCTCGGCAGCACGGTACGTTCCATCTCCACCGATAACAACCAGGCCGGTGACGTTGTGCTCGGCCAGGCGTGCGGCAGCCAAATCGAGTCCGGCATCGCCGAACATACGCTCAGAACGAGACGTGCCGATGAATGTGCCGCCACGATCGAGGATGCCGCCGACACTTGAAAGCACCATGGGCACGAACTTGCCGTCGAGCAGGCCTTCGTAGCCGTGTTCGATGGCGACCGTGTCGCACCCTTGATGGATAGCAGTGCGTACCACGGCGCGCACGGCGGCGTTCATACCCGGCGCGTCGCCCCCGCTAGTGAGCACAGCGATGCATGGCTTGCCGGACATGGATTACTCCCCCTCCGTGAACACCCCGATAGATGAAAGCCTCACAAACCGCTTCTCCACGAGACCGCCTAGTTCCTGCCCGCAGAGTGTATCAAGCGCAGACGCTATGGCGCTCTCGACCCTGGCGAAGACCGCCGCCGCATCACGATGCGCCCCGCCGAGCGGCTCGGGCACGATCTCATCGGCGATGCCGAGACGAACGAGGTCGTCCGCGGTCATCTGCAGACACGCCGAGGTTTCCGGCGCACGGGACGAGTCCTTATAGAGAATCGATGCGCACGCCTCGGGACTGATGACCGAGTAGTACGCGTTCTCAAGCATGATGAGACGGTCGCCGAAGCCGATTGCAAGCGCTCCGCCGCTACCGCCCTCGCCGATACCGACCGCAACGACCGGCACGCGAAGCGCCGCGAGCGTGGCGAGGTTCTCGGCAATCGCCCAGCCCTGCCCCCGCTCCTCGGCCTCAAGACCCGGATGCGCGCCTTGCGTGTCGACGAAGGTGACGAGCGGGAGGCCGAACTTCTCGGCCATGAGCATCGCGCGGCGTGCCTTGCGGAGGCCTTCCGGATGCGGACTGCCGAAGTTGCGACGGATGTTCTCCTTGGTGTTCTTGCCTTTCCTGTGGCCGATAACCATACAGCGACGTCCGGCGATGGTCGCAAGACCTGCAAAGATCGCCTCGTCGTCGCCGTACAGACGGTCGCCATGAAGCTCAAAGACCTCCGAACACAGCGCAGCAACGTAATCCTGCGTCTTGGGACGCTCGGGGTGACGTGCTACCTGCACGCGCTCCCAGGGAGAAAGTGCCTGGTAGACCGTTACGCGAAGCTGCTCAACCTCAGCTTCAAGTTCGGCGATCTCCTCGCCAAGGTGAAGTTCTGCGGCAAGGTCGAGTGCCTTGAGATCGACAAGCTTCTCTTCAAGCTCCGCCAGCGGACGCTCGAACTCCATCACGAAGCGAGACACTACTCATCACCGCCTTCAGTCAAGATCGGACAGGCGGCACCAAGCGCGGCGTCGGGCACGTCACCAAGGCACAGGTAGTCGAGTACCCGCGCGATACTCTCGCGCAGATCTCCACGGGCTACGACCTCATCGATCATGCCGTGCTGCACCAAGAACTCGGCCGTCTGGAAACCCTTCGGCAAGCTCTGGCGAATCGTCTGCTCGATGACACGCGGACCGGTGAAACCGATGAGTGCGCCCGGCTCGGCCAGGATCACGTCGGCAAGCACCGGGAAGCTCGCGGTGACACCACCGTACGTGGGATTCGTGAGGATCGAGATGTACGGCACGCCGGCGCGTGAGAGCCGCTCGGCAGCTGCGGACGTCTTGGCCATCTGCATGAGCGAGAGCATTCCTTCTTGCATGCGAGCGCCACCTGAGGCAACCGCAAGGATGAGCGCGCGATCCTCGGCCTGCGCAAGCGCGAACGCACGGGCGATCTTCTCGCCCACCGCCGAGCCCATCGATGCACCGATGAAGCGGAAGTCCATCGCGCCGAGGACGACGGGATGTCCGCCGAGCAGCGCACGACCGGTCACGACCGCCTCGGCCAGGCCCGTCTTCTCCTTGGCGCTCGCGAGGCTCTGCGCGTACGACTTCTTTGCCGAGAAGCGCAGCGGATCGAGAGACGACAGCCCCGCCTCGGTCTCCTCAAACGTGCCTTCATCGGCAAGCGAGAGTACCCGGTCGGGTGCAGACATATCGAAATGGTGCGTGCAATGAGGACACACCTGAAGGGTGTTCTCCAGGGCGCCTTGATACAGCGTGTGCTTACACGAAGGACACTTCAGCCAAACGCCATCGGGCAGGTCGGCCGATTTATCCGCCGACGCCACCGTGTAGCGCCGTCCTTCGCGAGCTTTGAACCAATCCGAGATGGGCAATGGGACTCCCAGGTCGGTAGCGTGTAAGGTCCGTGCACCGGTATGGACCGGTCACGTCAAGTGTATAGAATAGCGCGGCACCGCCCCGAAGGCGATGCCGCGCGTCATTTTGAGCTCTCCGCTTCGGTGAGCGGCCTTACAGCGAGAAGTTCTTCTCGCCGTTGAAGACAGCCAGTGCGTCAGCCGCACTCCAGTCGGCAAGCGTGATGGCCGAGATGGCTTTGGTAAGCCGAACGGCCTCGGCAAGGGAGCGCTGGTGGATGTTGCGACCAGTCGCGTTGCCCTTGGCGCCGCCAACATGGATCTGCTCCCAGAGCTGCGTCAGGAAGACGTCAGCTGCGACCGTCGAGCCACCCGCACACACGAGGCTCGTACGGCCCGACGCCTTCGAAGCCTCAACGAGCTTCTCGGCGGAAGTCTGCGTGTCGTCGCCCTTGGGCGGGTTCACTTTCACGAAGTCCGCACCCAGGCACAGCGCGGTTCCGGCAGCGCCGGCGATGAGGTGCGCGTCGGTCTCATTCATGACCGCCTTTCCGCGCGGGTAGATCCACAGCACGACCAGCATGCCGAGAAGGTGCGCGTCGGCGATGAGCTGACCTGCCTCGGAGAACATCTGCGACTCGTACTCGCTGCCGAGGTAGATCGTGTAGCCGAGACCGACGACGTTCACGCCGTTCTCGCGCAGGTCGAGCACGGTCTGGATATCGTAGAGCTGCGCCGAGTAGGGATCGTCCTGGTGCTTCGACGGATCCTTCGCGGACGTCTTCACCATGTGCGACTTGGAGTTCATCTTCACGAGATAGTTGATCTCCGGGTAGTCCAGCGCGTACTGCGACACAAGGCCGCGCTGAGCGGCCAGAACGCCGCAAACACCCTGCGAGCCGATACGGAACATGTGCTCCGGCTCATTATCCTCGGGCGAGATGTTTTCGCCGAAGAAGTCATCGTTCAGGTGCTCGATCTTCTGATCGCAGGCGAAGAGCATCAACCTGCCGGTGCCGCGAGTGGCCGCCATGTAGTTGTCGATGTAGGTCTCACGAGCGGCAGCGGGTACATCCGCCGGCACACGGACCTGGTCACGAGTGATGCTGGGCATGAGTGTCCCTCCTTGGACTGATGGTGCAACAACCACGAAATACCTTATGCGAATCGGGCCCGATACGCTAGACGGAGCCCGCCAAATCCCGCTGATTTCAATGCTGTCTCCGAGCCTCCATACGTACATGCAGCATGCCCGTACGGCCGTACGGGAACGGCTCGGCGGTGACGGTCGTGAAGCCGAGGCGGCGATAGAACTCCTCGGCATGAACACGCGAGTTAAGGAAGACCGGATCCAGACCAAGCTCATGGGCCTTGCGGACCGATTCCTCAAGCAGCGCTGAACCGATACCCTCTCGCTGCCGCTCGAACGCCACAGCCACCTGGCGAATCTGCGCGGCGCCAGAATCGGCGATCAGTCGCGCGTAGCCGACAACATGGCCGTACTCAACGGCGACCAGATGGTGCGAGTGTGGATCCGTATCGCCCCAGTTGTCGTCGCGCGTTACGCCGAAAGGCGCCATCAGCACCTCGAAGCGCAGATCGGTCGCCTCCTGCATACACGGGGCGTCATGGGTCACCCACCGATACTCGATCACATCAGCCGCCGAAACGGTTGGTGATAGGCATCCGGCGGTCTTTCCCGAACGCCCTCGGCGTTATCTTGATGCCAATTGGGCCCTGCCTGCGCTTGTACTCTGCTGCGTCAACGAGCCGGACGACCCGACGCACGGTCGCCTCCTCTTGCCCGGACGCGATAATCGCCCGCGCCGAACAATCCTGCTCAACGTACGACACAAGAATGGCATCCAGAATGTCATACGGGGGCAGCGAATCCTGGTCGATCTGGTTTGGCCGCAGCTCGGCGCTCGGCGGCTTCTCGATGGTCGCCTCGGGGATGACAAGTCCATGCGTGTTGCGCCAGCGAGCGAGCTCAAAGACCTTCGTCTTGAAGACATCTTTGATGGGCGCAAACCCGCCAACCATGTCGCCGTAGAGTGTGCTGTACCCAACCGAGAGCTCACTCTTGTTTCCGGTCGCCAGCACGAGCCACCCGAACTTGTTCGAGAGTGCCATGAGCAGTACGCCGCGCACGCGCGCCTGTACGTTCTCCTCGGTGACGTCGGCCGGCAAGTCGCCGAAGGTCGGCGAGAGCACGCGCTCAACTGCAGCAAGCGGGCCCTCTATAGGTATGGTGACGGTCTCGATACCCGTGAGACGCGCCAGCTCCCGCGCGTCGGCGATACTGCCTTCCGAGGAGTACCTCGACGGCATCAACACGCCGTGAACGTGCTCGGCTCCGAGTGCATCGGCCGCCAGAACCGCGGTGAGTGCTGAGTCGATGCCGCCCGAGAGGCCGATCACGACATCCGTGAAGCCGTTCTTGCGGATGTAGTCGCGCAATCCAAGCTTGAGCGCATCGTACATCTCCTGGATTTCAGACTCGATCGGCTCGAGCCGCGTGATTGGCATCGCCTCAGAGTCAGGTTCGATATCGAATACGAGGAAGTCCTCGGCAAACGCCTTTGCGCGGGCGACTACGCCGCCGTTGGGGGCGATGATGACGGAGCGACCGTCAAAGACGAGTTCGTCCTGGCCACCCGCAACATTGCAGTACGCGAACCATATATCATTGCTCGCGGCGCGGTCGCGCAACATACTCTCCCGCGAGCGCCCCTTGCCCACATGGAACGGTGACGCCGAGATGTTCAGCAGCACGTGCGCACCGAGCTGAGCAGCACGGCAGGCCGGCTCCGGAAACCATGCATCCTCACAAACGGTGATGCCGCAGCGCACGCCTGCGATCTCGACGATTGCGTCTTCAACGCCTGCTTCAAAGTAGCGCTCCTCATCGAAGACGCCGTAGTTCGGCAGAAGCTGCTTGCGGTAGACGAGCTCGATCTTGCCGTTGCGGCAGAAGGCCGCTGCGTTGAATGTGCCCTCCGAGTCGCGATGCGCATACCCGATGACAGCCGCGCACGGTGTCTTGCGCGCAAACTCCTGGGCGGCCTCCATCGATCGTTCCATGAAGTGCGGCTTGCCGAGCAGATCCTCGGGCGGATAGCCGAGTAGCGCGAGTTCCGGAAGCAACACAACATCCGCGCCGCGAGCCGATGCTTCCTCGGCGGCTTTTAGGCACAATGCGAGATTGCCGTCGATGTCGCCGACGGTCGGATCGATTTGGGCGAGCGCAATACGCATACGTATCCTGTCGCTGAGCTACCGAAGTCCCCCTGGTGTCACTAGTCTAGCGCACGATTGCACGCTGAGGTGGGTATATATGCATTCGTATGAAGGCGGGACCCCGGCAGAGATCGCGCCGGGGTCTCATGTGACTCTGGAGGTGAGAACGATGGCATCGCTCATGCGATGGGATCCATTCGGTGACCTCCTCGCTCTACCGCGAGAGGTCGATCGTTTCTTCGACTGGACTACGCCGATGCGCGCGCTACGCGGCGAGGCCGAGATGAAGATGCTGGTGCCGACGATGGACGTGCTCTCGCGCGGCGACGATATGGTCGTCCGCGTCGAGCTCCCGGGTATCGACCCCTCGGCGGTGGATATCTCGGTGACCGAAGGCACCCTCGCCGTCAGCGGTGAGCGTTCCGAGGAGCACGAGACCACCGAGGAGGACTACATGCTCCGCGAGTCGAGCTGGGGCCGCTTTGAGCGGCGCATCGCGCTGCCGAAGGGCGTCGACCCGGCGACGCTACACGCGGACTTCAAGGACGGTGTCCTCGAGATCAGCATCCCGAAGGCAGCTGTCCTCGAGGAGCCCAAGACACACCACATCGCAATCGGAAGTGGTACGCAGCACTAACGACCGCGAATAGCAGAAGGGCCCCGACAATCGCCGGGGCCCTTCTGTGCTCACAGCGAACACCTACTTCTGCTTGGTCCCGGCCGTGACTGCCACCTGAATCTCGCCGTCATTTGGGGCGACTGTCACGGTCAGCCCCCAGTCGGTGTTCTCGGCGGAGTATGTGAGCATCCTGTCGGTCGCGGAAGCCGAGTCATCCGAATACACGGTCTTCCAGCCGTTTTCGGCAAGCGCCTGATCGTAGAACTTCCTGACATCATCGATGCTGTCGTTCGTGCCGATCAGTGCGGTAAAGGTGCTTGCGGTGTCCATCTTGAAGGCTGACGAATCCCGGATAGCTCCGTCGTAGAGCGGAATCTCGTCCGGGAAGCCCTCAGCAAGCTTGCCCTCGCCACTGTTGACCTCCATGGAAGACCCGTCATCGCCTTTGATGGTGATCGAATCGCCGCTCTCGTCAACGCTGACACCCGTGGCACTCTCTACCGACTTCTTGGCGATGCTCCCGCAGCCCCCTGCGCCGAGCGCCATCATTACGAGTGCCATCGCGAGCACAAACGCCCAGAATCGCATCGCTCCCCCTATCTTCTTGCGACGGGCCCCAATCCCGTCCCCCAGCATAGAGATACCACATCTGCGTATGCTATGTTCGAAGAGTCGGGGATGTTATGAAGATGGATGCGTACTGCCGAGAGGGGCGCTCATGACCCAGATGCGATTCACTCGAAACGTCGCGCGAGTTGCTCTTGCCGCGATCGCGCTCACGTTGTTCCTTGCCGTGCCGGCATCGGCGGCCGACAAGTCGTACACGATGCCCGCGGTGAACATCAACGCAACTGTCGATGAGGCGGGTACGCTCCACGTAAGCGAGGAACGCCACTTCGACTTCAGCGGCTCGTTCTCGTTCGTGTACTGGGAGCTCGACAAGTCGCCCGACGACGCGCTTTACGCCTACGGGCCGATCACGGTCCTGGGATTGAGTGGACCCGGCGGCGCGTATACGCTCGAGTCTCCAGGTGGCGCGGGGCCGGGTACCTACACGGTGGTCGACCAGGGCAACACGATTCGCATCGACGCATACCACTCAACCACGGACGCCGAGGCGACATTCGTTCTCGACTACGAAGTGAGCGATGCCGCCAAGGCATGGGACGACACCGGCGAGTTCTACTGGAAGTTCATCGGCGACCGCTGGGATCACGGCGTTGGGGCCCTGCACGTGGGCGTTGAGTTCCCCGGAAGCGTGAACGAAGCCGACCTCAAGGTCTGGGCTCACGGTCCGCTCACCGGCGTGGTCACGAAGAGCGGCAGCAGGATGTACCTCGATCTTGAAGACCTGCAGCCGTACACCTTCGTTGAGGCACGCGCGCTCTTCCCCCGCGAGGCGCTTCCACACGCAACGCCAACGCCGGGCGCCCGACTGCAGTCGGTGCTCGACGAGGAGGCCGCGCTCGCAAATGAGGCGAATGCAGCACGCCGCACAGCACGGGCGCAGGTCTTCATTGCGACTCTGCTCGGCGTTTTGCTACCACCCATCGGACTGGGAGTGGCGCTCTGGCTGTTCTTCAAGCACGGGAAGGAACGCAAATCGGGCTACCCGGGCGGCTACTTCCGTGAGCTGCCGAGCGATTTGCCGCCAGCCACTGTAGGCGCACTCTGGCGCTGGGGCACGATCGGCGATGCCGAGACGGTGGCAACGCTCATGGACCTCGCAAACCGGAGCGTCATCAGCGTTCAGCCCAAGACCGAAACCAAGAAGGGGCTTCTCGGCAATAAGACCGAGAGCACGTATGAGCTCACGCTCAATTCCAAGAAGTGGTCGGGGCTCCAGCCGTTCGAGCAGGAACTGCTGTCGTTCCTGTTCACCACGATTGCCCGGGGAAACACGCTTACGATCAATGAACTCAAGGCCGCAGCGAAGAAGCGCCCTGAAACGTTCGCCAAAGGCATGACCAAATGGAAGCAGTCCGTGCAATCGGATGCCACTGATAGGGGCTTCTTCGAGAAGACCGGCGAGGTACTAAAGTGGGTGCTCATCGTTGTTGCGGTCGTGACCGCGTTCGGCGGCATTATGTCTTCAAGCTTTGCCGTGAACCCCTGGGGCGCCCTCGTTGCACTCCCCTGCGCTGCGGGCATCGGCATCATCGCGTTCCAGATGCCGCGTCGCTCGCATGAAGCCAACGTGCTGTACGCGAAGTACCGCGGGCTGCGCGACTACCTCCGCGACTTCAGCCGCCTGGACGAGGCTCCACCCACGCACATCGTCCTGTGGGAGCACTTCCTCGTGATGGCCGTCGTCTTCGGCATTGCCGAGAAGGTCATCGAAGCTATGCGCGTGAAAGTTCCCGAGGTGCTTGCCGACCCTGCGCTGGCGCACACGATTTGGTGGCTGTCATCCGGTCCCGGCTACGCCTCCCCTGCTTCAGCGATGTCGAGCGGGTTTGCCTCGGCAGCAAGCATCGCCAGCAGCCAGATGTCGAGTTCGAGTGGCGGTGGTGGCGGCTTCTCGGGCGGCGGTGGTGGCGGTGGCGGCGGCGGTGGTGGCGGAGCGGGGTAGAAGGAGCCGCGCAGCCGCGCGAATCGCCATAAATGTGGGAACACACTCCCTTGGGAGGTGTTCATCATGAAGCGAATCGATACGCTCACCAAGTCTCTCGCGATTGTAGGCACGGCTCTGGTCGCGATTCCCATTCTCGCGCCGCTGGTGTTCTCGACTATTCGGTTCGCCCAATCAGGCCGGCTCATGCTGGACTGGCTCATGCCCGCCGAGTTGTTCCCGTTTGTGTTGATCGGCGGTGCGATGTTGCTTCTGGCAGCGTTCCGCGCACACTCGCACCGAGATGCGATCGGGATTGGACTTGGAGTAGCGTTCGCGCTCTTGGCGGGCGCGCAGATCTTCGCCGAGGTGTCCGGACTTGCGAGTGGGCGTACCGAGCCTGAGGGGCTGGCGATGGTGCTCGTCACCGCGATGATCGGCCTGTACGCAGCCGCCATCGTCGAGATGGATGTGGCCGGCGGGTTGCTGATCCGGGACACGTTCAGAAAGACAGCGCCAGAGTAGGGCCCGAGGGCGTGAGAGCTTGAGAGCGGGTCAGCGATTGCCCCGGTACACGTCCCGCCGGTGGCCGACGCGCACAACCCACACGACAAGTTCGGCGTCTTTGATCGAGTACACGACTCGATAGTCACCAACGCGGATACGGTACCGCTCCAGCGCTGAGAGCTTCTCGCACCCGTGCGGCCGCGGATCATCTGCGAGCGCCCCGATACGGTCCATGATGCGAGCGCGGTCGGATGCCGGGAGCGGCTCAAGATCCTTCAGGACCGAGCGCTTAAGCGAGACGCTATAGCTTGCCATCGCGCTTCAGGTACGCGAGCGCTTCTTCGTAGGCGATGAGCGGCTCGTCGGCGCGTTCTGCGAACGCTCGCAAGTCCTCTTCGTCCTCGATGAGGGCGGCTCGAATCGCCTCGTTCACGAGGTCGGACACCGAGCGGTCTGTGGCTGCTGCCTTCAGGCGCAGCGCTTGGTGGAGTTCTGGCTCCAGATAGATTGTCGAACGGCGTGGTTGCGACATGTTCATCACCTCAAGAACACCATAACGCTATAACGTTGTGGTGTTCAAGCCCGTCTATCCTGTCAGCCCTCGACAGCCCCCACTAGTGCCCGCACGAACGCCTCCAGCTCCGCAGCGTCACCTTGTCGCCGCACGATGGCACTCCCCACCACGACGCCGTTGGCGATCTTCGCAACCTCGGCGGCCTGCTCGGGCGTGCCGACACCGAAGCCGACCGCGACCGGCAGCGTCGTGTGCTCGCGAACGCGCGCTACGAGTGCGGCGAGTCCTGTCGCGAGTTCGTCGCGCTCCCCTGTCACGCCGAGCGAGGACACCACGTACACGAAGCCACGCGAGCGAGTGCTAAGCGCATCCAGGCGCGCGGGCGGGGAGGTCGGCGCCGCCAGAAAGACGGTGTCGATGCCGAGCGGTTCGCTCTCGACAAGCCAGCGATCGGCCATGGGAGAGTCCGGCGGCAGGTCGGGCACGATGAAGCCGCTCACGCCTGCCTCGGCGGCAAGGGTCGCCACGCGCGGGAAGCCGAGGCGCATCATCGGATTCAGGTACGTCATGAGCGCGACAGGCGGCGCATCGGCGTGCGCGCCGAGGAACTCGCCAGCAAGCGCGATCGTCTCGGCAAGACCGAAGCCGTTTGCGAGCGCAGCCTTGCCGGCATCAACGATGACGGGACCGTCGGCCACCGCGTCGCCGTACGGCACGCCCAACTCAATGACGCCCGCGCCACCGCGAGCGACAGCCTCAAGCGCTGCGAGCGAGCCCGCGCGGTCCGGGTAGCCTGCCATCACATAGGCGACCAACACCGCCCCCGAGCGCGTGAATGCCGAGCCCAGCTTAGTCAACGCCGAGACCCGCTTCGTGCACGATGTCCATATCCTTGTCGCCTCGGCCACTCACGTTCACGATCACGACGGCGTCGGGGCCAAGCTCGGCAGCGAGCCGTGGCAGGAGCGCAAGCGCGTGCGAGGACTCGATCGCCGGGATGATGCCTTCGGTGCGCGTGCAGAGCGCGAACGCGTCAACGGCCTCCTTGTCGGTGACCGCGTCGTAGCGCACGAGGCCTTCGTCTTTCAGGAAGCTGTGCTCCGGGCCAACGCCGGGGTAGTCTAGCCCGGCCGAGATGCTGTACGCCTCAAGCGGATTGCCCGCGTCGTCCTGCAGGAGATAGCTGTAGAAGCCGTGCAGCACGCCGGGCGAGCCCTTCGTGAGCGCAGCGCCGTGCTTGCCGGATTCCAGGCCGAGACCGGCCGCCTCGGCTCCGATGAGCAGCGGGCGCTTCTCGGTAGGTACGTCGTGCAGGAACGGGTAGAACATGCCGGCGGCATTGGAGCCGCCACCCACACACGCGATGACGGCATCCACGCGCGGGATGGCCTTCTCGGCGATCTGGGCGATGGTCTCGGTGCCGATGACGGCCTGGAAGTCGCGCACCATCGCGGGATACGGGTGCGGGCCCACGACCGAGCCGATGACGTAGAACGTGTCCTCCACGCGCTCAACCCAGTGACGGAGCGCAGCGGTGACGGCATCGGCAAGCGTGCCAGAGCCTTCATCGACCGGCACGACCTCGGCGCCGAGGAGACGCATCTTGTAGACGTTCAGGGACTGACGTCGGATGTCCTCGGTACCCATGAAGATGGCGCACTCCATGCCCATGAGCGCGGCGGTGGTCGCCGTGGCGACGCCATGCTGACCGGCGCCCGTCTCGGCGATCACGCGGTGCTTGCCCATGCGCTTGGCGAGCAGACACTGCCCCAGCGTGTTGTTGATTTTGTGGGCACCGGTGTGGTTGAGGTCCTCACGCTTGAGGTAGACGGCTCCAAGCCCGGTCGCCTCGGCGAGACGGTCGGCGCGGTAGAGCGGCGAGGGTCGGCCGACGTAATCCTTGAGGAGCAGGTTTAGCTCCTCGGCAAACGCCGGGTCGGCCTGCGCGGTGCGATATGCGGCTTCAAGCTCAGCGAGGACAGGCATGACCGTCTCGGGCACGAACGTGCCACCGTACGGGCCGAAGAAGCCCTGAGCGTCGGGGCTAGAATACGCCTCGTCGGCAGACGGCAAGAGAACATCAGGCATGCGTCATCCCTCCTGGTTGGCCGCAGGCGCGGCGGCGACAAGTGCATCAGCCGCGCGAACGGCGGCCATGAATGCAGCGACTTTGATGGGGTCCTTATGACCGGGATGCTCCTCGACCCCCGAGGAGACATCTACGGCAAACGGGCGGGCGATTTGAATCGCCTCGGCCACGTTGAGCGGTGAGAGACCGCCAGCAAGGAAAAGAGAAAACCCTCCGGGGCGGGTGTAGGTGAGGATTTGCCAGTCGAACGTCCGTCCGGTCCCGCCGCGCTTGTGAGAGTCCGTTGCGTCAAGAAGAAAGGCCGAGACCGATCCCCGGAAGGGTTCGAGAATCTCCAGAGCGAACTCCGTGCCGACTTGCATAGCTTTTATCACGGGAACCGGTGCCGCAGCACAAATCTCCGGAGTTTCATCCCCGTGGAACTGAACATACGTCAATCCGATGCGCTTCACTGCCTCGGCAACGAACTCCGGTTTGGCGTTGACGAACACACCCACGCGCGCCACGAGCGGCGGGACGTCTGCAAGCGACCGGGTCGCCTCGGCGATGGTGACTTGCCGGGAACTCGGGGCGAGCACGACCCCGAGGGCGTCGGCACCGGCCATCACGGCGGTCCGTGCATCCCCGGGGTTCGTGATCCCGCATATCTTGACGCGCGTGCGGTGCATGATTCTCCTTAGAGAGCGTCGTCGCAGAGCGTGGCGCCCGCGGCGAAGTCGAAGTCCTTGAGCTCGCCGGCATTGTACGCGGCGTATGCAGCCAAGTCGAAGTGACCGTGACCGGACAGGTTGAACAGGATGGTGCGGTCCTCACCCTTCGCCTGAGCGTCCTTCGCCTCATTGATAGCGGCGAGAATCGCATGGCTGGACTCCGGCGCAGGCAGGATGCCCTCGGCACGCGCGAACTGCACCGCTGCCGCGAAGCACGCGGTCTGGTCGACGGCGACCGCCTCGGCCTCGCCTTCATGCACGAGCTGCGACACGAGCGGCGAATCGCCGTGATAGCGCAGGCCACCGGCGTGGATGCCGGCCGGGACGAAGTCGTGACCGAGCGTGTACATGAGCATCTGCGGCGTCATTCCAGCCTCGTCGCCGAGGTCGTAGCGGTACTCGCCAGCCGTGAGCGTCGGGCACGCCTTCGGCTCAACGGCGAGCAGGCGCGCCTTGCTCTTACCCTCAAGCTTACGGTGATAGTACGGGAACGCGATACCGGCGAAGTTAGAGCCGCCGCCGACACACGCGACAACGACATCGGGCTCCTCATTGGCGAGCGCCATCTGCTCGATTGCCTCAAGGCCGATGATGGTCTGGTGTAGGCACACGTGATTGAGCACGCTGCCGAGCGCGTAGTGCGTGCCGGGATCCTTGATCGCGACCTCGCATGCCTCAGAGATGGCGATGCCAAGCGATCCGGTCGAGTCAGGATCCATCGCCAACACGTGACGACCCGACTCGGTGAGGTTGCTCGGCGACTTATGCACGGTGCCGCCGTACGTCTCCATGAGAATGCGGCGGTACGGCTTCTGGTCATAGCTGACGCCGACCATAAAGACCTCGACGTCGATGCCGTAAAGCGCACCGGCGATCGACATGGCGCTTCCCCACTGGCCGGCGCCTGTCTCGGTAGCAATCTTGGTGATGCCCTCGGCCTTGTTGTAGTACGCCTGCGGGATGGCAGTGTTGGGCTTGTGGCTTCCCGCGGGGCTCACACCCTCATACTTGTAGAAGATCTTGACGCCCTCAGGCAGGCCAAGGTCCTTCTCCAGCTGGCGCGCGCGCAGCAGCGGGGACGGGCGGTACGTCTTGTAGACGTCGATGACCGCACCGGGGATGTCGATCCAACGCTCCGCCGACATCTCCTGTTTGAGGATCTCCATCGGGAACAGTGACGCCAGGCGCTCACCGATCTGATCCGGTCCCAGCTCCGTACCGTCGGGCGCAAATGCCTTCGGCGGCGCGGGCGGGTTCTTCAGGTCGGGAGCAACGTTGTACCAGGCCTCAGGAATCCTGGTCTCATCGAGTCCGAACCTGGTCTTGTCGCTACCCATGTCTATCTCCCTCCCGGGGCGCCTGCCCCGAAATCCTGCGATGCGCCATGTGACGGCACCGCGTGTTTCCTGCTATTCCGCGAGCGGCCGCCTGGCAACGCCCGTCAGTTCCGAGAGCACATCTTCTGGAAACGGCGCACGCATGAGCGTCTCGCCGACAAGCACGCCGTGCGCACCGGCCGCAGAGGCAGCCTCAACGTCGGCGCGGGTCTTGATACCGCTCGCGGCGACCACCGTCAGGTCGAAGTCGCCGGCCGCCCGGATCACCTCGCGCGCCCGCTCGGGATCGACGCCGAGTGTACGCAGGTCGCGGCTGTTCACCGCGATCACACCGGAGCGCACGCCAAGCGCGATCGTGAGTTCTTCTTCCGAGGCGATCTCCACAAGCGGCGTCATGCCGAGCGTCTCGGCGATGTTCGCGAAATCGCGTGTCATGTGGCCGAGCACCGACACCATAAGCAGCACCGCGTCGGCGCCGTGACCACGCGCGATGAAGAGCTGCACCGGATTCACGATGAAGTCCTTACACAGCACCGGCACGTCGACGGCATCGGCCACGTCCGAGAGATCCGTGAAGCTGCCGCCGAAGTACTCCGGCTCGGTAAGCACGCTAATAGCAGCCGCGCCGCCGTCTTGGTAGTGCAGCGCCTGCTTTGACGCCTCGCACTCCGTGGCAATCGCGCCTGCGCTTGGTGACGCCTTCTTCACCTCGGCTATCACGGCCAAGTCGCGGCGGTCACGAATCGCCGCGGCAAAGTCGCGGGGCGGTCTGCCGCATGCTGCAAGTCGCTCGCGATCGGCCGGCGACAGGTCGCCGAACTCGGCCTTGATGCGCTCGTAACGCTTGGACATCATCGTCTCGAGGAAGTTCACGCGCCCGCCTCCCCCGCCAGCCGTGCGCTCACGCTCACGAGAAGTTCAAGCGCCTGCGCCGCGCGACCGGAATCAATCGACTCGCGAGCGCGAACTACGCCCTCGACGAGGTCGGCGACCTCGCCTGCCGCGAGCAGCGCAGCGGCCGCGTTCATGAGTACGACGTCGCGCTTGGGACCGTGCTCTCCGCCGAGGATAGCGCGCAGGATCGCGGCATTCTCAGTAGCATCGCCACCGGCGATGTCGGCGAGCGTGCCACGTGCGACACCGATCTCCTCGGGCAGGACGGTGTAGGTGCGCACGCCGCCCGCTTCTGCGTTGAACTCGGCGACAGTCGTCGGCCCGCTCGCCGAGACCTCGTCCATGCCGGGATGGCCGTGCACCACGAGGACCCGCTCGGCACCGAGGCGCCCGGCGACTTCGGCCATGAGCGGCGCAAGGCTGGCGTCGTACACGCCGAGGAGCTGTCGCTTGGCGCCCGCGGGGTTAGTGAGCGGGCCGAGGATGTTGAAGACGGTGCGGATACCGATCTCGCGGCGCGTGGGACCCGCGTGGCGCATGCTCGCGTGAAGCGACTGCGCGAAGAGGAAACCCACGCCGCACTCGTCGATGCAGCGCGCCATCGCGGTCGCGTCGAGGCCCACGTTCACGCCGAGTGCCTCGAGCACGTCGGCGCTTCCCGCTGCCGAGGAGACAGCGCGGTTGCCATGCTTGGCGACCGGCACGCCCGCGCCAGCGACTACGAACGCGGTGGTCGTGGAGATGTTGAAGGTATGGAGACCGTCGCCGCCGGTTCCACAGGTGTCGATGTAGCGGGCAGCTGTCGGGCGCACGGGCGTGGCGTGTTCGCGCATGGCGCGCGCGAAGCCGACGATCTCGTCGACCGTCTCACCCTTCATCCGCATCCCCACCACAAGCGCGCTGATCTGCGCCGACGTCGCCTCGCCGTCCATGATCGAGCTCATCACCAGGTGCGCTTCGCTCTCGGAAAGCGCGCCGCCACTGCTCACCCGCGCGATCG
>PHEU01000055.1 GCA_002841295.1 Actinobacteria bacterium HGW-Actinobacteria-6
CGCCGGTTGCACTTTCCCCGGCTGCGACGCGCGGCCCACCATGTGCGAGGCGCACCACGTCGTTCCCTGGTGGGCCGGCGGCGCTACGGCGCTGTCCAACCTGGCCAGTTGCCAATCAGCCCCCTGGGCGACAAGTTGGCCAAGAGCCGCCGCGCCTGGCGAACGTGTGAAGACGGACCGTGTCTTCCCAACGTGGCCTTGCGTGGCTCTACGATTCGACCTGTGACTACGGAGCAGCAACAGTCCCAGTGCTTCGGCTTCTGGTGCACGGACGTTACGGGCGTTGTTCAGATGGCCTTCTGGATCATCGCAGCCACGGTAACCGTTCTCTCGTACTTGCAGGCGCGAAGGTCGCTGTTCCAACCTTTGCGCGTAGAGGTGTTCAAACTCCAATTGCAGCTTCTCACTCGAATCACCAGCCTGTTTACTCGTGGGGGCGAGCTGCGGCTGCGAGAACACTTCGATCTGGACAAGATTTTGAAGATGAACACGTTCCTGATGATGGGAGCGTATGTTAGCTTCCTCGCTGGAGAACCTGTGCAGCCGGACGAGGTTTATCTCGGGGAGCTCGCATCCGACGCCGAAGGCAGCATGATCATCCTGCACCCGGACACACTGGTCGAGCTCGTCGGCCCTCCCGACCCAGACGCTGAGGAATCGCGGCAGTCCGCAGCGCCCATGGACAAATGGAGCGCAACGAAACCTCAGCGGCTCGTTATCACGCGACGCTTCCACGAATCGGTGGACGAGCTGGAGGAGTTCCTCGCGGATCCCTTGTTGCCAGACGGACTGCGTGAGCCAATTGAGCGGTTGAACGAGGCGGTGCATAAGAATCTCGAAGCGATACAGGACGCGCTTGGAGAGGCTGCGGCAATCCTTCCATCCAGCTACCCGACTATTGAATCAACCGGCAAGAGCAATCTCTCCTGGATATCGAATATCTGGAACCGGCATGCGGTACGCCTCGAACCGCTGGCAACAGACCTGGTCGAGGCGACGCGCAACTACTTTGACACGAAGAGCCTCGGGCTGCAGCGTCGCGCCGAGCGGCTCAACTTGAACTAGCAACACAACTCGTCGGCTGCTGCGACGCTGTGTAGCCGGGCGGGGCGGGCGTTCCCGCCGGTCGTGCCGTTCCTGGTCGGACCCTCGCGACGCACGGATGCCTCGCGGCTCGCGCGTCCGCGCTCCTCGGTGACCGACGCGTGGGCTCAGTCCGAGTCGCTGGCCCTGCGGACGAACTCCGCGACCTCGTCCAGCATCTCGACGAGGTGCTCGGGCTGGCCCGTCCAGACCTGGCGGGCCGTGGGCAGGCCGGCGACGAGCATCGACGCGCTGAGGTCGTCCACCGCCATCCCGCGCGGCGCGGGCCGGGCAGCGATCGCCGCGGCGCGCTCGCGCTGCTCAGGGGTGAGCCCCGCCCACCACGACTCGAGGGCCGACGGATCGATCATGAGCCGATTCTGCCCTAGGCTGCCGCCATGCTGATCATCGGCCTCGTCCTGTTCGGAATGCTCGTGGGTGCCGCCGCCCAACTCGTGCTCGGGAAGTCGCGCAAGGGCGTCGACTGGGCCATGGCCTTCGTGGCCGGGCTCGCCGGGTCTTTCGTCGGCGGCCTGCTCGTGAGCCTCCTCCTCGGCGACGGCCTCGCGCTGCGTCCCTCCGGCCTGATCGGCTCCTTCGTCGGCGCCCTGATCGTCACTGCCGCCTGGCAGTGGTGGAAGCGCCGCGCCAAGTAGGACACGCCAAGGGGGGAAGGGTCGAGTGAGCCAGACCGGCACCAGGGCGCCGATCGTCCTGGTGGTCGAGGACGAGGCGCCCCTGCGCGAGTCGGTTTGCCGGCACCTCTCAGCCAGCGGGTTCACCGTGATCGAGGCGGGGTCAGTGGCCAGCGGCCTCGCCGCGGCCTGGGAACACCAGCCCGACGTGGTGCTGCTCGACGTGCTGCTCCCAGACGGCTCCGGCTACGAACTGTGCACCCGGCTCCGTCCGATCACCGCCGCGGCGATCATCTACATCACCGCGCTCGGCCAGGACCGCAACGTCGTCCAGGGACTGGCCACCGGCGCCGACGACTACATCGCCAAGCCGTTCAGCCTCGACGTGCTGGTCGCCCGGATCCAGGCGCAGTTACGCCGTACGGCGTCCCCGCGCAAGGGCCGGATCGACCTGCCCCCGCTGCACCTGGACTTCCTCACCGGGCAGGTCATCCTCGAGGGCCGCGAGGTGGCCCTGACCAAGATGGAACTCCAGCTGCTCGGCTTCTTCGCCACCAACGTCGGCGTTGGTGCCTCCCAGGCCGAGCTGCTCACGGCCGTGTGGCGCTCGAAGGCCGACATCCCGACCAACACCGTGCGCCAGACCGTCTCGTCGCTGCGCAAGAAGCTCGGCCTGCACCCGGGCAGCGCGTTCGAACTCGAAATGAGCCCGGACAAGCGCTACGTCTTCCGGCAGGTCCGCTTCGACCCGACCTGAGCGCACCGGCGTCGCTCAGGCGGCCAGCGGCAGCGTGACCCGGACGGTAGTGCCCGATCCCCGCACGGACTCGAAGGAGAGCTCGCCGCCGTGGGCGACCACAATCTCCCGCGAGATCAGCAGCCCCAGGCCCAGGCCGGTGTCCCGTGCCGAGCGGACGCCGTCGGGCCGGCTCCGCACCGGCTGGCGACCCAGCTGCTCCAGGATGTCCGGGGCGATGCCGTCACCGGTGTCGGAGATGCTCACCTCGGCCAGGCCGGCCCGCTCGGCCACCGCCACGCTGATCGTGCCGTCGTGGGTGTGCCGGGACGCGTTCGAGAGCAGGTTCACCAGCACCTGCGTGATCCGCTCGCGGTCGGCGAGCACCACCGGCGCAGCGCTGCCCGCCGGCACCACGAGCGTGTTGCCGTGCTGGGTGAGCAGGTGGCTGTACGCCTGCAGCGTCTGCTGGATCACCGTGTCGAGGTTCACCGGACGCGGGTCGATCGGGAGTCGCCCCGCCGTGATCCTGCCGACGTCCAGCAGCTGGCCGACCAGCCGCGCCAGCCGGTCCGTCTCGGAGCCGATCACCCCGAGGTCGGACGCAGCCCGCGACGCCCCGGCGCCCCGCCCCTGAAGATCGAGGCTCGCCTCGTCCGCGTGCGTCCGGATCACCGCCAGCGGGGTGTTCAGCTCGTGCGCCACCAGCGCGAGGAACTCGGCCCGGTCGGTGTCGATCCGGGCCAGCTCGGCGTTGCGTGCGGTGATCTGGGTCTGGTTGCGCTCGTACATGCGCACCCACAGCCGCAGCGCCACCACCAGCGCGAGCCCCGTGGCCAGGATCGAGTACATCTGGTCGAACACCACGGCCCACTCCGACGGCAGCGGCGTGACCGAGCCGGGCGAGAAGTAGGCCGCGAGCATGCAGCCCATGAACACCACGGCCTCGAGCGGCACCATCACCAGCAACGCGGGGCCCTCGAGGATGATCGCGGAGAAGGCGAGCGCAAAGGCGAACCAGATCGGCATGCCGCTGTGGTTGCCTCCGCCGAGGAAGAACAGGCCAGGGAAGAACACGACGAACAGGACCCCGACGGCGATCACATAGGTGAGCTGGTAGAACCCCGTGGTCCGCCCGAACCAGACCAGGGCGAGGATGAGCAGCCCGGCCAGGGCGTTGATCGACACGGTCCAGCCCTGGCTGCCCAGCACGACGTTGAACAGGGCCGAGCCCCAGCAGATGGGGACGCCGACCACGGCGGTGATCGCGATCAGCCGGGCCCGGAAGTCGTCGGTATCGGCGCCGCGCAGCAGACTCCCCGGCAGGCGCCTGACCGACGCCCAGAGGTCCCTAGCTGCCATGGCCAGACCCTACTTCGCGGGGATGGGAACGATGCCGATTCAACCGCGACGCGCGGGCGGGACCCGTCCCGATAAAGGACCTTTGATCGGCGGGCCCCGAGCCCTCGGCGGGCTCCATCATCTACCTGAACGCCGGACGGGGGGAGCGAACGTGGAGGGGGTGTCGAACCCGACACCTGTTCGCGTCGAGGGTTCGCAGGGGGACCGGGCCGCCCGGGTACTGCTCGCTGGTACCCGGGCGCACGGGCGTCGCTCGCGAGGACCGACGAGGGGATCATGAAGAGACTGATTGCGCTGGTCGCGGCACTGGGCGTCGCCGCGGCGCTGCTCATCATCGCGGCCGCCGGCCAGGCGGACGGTGCGACGCGATCGCCGGCCGGCGTCGCCGCGACACCGACGGTGTCTGCGCGCTCACTCGGAAGGTGAGCGGCGCACCACCTCCCGCACCATGCTCGCTCCGACGAAGAGCAGGAAGGCAGCGAACAGCCACGAGCCCACCTGCGCGGGAATGGCGTGCGCGACCCATGCCCCCACCGGCCCCGTGACCAGAGCCGCCGTCCCCACCACCAGGCCGGAACGCACGTCCACGTTGTGACGACGCAGGTTCGCCCACAGCCCGGACGCCAGCGTCGGCACCATCATCACCAGCGAGGCCCCCTTCGCGGCCAGGTCGCCGAGCCCGAACGCGAACATCAGCACCGGCACCACCACCCCGCCGCCGCCGATGCCGAGGATGGCCGAGAGCGTCCCGGCAGCCAGCCCGAGCACGACCAGTCCGGCGATCTGCCCCGGGCCGAGTGTGATCACCGCCCCGCGGTTCGGTACCACGATGAACAGCTGCACCACCATCGCCGCCACGAACGCGATGAAGACCCATTGCGCCGCCCGCCGCGAGACCCTGTGCAGCAGCCACGTGCCCGCCTGCGCGCCGATCACCGCCCCCAGCGCGAGCAGGCCGCCGACCACCAGGTCGACGCTCCCGGTCACCGCGTAGGACGCGAGCGAGGCCAGCACCGCGGGCGTGATCGCCAGCAGCGACGTCCCCACCGCGCGCCGGTGCTCCAGGCCGAGCACAGCGACCAGTCCAGGCACCACGATCAGACCGCCACCCACGCCGAACAGCCCGGAGAACACCCCCGCCGTGAGTCCGATGCCCAGCAACGCGGGGATCCGTGCTCCCGGCGACGAGCTCACAACACCGCGCCGGGCGCGTAGGCGGCCCCGACCGGGTACTGCGCGGCCAGGTCGCCCACCCGTGCGGCGATCGCGTCGACCTGGTCGCCAGCCGAACCGGTCAGCTCCAGCGGATCCACCACCACAGCGGCCAGTTGCTCCCGCGACAGCCCCAGCCGCGGGTCCGCGGCCAGCCGGTCGTAGAGGTCGTTCGCCGCCGAACCGGCGCGCATCGCCAGCGCCACCGCGACCGCGTGTTCCTTGATCGCCTCGTGCGCGGCCTCGCGTCCCACCCCCGCACGGACCGCAGCCATCAACACCTTCGTCGTGGTCAGGAACGGAAGGTAGCGCTGCAGCTCCGCCTCGATCACCGCCGGAAAGGCACCGAACTCGGACAGCACGGTGAGGAACGTCTCGAACAGGCCGTCGAGGGCGTAGCAGGCGTCCGGCAGCGCGACCCGGCGGACGACCGAGCAGGACACGTCCCCCTCGTTCCACTGGTTGCCGGCCAGTTCGCCAGCCATGGACGCGTACCCGCGCAGGACGACCATCAGGCCGTTCACCCGCTCGCAGGAGCGCGTGTTCATCTTGTGCGGCATCGCCGACGAGCCGACCTGGCCCTCCTTGAAGCCCTCCGTGACCAGCTCCTGGCCGGCCATCAGGCGGATCGTCGTGGCCAGGCTGGACGGCCCGGCCGCCACCTGCACGAGCGCGCTCAGCACGTCGTAGTCGAGCGAGCGCGGGTAGACCTGGCCGGTCGCGGTGAACACCCCGGCGAAACCGAGGTGTTCGGCGACCTTGTGCTCCAGCTGCTCGAGCTTCGCCTCGTCTCCCCCGAGCAGGTCGAGCATGTCCTGCGCGGTGCCCATCGGGCCCTTGATCCCGCGCGCCGGGTAGCGCCGGACCAGCCCGTCCACGCGGTCGAAGGCGACCAGCAGCTCGTCCGCGGCGGAGGCGAACCGCTTGCCCAACGTGGTGGTCTGCGCGGCCACGTTGTGCGAACGTCCGGTCATCGGCAGATCGCGGTACTGCACGGCCAGCCGGGCAAGGTTCACCAACACGGTGACGATCCGCTCCCGGACGAGTTCCAGGGACGACAGCAGCTGGCGTTGCTCGATGTTCTCGGTGAGGTCGCGGCTGGTCATGCCCTTGTGCACGTGCTCGTGACCGGCGAGGGCGTTGAACTCCTCGATCCGGGCCTTCACGTCGTGCCGGGTGACCCGCTCGCGGGCGTCGATGGAGCCCAGGTCGACACGGTCGATGACGGCCTCGTAGTCCGCGATCACCGCGTCCGGGTCATCCCCGCCGAAGTCCACGCCGAGCTCGGCCTGCGCCCGCAGCACGGCCAGCCACAGCCTCCGTTCGGCGACGATCTTCGCCTCCGGCGACCAGATCTCCCGCATCGCCGCGGACGCGTACCGGGTGGCCAGGACGTCGGGAATCATGCGTGGGCCTCCTGGC
>PHEU01000017.1 GCA_002841295.1 Actinobacteria bacterium HGW-Actinobacteria-6
AGTGCCGCTTCGTGCGGCGATGCCTGAGTACATCGAGAGCGGGAACCTCGCGGTTCTCGAGCTTGCGCTCGACAAGTACTACATGGAGTGGGCCGCGAGACGCCTTAAGGGTCGCGGTGTGAACCAGCGACTGTCTCGGCGGTTCCTCGGCACGCAGATCGACACGATCAACCTGCTCACCTGCTTCCGGCTGCTCAATGCGGATCTTGGTGACCAGGACGCGCTGCGGTTCTTCTTGCCGGGTGGCACACATGTGTCCGAGCAGTTGTTCCGCGATCTGTCGAGCATGTCTGATGTTGACGAGGTGTACGACCGTCTGAAGCGGACGCCATATGGTCGTCCGGTCGAAGACGTTGCTATCAAGTACATCGAGTCAGGATCGATATCGGTATTCGAACGTGCGTTGGAGGATTACCTCATGCGTCGGGCATTTGCTGCCGGCCGGGGTGACCCACTTGGTGTTGGCATCATCATCAGCTACTTGTGGATGAAGGCCAACGAAGTCACCAACCTGCGCATTATCGTCAAGGGCATCTCGGTAGGAATGCCCGTGGAGCGGATGAGGGAGGAGCTAATCGTTGTATAAGCTCGTCGTACTCACCGATACCGACACGGGGGACGGTTTCAGGCTTGCTGGTGTCGACGTGATTACCGTTGACTCACCGGAGGAAGCCCGGAAGCGTCTGAATGAACTGATCGACGATGACTCTAGTGGCATCGTCGCTGTCAACGAGGCCTTCATGGCCGACATTGACGAAAGAACGCAGCAGAAGATCAACTCGACGTACCGGCCAATCGTGATCTCTCTACCGATACGCGAGAAGCTGCATACGGATGAGGATCACAGGGCGTACTTGTCACGCCTGATCCGACGGGCAATCGGATTCGACATCACACTGAGGCGAGGCTGATGATTCTCGGAACGCTGTCCAAGATCACTGGTCCTGTCGTCGTAGCTGACGGCATGATCGGGATCAAAATGTATGACGTTGTCCGGGTCGGCTCTGCCGGCCTGATGGGTGAGGTCATTCGACTCGAAGGTACGCACGCGACGATTCAGGTATACGAGGACACCTCGGGTCTGAAGGTCGGCGAGCCGGTAGAGTCAACTGATGGTCCGCTCATGCTTGAGCTTGGCCCTGGTCTGTTGTCGTCGATCTATGACGGCATCCAAAGACCGCTGCCGATCATCGCTTCCCAGACGGGTAGCGACTTCATCGCACGCGGTACGTCTGTTGCGGCGCTCGATCACGAGAAGCTTTGGGAGTTCACCCCGGTTATCGAGGTGGGCCAGGATCTCGTGGGCGGCGACGTTATCGGTACGGTTCCCGAAAGCCCGACGGTACTCCACAAGGTCATGGTGCCTCCGCGCCTGAGTGGCCGAGTGACGAGTGTCGTTGCACCCGGGTCGTACAACGTGGATATGGTTGTCGCCGTTCTCGACGACACCAAAGAGATCCGCATGAGCCAGTGGTGGCCGGTACGCCAGGGCCGCCCCTACGCTCGCAAGCTCGACCCGACGACCCCGTTCCTCACTGGAATGCGGATCCTCGACACGTTCTTCCCGATCGCCCTCGGCGGCAACGCCATCATCCCGGGCGGTTTCGGAACCGGTAAGACGGTCACACAGCAGTCGCTGGCCAAGTGGGCCGACGTCGATATCATCGTCTACGTTGGTTGTGGCGAACGCGGCAATGAGATGACCGAGGTCCTGAAGGAGTTCCCCGAGCTTGAGGACCCCCGTACGGGATCCAAGCTCATGGACCGTACGGTTCTTGTGGCGAACACCTCCAACATGCCGGTCGCCGCGCGTGAAGCGTCCATCTACACGGGCGTCACGCTGGCAGAGTTCTACCGCGATATGGGGTACAACGTCGCGATGATGGCCGACTCCACGTCCCGTTGGGGCGAGGCGCTCCGCGAGGTCTCCGGTCGACTCGAGGAAATGCCTGGTGAAGAGGGCTATCCCGCGTACCTGGCAACCCGTCTCGCAGCGTTCTATGAGCGCTCCGGTCGTTGCGCATCGCTCGGCAGCGAAGAGCGGGTTGGTTCGGTCACGATGGTCGGCGCGGTCTCACCTCCTGGTGGAGACATGTCCGAGCCGATGACGCAGAACTCGCTTCGCGTCACCGGTGCGTTCTGGGCGCTCGACACATCGCTCGCACATCGCCGTCACTTCCCGGCTATCTCTTGGACCAAGTCGTACACGCTCTTCCTCGGCCAGGTACGTCCCTGGTTCGAAGAAGAGGTCGCAAACGATTGGGCCGAGGTTCGCGAGCGCGCGATGTTCTTGCTCCAAAAGGAAACCGAGCTCCAGGAGATCGTGCAACTGGTCGGACCGGACGCACTGCCTGAGACCGAGAAGATCATCCTCGAGGTCGCACGCATGCTCCGCGAGGACTTCTTGCAGCAGTTCGCGTTCGACGCTGTCGACGCGTACTGCCCCCCGAAGAAGGCGTACTGGCTGCTCCGCACGATCCTTGCGTTCTTCGATGCCGCCACACAGGCGATGTCGCGAGGCGTTTCGCTCAGGCAGATTTTGCAGCTGCCGATGCGCGATGAGATCGCCACGATGAAGACGACTGACCACGAACGTGCCATCGCCCGCATGCAGGAGATGGTCGCACAGATCTCGGACGAGATCGCCGGAATCGAGGTGCTCTAGATGACCCCGGAAGCTACTCTCGGACGTTCACTTCTGTCTGTCGAGTATCAGACGGTCTCGTACGTTACGGGCCCGCTCGTCTTCGTCCAGAACGTTCACGATGTCGCGTACAACGAGATGGTATCCATCGTCATGCCGGACGGCGGTGAGCGCAGCGGTCAGGTCCTTGAGGTTTCGGGCGACACTGCGGTCATCCAGGTGTTCGAAGGCACGCAGGGTATCGACATCGACGTCACGCGCGTTCGCTTCCTCGAAGAGGTCGCGAAGGTCGACGTATCTCCCGATCTGCTCGGTCGCGTTCTGGCCGGCACCGGTAAGCCAATCGACGGCGGCGCGCCGATCATTCCCGAGAAGCGCCTCGACATCACCGGCTCACCGATCAACCCGTACTGCCGCGAACAACCGGCTGACTTCATCGAGACGGGTATCTCGGCCATCGATGGCCTGAATACGCTCGTCCGTGGACAGAAGCTGCCGATCTTCTCGGGTTCGGGTCTGCCGGCCAACGAGCTTGCGGCCCAGATCATCCGTCAGGCGAGCGTTAAGTCTGGCGAAGAGTTCGCGATCGTCTTCGGCGCCATGGGTATCACACACCGTGAAGCCGCGTACTTCATGCAGCAGTTCGAGAGCACGGGCGCCCTTGAGCGAGTCGTGTTCTTCATGAACCTGGCCGATGACCCCACGGTTGAGCGTCTGCTCACCCCGAAGGTCGCCCTTACGGTCGCCGAGTATCTCGCATTCGAGAAGGACATGCAGGTGCTCGTTGTCCTCTCGGACATGACGAACTACTGCGAGGCGCTGCGCGAAGTCTCCACCGCACGTGAAGAGGTTCCGGGTCGCCGTGGCTATCCTGGCTACATGTACACCGACCTCTCAACGATCTACGAGCGCGCCGGCCGCATCAAGGGCCGCAAGGGCTCGGTTACGCAGCTTCCGATTCTCACCATGCCTGATGACGACATCACGCATCCGATCCCTGACCTCACCGGGTACATCACCGAGGGCCAGATCGTACTCTCGCGGCACCTGCACCGTCGCGGCGTATTCCCGCCGATCGATGTACTGCCGTGCCTGTCGCGACTGATGAACCTGGGTATTGGCGAGGGGAAGACCCGCGAGGATCATCGCGCGGTCGCGAACCAGCTCTACGCCTCATACGCACAAGGCCGTGACCTCCGCAGGCTCGTCGCCATCGTCGGCGAAGAGGCCCTCTCGGATACCGACCGTCGCTACCTGCACTTCGCCGATGACTTTGAGAAGCACATCATCGGTCAGGGCGACATAGGACGTACCATCGAGGAAACCCTGACGGTTGCGTGGGAGCTCATGTCCGGGCTGCCGATGGGTGAGCTCAAGCGCGTGCGTGACTTCATCGACCAGTACCATCCGACTGCCGGCGAGAATGCCACGGCGAAAGCGTAAGGCCGTGGTGGCCGGAAACCGGAGGAGGTGACGCGTGGAGGAAGTCCGCCCGACTAGATCAGAGTTACTTGAACGCAAGCAGCAGATCACGCTTGCCTCGCAGGGCATGGACCTGCTCAAGCAGAAGCGTGACGCACTGCTCATCGAGTTCATGTCGGTCATGGACGAGACGCTCCGGCTTTCGAGTGACTTGCAGCGCACCACTGCGGAGGCGCAGTACAGCCTTGCTATTGCCAAATCGGTTGACGGTGTGGTCTCGGTACGCTCGGCGGCTATGGCCACCAAGGGTGAGATCTCGATCGACATGACCGGTACGAAGATCATGGGCGTGTCGGTGCCGGTTGTGACCAAGGGCGAGAGCCCGGTGCGATCGTCATTCTCGCGTGGCTACGCCATCACAAGCGTGTCCTCACGAATCGACGAAACGGCCGACAAGTTTGAGCGGATTCTCGACGTCATCATCGAGTATGCCGACATCGAGACTCGTCTGAAGCGACTCGGCGAAGAGATTCAGAAGACCAACCGCCGCGTGAACGCTCTCGAGCAGATCACGGTGCCACAGCTGAAAGAACAGGTCGCGTACATTCGCCAGGCGCTCGATGAGCGTGCGCGCGAAGACATGTTCAGGCTCAAGAAGGTCAAGCGTAAGATCGAAGCCAGGAAAGCCGAAGCGCAGCGATAGTGCGCGCGGGCAGCCGTCGGAAACGGGCGGTGTCCTGAATTCGTCAGAGTGTGGGGCGGTGCCGCCTACCGGGGGGTTGTCTGGCACCGCCCCACAATACTGCCTGGGGCACGTTTGCGTCTAGCGGGTGCGGGCATACGTCGACCCGCATCCCGGAGGAGACGCGGGTCGACGGTAGAGCACAATGGCTCGGGGGGTTGATCAGATACTGCGTGCGCGGACGATGTCGCCTGCGCGCTCGAGGGTCTCCACGCCGTGCAGTTCGTTGCTTTGGAGTCCCTGTGCGAGCGCGATGATCGCCCGGGTATCCTCGATTGTCAGCTTGCTGAAGTGAAGGTCTTCCCAGTCGAGTCGCTTCTCAAATGCCCACAGCTCGCCGAGGATCCACGAGAGATCCTGCAGGTCATGCTGGGTGAGAATGCCCCAATTGCCCTTGAGTCCCTGGCGCAGTCGGTCGAGCGCTCGCTCGGTCGCCTTCTCTTTGCGGAGCTGGAATGCCCTGCGGCCGATGTCTTCGTCGGTGGTGTCGGGTCGGTTTCCATTCATCAGGTGGCCCACCTCCTCATTCCGAATTTCGCCGCATCCCGACGGTTTCCTGCAAGGTCTGTGAGTTTGTTCGGTTGTGTCGTGGCTACGCCCTCTCTAGAATGAACGGGTGTCCGGCGCTCGCCGGGCCTTCTTGAGGCAAACCCGTTCCGAAAGGCAGCCATGGAGTTCAGCGACGTCATCACGAAGCGGCGCAGTGTGCGGCACTTCAACAATAAGCTCGCGGTTACGAATGCCGACATAAACGCGCTGCTTGAGGTTGCCATCTCGGCACCTTCGGCAGGGAACATCCAGCCCTGGCGATTCGTAGTCGTTCGCAGTGCCGAGGCGCGCGAGAAACTGGCTGCTGCCTTGCAGCAGCGGTGGGCTGCTGCTGCTCCCGTGGTGATCGTCGTTTGCGTCGATCCCCGTCCGTGCTCGGCACGGTACGGCGACAGGGGCGAGCTGCTGTACGCGATCCAGGACACGGCGGCTGCCGCACTCAACATCCTGCACGGCGCTGTCGACCGCGGTCTGGCTTCGTGCTGGATCGGTGCGTTCGACGAGCGTGCAGTTGCCGAGGCGATCGGCGTGAATGCGCCGATCACGCCGATAGCGGTGCTGCCGATCGGGCATTCGGCGGAATCTGCAGGCAAGCCTGCCCGCAGGCCGCTTGAAGAAGTGACGACCTGGTTGTAGGAGGCGAGGAGCATGGCTGCGGATGAGCGAGGCGGCGTGCTCGGCGCGGGGGAGACGCTCGCAGTCGCATGCCAGGACCTCGACGCGCTCTCGGCGCATATCGGCGACTGCCAACGTTGCGACCTTGCACTGACCCGAACCCGGCTGGTGTTTGGGTTTGGCGATCCTCATGCGAAGTTGATGTTCATAGGCGAGGCGCCCGGCAAGAACGAGGACCTCAAGGGGGAGCCGTTCGTTGGCGCCGCCGGTAAGCTGCTCGACGAGCTACTGGCGAGCGTTGGGCTCGACCGGCATGACGTGTACATCGCGAACGTACTCAAGTGCCGTCCGCCGGCGAACCGGAACCCCAAGCCGGACGAGATCGCAACATGCACGCCGTTTCTTGCCGAGCAGGTCGCTCTGATCGCACCTGCTGTGGTCGTGACGCTCGGCAACTTCGCGACTCGATATATCCTCGGCACCGATGAGGCCATCACGCAACTGCGTGGGAACCTCTATCATGTGGACGGTCGGCAGGTCATGCCGATATTCCATCCGGCGGCCGCGCTCTATTCGCCGGACAAGAAGCAGTATCTCTTCGACGACTTTGCACGGTTGCGGGCCGTGCTCGATGAAAGTGGTGCCTGACAGATGCCGGTCACGTTCCCGGATGCGATCACTTCATGCTCGGAGGCCGAGACGATCGTGCTCGGCGGTGTGCTTGCGCCGCTGCTTGAGCCGATGGATGTCATCGCGCTCTCGGGCGACCTTGGCGCGGGCAAGACCTGCCTGACCAAGGGTGTGGCGTTGGGCCTCGGTGTGACCGAGCACGTGACGAGCCCCACGTTCAACATCATGCTGGAGCACCACGGCAGGCTCGATCTGTATCACTTCGACCTCTATCGCCTTGAGCGCGCCGATCAGCTGGTTGACATCGACTTCTTCGGCACGCTTGAAGCCGGCGGCGTGTCGCTCGTTGAGTGGGGGGAGCGATTCCCCGAGGCGATGCCAGAGGATTACCTTGCCGCCGAGATATCCATCGATGCCGAGGACGTGCGGCACTTCACGCTCATAGCGTACGGTCCGCGTGCCGAGAGACTCGGTCGCGACTGGATAGCCGCAGCCGGGCAGGCGGGCGCGTGAAGTACATACTCGCGTTCGACGCGGCCACCGAGCACGTTGCGATCGGCATAGCCGGGCTGGGGCCCGATGGCTACGGCACGCTTGCGGCCGTCGATTTCTCGGCACCAAGGGCGGCTCTGGGAGAGCTTCTGCCTGCGACGCACCGCCTGATGGAGTCGGAGGGCATCGCGCCGGCCGATATTGCGGCAGTGGCGGTCGGTCGGGGTCCAGGTTCGTTCACCGGTGTCCGGATTGCGGTTGCGACCGCGAAGGGGCTGGCGCACGGCCTCGGTGTACCGCTTGCGGGCCTCGGCACGCTCGATGCGGTTGCGTGGCGCTTCAAGGACACGACCGGGCTTGTCGGCGTCGTTGGTGATGCGATGCGCGGCGAGGTGTACCCGTGCTTGTTCCGGTGCGCCAACGGCGAGTGCGAGCGGCTTGACGAGTACGACGTTGCCAAACCCGCGGCCGCTGCGGCCGCTTGGGCGGAGTCGCTCGGCGAGCAGGTCACGCTGGCGGGCAACGGCCTCGTGAAGTATGCCGAGGTGTTCTCGGCAGCGCTCGGTGAGCGGATGACGATTGCGCCCGAAAGCATGTGGACGCCGACGGGTGCCTCGGTGGTGGACGCTGCATTTGCCGGCCGCTACGAGCCCGCGCTGGTGACCGCGCTCCGCACTCCGGAGCAGGCATCTCCCGGACTGCTGCTCCCGGTCTATACCCGGCTCTCCGATGCCGAGGAGGACGAGGCGAAGCGCGCAGGCACCGTGCCGTCCACTGGTGTGGCCGGGCCAAGAAGCGGCGGGAACTCGTGATGCAGACCCGTCGAATGCTCGCATCAGACCTGACAGACGTTCTCACGATCGAGCGCGCATCGTTCCCTACGCCGTGGACCGAGGGCATGTTCGCCGAGGAACTGGCGCGCGACGATCGCGTTTGGCTTGTGGCCGAGGATGCGCCCGCGCTGCTCGGCTTCGGGGGCATCATGCTCGCGCCCGATGGCGCGCACGTGATGGACGTCGCGGTTGCACCCGACTCGCGGCGCGACGGGACCGGCCGAGCGCTCATGCTCGCGCTCGCACGTGAGGCCGCCGCAGGCGGCGCGAAGCGGCTTACGCTCGAGGTCCGCTCGGCGAACGAGGCCGCGCTTGGCATGTACGCGCAACTCGGATTCGAGTCGGCCGGCGTGCGTCCTGGCTACTACGACGAGACCGGCGAAGACGCTGTGATCATGTGGGCGGACACCGCGCGCCTTACGGCCATCGGTGCAGCTGCCGGGGGCCGCGACCTCGTTCTCGCGATCGAGACATCGTGCGATGAGACCGCGGCATCCGTGATGCGCGGCGGCGTCGAGGTGCTCTCAAGCGTGGTCGCGTCGCAGGTGGACTTCCACGCGCGCTTTGGTGGTGTGGTGCCTGAGATCGCATCTCGCAAGCACACCGAGGCGATCGTAGGCGTCGTCGACGAGGCGCTTGAGCGCGCAGGCGTAGGCTTCGGCGACCTTGATGCGCTCGGCGTGACGTACGGCCCCGGGCTTATCGGCGCGCTTGTCGTTGGCGTCGCGTACGCGAAGGGGCTGTCGCTTGCGACCGGGTTGCCGCTTGTTGGTGTGAACCATCTCGAGGGCCACATCTTCGCCAACAGGCTCGCCGATCCGGAGCTCAAGACGCCGCTCATCGCACTCGTGGTCTCGGGTGGCCATACATCGCTCATCCACGTGCCCGAGTGGGGTGAGTACCATACGCTCGGCTCCACGCTCGATGACGCGACCGGGGAGGCGTTCGACAAGGTCGCCAAGCTCGTGGGCATCGGCTATCCGGGTGGACCCGCGATCTCACGCCTGGCCGAGCAGGGCGATCCCGCTGCGATTCCGTTCCCGCGCGCGATGCTGCACTCCGGCGACTACGACTTCTCGCTCTCGGGCCTCAAGACAGCCGTTCTCACGTACGTGCGTCGCGAGCAGGCTGCCGGCCGAGAGGTGCACCTTCCAAACCTCGCCGCGTCGTTCCAGGCCGCCGTCATCGACGTGCAGGTCGCCAAGGCCGTTCGCGCTGCAGCCGAGTACGGCGTGAAGGACTTCTGCCTCGGCGGGGGAGTTGCGGCGAACGTTGCGCTGCGCGAGGCGCTCAAGAATGCGCTTGCGGCCAACGGTGTGCGTCTGTCCGTGCCGCCGTTTGCTCTTTGCACGGACAACGCTGCGATGATCGCCGCCGCTGCACATTTCCGCCTGCTCAAAGGCGGATTTCTCGGCCTGTCCGCCGAGGCGACAGCCAGTCTGCCACTTGACGGATAGCCTGGCGTGAGAGCCCGGAATCGCTTCCGGGCTCTACTTGTGTGATATGAGTGTGGTTGTATCAGATTCTCGCTCGGACCCCTTGCGTGAGAGGCATCTGAACACTAGAATTCGATACTGTTGGCACTCGGACGCCGAGAGTGCCAACTATTGTTGGAGAAATGGGTACATCTCTTAAGCGCCTTCTCGGCGTATGTGTGGATGTACCTTGGTGAACGAGACGTAGGAGGGTAGAGCATGAACATGAAGCCGCTGTTCGACAACATCGTTGTCAAGCCTGCGAAGGCCGAGGAGCAGACCAAGTCTGGCCTGTTTATCCCGGATTCTGCTCAGGAGAAGCCGAAGCAGGGCGAGATCGTCGCCGTCGGTGCTGGCAACTGGGACAAGAAGGGCGAGCATCGCCTGCCGATGGACGTCAAGGTCGGCGACGTCGTCATCTACAAAGAGTGGGGCAAGACTCCCATCAAGATCGACGGTGTGGAGTACTTCCTGATGTCGCAGAGCGACGTACTTGCGCTGGTAGCCGAGTAATTATTGAGAACCCGGACGGCGTGAAGTCGTCCTCTCTGAACGAACAGAAGGAGGGACAGAACCAAAAATGGCCAAAGATATCAGGTTTGATGAAGAAGCTCGTCGTGGCCTTGAGGCTGGCGTGAACAAGCTCGCCAACGCCGTTAAGGTGACCCTCGGCCCGAAGGGCCGTTACGTCGTGCTTGAGAAGAAGTTCGGCGCCCCCACGATCACCAACGATGGTGTCACCATCGCCCGGGAGATCGAGCTTGCCGATCCTATCGAGAACATGGGTGCGCAGCTCGTCAAGGAAGTCGCGACCAAGACCAACGACGTTGCCGGTGACGGTACGACCACCGCAACGCTGCTCGCTCAGGTCATCGTGCGTGAGGGTCTGCGCAACGTGGCCGCCGGTGCCAACCCGCTTGCCATCAAGCGCGGCATCGAGAAGGCCGTCGAGGTTGTCGTTGAGACGATCAAGTCGCACGCCAAGGAGATCGAGGACAAAGACGAGATCGCGCATGTTGGCGCCATCTCGGCTGCTGATGATGTTATCGGCGCCAAGATCGCTGAAGCCATGGAGGTCGTGGGCAAGGACGGCGTAATCACCGTCGAGGAGAGCCAGACCTTCGGTATCGACATCGAGACCGTCGAGGGCATGCAGTTCGACAAGGGTTACGTGTCGCCGTACATGATCACGGACCCCGATCGCATGGAGGCCGTGCTTGAGGATCCGTTCATCCTCATCGCGAACCAGAAGATCACCAACATTCAGGACATCCTGCCGATTCTTGAGAAGGTCATGCAGGCGGGCAAGCAGCTTGTGATCATTGCCGAGGACATCGAAGGCGAAGCCCTTCCGACCCTCGTGCTCAACAAGCTCCGCGGCACGTTCACCTCGGTCGCCGTCAAGGCACCGGGCTTTGGTGACCGCCGCAAGCGCATGCTCGAGGACATCGCCATCGTCACCGGTGGTCAGGTTGTCTCCGAGGAGCTCGGCCACAAGCTTGAGAACGTCGAGCTTGACATGCTGGGTCGTGCCGAGAAGATCAAGGTCACCAAGGAAGACACGACCATCATCGGTGGCCGTGGCGCCGAGGACCAGATCAAGGCTCGCATCAACCAGCTCAAGACCGAGATCGAGAACTCTGATTCTGACTTCGACCGCGAGAAGCTCCAGGAGCGCCTCGCGAAGCTCTCCGGTGGTGTCGCTGTGATCAAGGTCGGCGCGGCTACCGAGGTTGAGCTCAAGGAGAAGAAGCACCGCATCGAGGACGCCCTTCAGGCGACCCGCGCGGCTGTTGAAGAGGGTATCGTGGCCGGCGGTGGCGTGGCTCTCGTGAACGCAACGTCCGCGCTCGACGCTCTTGAGCTTCCCGAGGACCAGATGATCGGTGTTCGGATCATCCGCAAGGCACTCGATGCTCCGCTGAAGACTATCGCTGATAACGCCGGCTTTGAAGGCTCCGTTGTTGTCGAGAAGGTCCGCAGCATGGGTGTCGGCCAGGGCCTGAACGCCGCGACCGGCGAGTATGGCGACCTGCTCAAGATGGGCGTCATCGACCCGGTCAAGGTCACCCGTTCGGCGCTTCAGAATGCTGCGTCCATCGCGGCTCTCATTCTGATCACCGAGACGACCATCTCGGACACTCCCGAGAAGGACGGCGGCTCCGCTGCTGCAGCCATGGCTGGCATGGGCGGCATGGGCGGCGGGATGTACTAAGCGCCTCTGGCGTCGTTTGCACTCTCTAGGAGACCCTGGCCCAATGGGCCAGGGTCTCTGTGCGTCATGGGCTCAGTCTACTGACAGCCGGTCACCGTTGTGATTGACTTGCAGCTGGATGGTACTGACAAGGGGAGGTCATGTGAGTACTGACGAGAGCACCCATCCGGCACTTGCTTCCTGGCTTGCAGAATTAGCCGAGCTGGATGCGCAGATTGGTCGATGCGAGGCCTTCAAGACTCAGACCTTCGTGTTCGGCACGGCCGGTGTTGTTGCGCTTGCCGGTTCGGCGATCAGTCTTCACGGCATGGAGTCGGCTGCTGAGCCGCTGGTGGTGCTGCTTGTCACGGCTCTGTGCGCAGTGCTCGGGATGTTCCTTGTAGATCGTGACGAATCCATTCTGGGGCTTCTGCACTATCGAGAGCATGTGATCAAACCTGCAGTGCGCGAGCTTGCCGATGACCCGAGACTCCTGGGCAGCCGTGAGTTTTACAACCGCGAGATCTACGGGCGTAATCGCCCGATGCTAAGGAAGATCGCCCATCGGTTGACCGCGCCTTTCCCGCACGCGCTGTTCTATGTGGCGGGAGTTGCTGCATGGGTGTACCTGGTCCTGATGTACGCCGAAGATCGAATCGGAGGGGTGGGTTGGCTCCTGGCGTGCGCGGGGAGCGGGTTCGCGCTGCTTTGGTCCTACCTGGCTGCGTTTCTCACAGGAGCCCAGTGGGCGAACCTGGCCGCACCGCCCGATGAGAAGGGGATTCCTTTTGCACGCCGTCGCAACAAGTGTGCCCTTCCCAGCCCGGCTGGATGGTTGCCGGGTGACCCGCACGTCCACACGAATTGGAGCGATGGTCATGCTTCCATTTGGTCGCAGGCAGCTGCCGCCGCAGGCAGGGGTCTGCGTTGGGTCGGGTTCACCGATCACACAGACGGAATCGGTGAGGATTGGCACGGGTTCGTCTCGGCGGTGAGGGAGGTCGAGGGGCGCATCGGACGACTTACGTTGCTTCCGGGTGCGGAGGTCACTCTGGTGGAGTCTCCGGGCGGCAAAGCAACCGGGGATATGTTGGTCTATGGCTGGCCTACAGGGGGCGATGTCCCTCCCGGGAATCGAGCCTACAGTCCGAGCGAGGCGCTTGCAATCTCTGGCCGCGCTGGAGCTGTGGTTGCCTTGGCGCATCCATTTGGCGGCGGTGCTCCCTTCGGCGGAGCGATACGATGGCGCGAATGGGGCGTATCTGGTTTTGGCGCGATGGAGCTTCTTTCGAACGAGCGGGTGGCTTCGCTCGAGGCGCGACGCAAGTGGTTCGAGATGCTTAAAGTCGGGCTTCATGGTGCGGTTGCCGGGGAGGGCTTCGTGGTAGCGACCGGAGGGACTGACTCACACAGGCCCTTCGACAAGCCTGGAACCAAAGGCATGACCTGGGTTCATTCTGACAGCTCGAGCGGCAAGGCGATCGTTGATGCGCTGGCCGCGGGTCACTCCGTTGTCTCGGGTGTAGGTGACTTTGGGACAATCACTATTGGGAGCGCTTGGCCCGGTGAGGTTGTTCCGCGCAAGCTGCGCGGTCACGTGAGCGTGGGGATCGTCCAGCGACCTTCGGCCCGGCGCTACTGCACTCGTATCGAGGTTTTCGGCCTGGATCCTGAAGTTCCGCTCGTCTCATTGGATGGTCCGTTCCGCCCTGAGTTCGAGACGGATGTGCCGATTCCACCGGGTGCAGGCATGTTCGTTGCTCGATTCGAGTTTCGGGCAGCCCGGGGCATTTCGAAATCAGCCGAGGTGTGGACAAACCCCATCTTCTACTCAGCCTCAAGATCGCGCGACTAGCGGCTGCGGCGACCGTACTCCAGCCGAAAGCGCCGCTATGCTCACGGCCACCCCTTTTCTTGTCCGGTTGGGGTGGTACTATACTCCAAGCCTGGGACCGAATCGCGGTCCGGACTGCTCGGAAGGAGCACGCGCGTGGCGCTTTCAATAGGAATCGTCGGTCTGCCGAACGTCGGCAAGTCCACGTTGTTCAATGCACTCACCCGTAAGGCCGTCGACGCCTCGAACTACCCGTTCGCGACGATCGAGCCTAACGTCGGCGTCGTGCCTGTTCCCGACCCGCGCGTCGACCGCCTCGTCGAACTCGTGAAGCCGCAGCGCACCGTGCCTGCAGTCGTCGAGTTCGTGGACATCGCCGGTCTCGTGAAGGGCGCGAACGAAGGTGAGGGCCTCGGCAACCAGTTCCTGGCGAATATCCGTGAGACCGATGCGATCGTCGAGGTCGTACGGTTCTTCTCGGATGAGAACGTCATTCACGTTGACGGCAAGGTCGACCCGCTCTCCGATGTTGAGACCATCCGCACCGAGTTGGTGCTGGCCGACCTCGGCACGATGGAGCGCTCGCTGACGCGCCTCGAGCGCGAGGTCAAGCGCGACAAGGCGCTGGAGCCTAAGCTCGCCATCGCCCGCCGGGTTGAGGCCTGGATGGCCGAGGGCCATCGCGCGAGTACTATGCCGATGACCGCCGAGGAGCGCGAGCTTCTGCGCGACCTCCATCTGCTCACCATGAAACCCATGCTCTATGTGGCGAACATCGACGAGAGTGCCATCGGCACCGATTTGCCCGAGATCGATGGCGTGCGGCCGATTCCGATCTGCGCGAAGATCGAGTCCGAGATGGCAGACCTCGATGCCGAGGAGCTCGTCGAGTACCTTGAGATGGAGGGGCTCGAAGAGCCCGGCCTCAACACGCTTATTCGTGAGGCGTACCAGCTGCTCGGGCTACAGAGCTACTTCACTGCCGGCGTGCAGGAGGTTCGCGCGTGGACCGTTCGGGTCGGCGCCAAGGCTCCTGAGGCCGCCGGTGTGATCCACTCGGATTTCGAGCGCGGCTTCATCAAGGCCGAGACGATCTCGTTCGCCGACTACGATGCGCTTGAGACCGAGGCTGCCGCAAAGGCTGCAGGCAAGCTGCGGATCGAGGGCAAGGAGTACGTCGTGAAAGACGGCGACGTCATGCACTTCCGCTTCAACGTCTAAGGCGCAGGAAACCTGCGGGCCTTCGCGAGTTCCCATTCCAGAAGATTCGACAGGGTCCCGGTTCCGCCGATCATGGTGAATCCCGAGATCCTGTTGGAGTTCAGCATGACCCACTCGCGCGTCCTGCCTGCGAGAACCGTGCGCCCACAAAGCACCACGGGCTGCCCTTCTCGGCCGGCCAGCGCGCCCGCGGTGAGTGCGTCGGGGAATGTCTGCGCAGTGGCAACGTATGGGGACATCGTGCCTGCGCCCCAATACTCCCTGAGCGTCGCGACGTTCGTCTGGTAGCGGTCGCTGCCCTTGAGCCACGTCACCGATAGCGACCGTGCCTTGAGCTGGTCCACGACGTTCTGCGAGACGGTCGGCGGGCCGCCGACTACCGAGACGCGTGTGACTTCTTCGGAGTGCAGCGCAAGGTATGCCGCCGTCGGTCTTGTCAGGCCGCTCGAGCGTGTGAGAAGGATTGGCATACCCCGCATCGCCGAGAAGGAAGATGCCGAGGTAGCGTCCGGAAATGCTGTGCCGGCGACGATGGTCACGCCAGATCCCGGCGTGAGCCCCATGCGCTCCGCCACGGCCACCGCTGTCTCGTAACGGTCGATTCCGGCAAGCCGCTCGACTGCCTCGGCAGGAAGGTCGGCGGCGGCGCAGGCCGCGTCGACGACCGAGGTCGCGACAGAAGCCTCGCTGCCGAGAACGACGATGCGCTCGGGGCCTAGCTTCGCGATCGCGGACGCGGTCGATGACTGCAGTTCCGATTTCGGCGTCAGGAGTACCGGCGCGTCGAGGTGTGTGGAAAGCGGCGAAGCGGCGAGCGCATCCGCCCAATCCTCTCCCGAGGCGAGAATGACCGAACCTGAGCCGCTCGGCCAGCCTGCCAGCGCCGCATTGGCCGAGGTCGCATAGCGATCAACACCTTCGATTCTCGGCTCGATGGGGGAGAGGGGCTTCGTTGCGTAGTAGTTATCGATGCCGTTGGCGATGCCCACAGCCACCTTGTGCCGGAATGTCGAGTTCAGCAGCTTCGCGCGATCCGATGAGTTTGAGAGGAACGCGACCTCTACGAGTGCCGAGGGCATGTTGGCCCACTTGATAACGTAGTAGCCGACATCGTTGACGCCTCGGCTGAAGGTGCCGGCGCTCGAGGTGATACCGGTCTGAAGATACGTCGCCAGCGTGCGCGAGAGCTTCGTGTCGGTTGGCGTGTCCCAGCTGTTGTAGTACGTCTCCGTGCCGGTCGCATTGCCGCCAGCATTGTTGTGTATCGAGATGAATATATCGGCGCCCGAGACGTTCGCCTTGTTGCTCCTGGCCTGCAAGTCGTCGTAGGGAATCGGGTAGGCGCCAGTGGTGCCGTCGGAATACAGGCGGTAGCTGTCGGTGACCTCGCTGTAGTGCCACGTTGGGATGTCGGCGTTGGTGATGGTGTAGTCGCCGGTGCGGCTCATGTGCACGGTGTGGCCGCGCGACTGGAGCACTTTGCGCGTTTCCAGGGCGATGAGCAGGTTGACCCGCTGCTCTTCGACGCCGTTGTAGACGGCGCCGGGGTAGCGTCCGCCATGGCCCGGATCGAGGAAGATCGTGCCGGCGAACGCGGTCGTGGGAACGAGGATAGCTGCAAGCGCGACTGCGAAGGTGACAATGAACAAGGTAGGCTTGATGCGGGTGGCTACGACGGTGTGCTTCGGCTGCATCGGGACTCCTTTCGGAGCTTGGGAACACCCCTATTTAAGCACAGCCAGGCAATTCGCTCCGTGAGCGCGCACACACGTGAACAGCTCTACGGCGCGGATTGACACTGTATACACTGAGGGCTAGCATATACGCACCTTACCAGCGTCGCGGAGCAGCACTTCGTCGCAGCACCGTTAGACCAGGACGCGCCGCCCGGAAGCGGGCGACCCCTGGTCTTTTGTATATCAGTTGCTGCTTCGCTCAAGCAGGGTTTCACATCCGCATCGGGGCAATCAGGAGGCGCATCACAGTATGGAGATCGAAATCGGGCGCGGAAAGACAGCACGGCAGGCGTACGGCTTCGACGACATTGCGATCGTCCCCTCCAGAAGGACCCGTGACCCGCGGGATGTGGATATCCACTGGGAATTCGCGTTCAAGGGCAAGAAGTACGAGTTCCCGCTTCCGGTTCTCGCCTCGGCAATGGACGGCGTTGTGGATCCCGGCTTTGCCATCACGATGGGCAAGCTCGGCGGTCTGGCCGTTCTGAACCTCGAAGGCATCCAGACCCGCTATGCGGACCCGGCGCCATACCTCGACCAGATCGCCAGCTTCTCCAAAGAAGAGGCGACTGCCAAGATGCAGGAGATCTACGCTGCCGAGCAGGTCAAGCCTGAGCTCATCACGCAGCGTATCAAGGAGATCAAGGCCGGTGGCGTGCTCGCCGCAGCGTCGCTCACTCCGCAGAACGTTGAGCGCTACATCGACGCTGCCATGGAAGGCGGCCTCGACATCCTCGTCATCCAGGGTACCGTCGTCTCGGCCGAGCATGTCTCGACCTACGATAAGCCGCTTGATCTGAATGCGTTCGTTCGCGACCTCCCGATTCCGACCATCATCGGCGGTTGCTGCAGCTACCAGGGTGCGCTGCACCTCATGCGTGCCGGCGCTGTCGGCGTGCTCGTGGGCGTTGGCCCCGGCCACGCGTGCACCTCCCGTCGTGTTCTCGGCATCGGCGTTCCGCAGGCCACGGCCATCGCGGACGCTGCGGCAGCTCGTCTTCGCCACATCGACGAGACCGGCATCTACTGCCACGTTATCGCTGACGGTGGCATGCGCACCGGTGGTGACCTTGCCAAGGCGATCGCCTGCGGCGCCGATGCGGTCATGATCGGCTCGCCGCTTGCCGCGGCTTCCGAGGCACCCGGTCGCGGCTTCCACTGGGGTATGGCGACCTTCCACCCCGATCTGCCCCGCGGTACCCGCGTTCAGGCGGGCATTCGTGGTTCGCTTGAGGAGATCCTGCTCGGGCCGGCGCACCAGAACGACGGCACGCTCAACCTGCTCGGTGGCGTGCGTACCTCGATGGCCACATGTGGTTACGAGAACCTCAAGACGTTCCAGAAGGCCGAGGTCATGGTCGCTCCCGCGCTGCAGACCGAGGGCAAGACCCTCCAGCAGTCGCAGGGCGTCGGGATGGGCCGGTAGTGACAGACTTCCACGATCAGCAGCCGACCGTATTCGTTCTCGACTTCGGCGCGCAGTACGCGCAGCTGATCGCGCGCCGCGTGCGCGAGGCGCGGGTGTACTCGGAGATCGTGTCGTACTCGATCACTGCCGAGGAGGTCGCGCGCCGCAAACCGGCTGCGATCATCTTGTCCGGCGGCCCGGCGAGCGTCTATGCCGAGGGTGCGCCGCATATGGATCCTGCCGTGCTCGAGCTGGGCATTCCGATCCTGGGCTTCTGCTACGGCATCCAGGAGATGGCGCTTCATTTGGGAGGCGAGATTCCCAAGACCGACATCGGCGAGTATGGTTTCGCCGAGCTTGAAGTGACCGACACCGGAAGCGTCTTGCTTGCAGGTGTGCGGGCGACGTCGCAGTGCTGGATGAGCCACCGGGACAGTGTAGGCACCGCTCCCGCCGGCTTCTCGGTGACCGCGCGGACCCCCACCACCGCGATCGCCGCGATGGAGGATCCGACCCGCAAGCTCTTCGCTACGCAGTTCCATCCCGAAGTCGCGCACACTGAATTCGGGCAGCACATCATCAAGACGTTCCTGCATGATGTCGCGAAGATCCCGCCGGTGTGGACGATGGTGAACATCATCGATGAGACCGTCGCGCGTGTGCGTGAGCAGGTCGGAACCGACCGCGTGATATGCGGCCTTTCGGGCGGCGTGGACTCCTCGGTGGTTGCGGCGCTTCTGCATCGCGCTATCGGTGACCAGCTCACCTGCGTGTTCGTGGATCACGGCATGATGCGACTTGATGAAGCCGAGCAGGTCGTGACCACGTTCCGCGATCAGTTCCACATCGATCTCATCCACGTTGATGCCGAGGAGCGATATCTAACGCTCCTGAAGGGCGTCAGTGATCCGGAGCGCAAGCGCACCATCATCGGCGAAGAGTTCTGGCAAGTCTTCTTCGAAGAGGCCACGAACCTCGAAGGCGTCAAGTGGCTCGCGCAGGGCACGCTGTACCCCGACGTTATCGAGAGCGGCAACAAGACCGCCGCCAAGATCAAGAGCCACCACAACCTCATCCCGTTTCCGGCCGGCGTGCACTTCGACCTGATCGAGCCGCTCAAGGCGCTCTTCAAGGACGAGGTCCGTGCCGTCGGTTCCGAACTCGGTCTTCCCGATGAGATCGTGCACCGGCAACCGTTCCCGGGTCCGGGTCTTGCGGTCCGCATCATCGGCGACATCGATCACGAGAAGCTTGAGATCCTGCGCAACGCAGACGCGATCGTGCGCGAGGAGATCAGCCGCTGGGACACCGATCGCGAGGTTTGGCAGTACTTCGCGGTGCTGCCGGACATCCGCTCGGTGGGCGTCATGGGGGACGAGCGCACGTACGCGCGACCGATCATCATCCGCGCCGTTTCCTCGGCAGACGCGATGACGGCCGACTGGGCGCGCCTGCCGCACGAGCTTCTGGCCAAGATGAGCAACCGCATCATCAACGAGGTTGACGGAGTAAATCGCGTCGCCTACGACATAACAAGCAAGCCGCCGGGTACTATCGAATGGGAATAGCCGTGTGATTCGAGACGCCGGAGCTGCACGCAGCCCGGCGTCTGGTGTCAGACACGGATGGATCAGGGGAGCTGAGGCACATGGACGAGAAGCACACAGACGCACAGGGCCAGATCGACCTGCACCGGAGCCGTATCGACGAGATCGACTGTCAGCTTGTGAAGTTGCTCAACGACCGCGCGGTCGAGTCGCTCGCCATTCGCTCGCTCAAGCCCCAGGTTCACCTCGGCCTGTACGACCCGAAGCGCGAAGAGGAGATCTTCGCGAACCTTGCAGCGTGCAATAAGGGTCCGCTGTACGGCGACAACCTTCGCGAGATCTACGCTGCCATCCTGCACGTCATGAAGGAGCTGAGAGGCTGATGGCTGCCGAGAAGGCACGCGGCATCGGCGCGGTTCAGCGCGATGGTGCGGTCACACTGATTGCAGGGCCATGCTCGGTCGAAAGCCGCGAGCAGATGCGAGAAGTCGCCGGCACGCTCTCAGAGCTTGGTATCAAAGTCATGCGCGGCGGCGCCTATAAGCCGAGGACGTCACCCTTCTCGTTCCAGGGTCTTGAGGAGGAGGGGCTCATCATGCTGCGCGAGGCGGCCGATGAGTTCGGACTTCTGGTCGTCACTGAAGTGACCGACTCGGCGCATGTGGAGAAGGTCGCCTCCTACACCGATATCCTCCAGGTTGGCACGCGCAATATGGCCAACTACAGCCTGCTCAAGAAGATCGGTGCGGTGACCGCAGAGTCCGGGATGCCGGTCGTCTTCAAGCGCGGCATGGCTGCCACGATCGAAGAGTGGCTTCAGGCGAGCAATTACCTCACGATGTTCGGTAATGAGAACGTGATCCTATGCGAGCGGGGAATCAGAACCTTTGAGACCGCAACTCGCTTCACGCTCGATATCTCTGCCGTACCCGTGGTCAAGAAGCTTTCGCTTCTGCCGATCATCATCGACGTCTCGCACCCGACCGGCTCGGCGGACCTGGTGCCTGCGGTTTCGCGGGCGGCTGTCGCTGTTGGCGCGGACGGTGTGATGATCGAAGTGCACCCGAATCCACGCGAGGCGCTGTGTGATGGACCGCAGTCCCTTGACCTCGACCAAATACGCGCTCTTGTTGCCGAGCTATCGCCCGTGGCACAATCGATTGGGCGGGAACTAGGCTAAGAACTTGCTGCAACGGTACCGTCGGATGTTGGAGCCCTTCGGAGGTGACGGTCGTGGCGCAGCCTATACGCAGTCGCTTCTGTGCGCACTGTGGCGCACAAGGTGAGCCGCGCATCGGCTTCTGCTCCGAGTGTGGGGGGCCCGTCTGCACGAAGTGCGGCAACACGCAGCACATCCAGGGCGATCATAAGGTCATGCACGACATGTGCCTCAAGCATGGCGACAACGGCCAATTCTCGATGATCAAATTCGTGAGGTAGCGCCCGTTTTCACCTATGCCGCGCTCGCCTCGTACGCTAGACTGGTCAACCTATGACGACCTTCCTCAACGAACTCAACCCCGCGCAGCGCGATGCCGTGACCACGACCGAGGGCCCGCTCCTCGTGCTCGCTGGCGCCGGTTCGGGCAAGACTCGCGTACTCACGTACCGCATCGCGCACATCATCGCCGAGCGGCGAATCTCGCCCTCCGCGATCCTTGCGATCACATTCACCAACAAGGCTTCACAGGAGATGCGCAGCCGTCTGGAGAACCTGGTCGGACCCTCAGCTCGCTCCATGTGGGTGATGACCTTCCATGCGTTCTGCGTGCGGGTGTTGCGTGCCGAGGGACACCACCTCGGCTATTCGAACAACTTCACGATCTATGACCAGGACGATGCGAAGCGCATGCTTACCTCGGCCATGGCTGAACTTGACGTAGACCCCAAGCGCTACCCGCCCAAGATGATCGGCGGGCGGATCTCAGCGGCAAAGAACGATCTGGTGCTGCCTGAGGCGCTTGCTGCGAGCGCGGTCATCCCACCGGACAAGATGGCAGCAAAGGTCTACGCGCTCTACCAGCGGCGTTTGCAGGACGCGAACGCGATGGACTTCGATGACCTGCTGGTGAATGCGTGGAAGGTTCTGAGCGCGCATCCCGATGTGCTTGCTTTCTATCAGGACCGCTTCCGCTACATCCACGTTGACGAGTACCAGGACACCAACCATGCCCAGTACTCGATCGTGAACATGCTTGCTGCCAAGACGCGCAACCTTATGGTCGTCGGTGACGACGATCAGTCCATCTACTCGTGGCGCGGCGCAGATATCCGCAACATCCTTGAGTTCGAACAGGACTACCCCGAGGCTGCGGTCATCAAGCTTGAGGAGAACTACCGCTCCACCAAGACGATCCTCGCGGCGGCGAACGCCGTCGTTGAGAACAACCGCGGCCGTAAGCCTAAGACGCTCTTCACCGCGAACGCCGGCGGCGAAGCGATCACACGCTACTTTGCATCTGACGAGCGTGACGAGGCGCGTTTTGTTGCCGAGGAAGTAGAGCGGCTGCTGCGCTCTGAGCACCGCACGTACTCGGACTTCGCGATCTTCTACCGCACGAACGCCCAGTCGCGCGTGCTTGAGGACATCTTCTTGCGCGTTGGCGTGCCGTACCGTCTCGTTGGCGGCACGCGCTTCTTCGAGCGGGCAGAGATCCGCGACGTGATGGCGTGGCTTCGCTCGGCGGTCAACCCGGCCGACGTGCAGTCGCTGCGCCGCGTGATGGAGAAGCGCGCCGGTATCGGCAAGACCACCATCGAACTACTCCAGGCGCACGCGTACGAAGAGGGGATCACGCTTTCCGAGGCGATCGCCCGTGCGGAGGCTGAAGAGTGGGTCGGCGGCGCTGCCCGCAAGCGTGTCGACGACCTCGCGGCCGCACTTGAGGCCGCACGCACGGTGGAGGCTCCGACGCTGCGCGACCGTGTTGAGGCCATCGTGGCGCGCTCCGGGCTTCTGACGGCGCTCGCTGCCGAGGGTAGCGACGAGGCTCGTGGTCGTGGCGAGAACATCCACGAGTTCTTTGGCGTGGTGGGCGAGTACGACCAGACTCATGAGGACCCCGAGGAGCGCACGCTGGAGTCGTTCCTGGAGTGGATCGCGCTTAGGACCGACCTCGATCAGCTTGAGGACGGAGACCACACCGTCACGCTGATGACGCTGCACACGGCCAAAGGCCTTGAGTTCCCGGTCGTCTTCCTGGTCGGAATGGAAGACGGCATCTTCCCGCACATCAACAGCATGTATGAGCCGCAGAAGCTCGAAGAGGAGCGCCGTCTGTGCTACGTGGGCATCACACGCGCCCGTGAGCGGCTCTACATCACCCACGCGAACTCCCGCCAGCTCTTCGGGGAGACGCAGAGCAATGCGCCGAGCACATTCATCGGCGAGATTCCCGAGGAGCACTTGCGCACCGAGGGTGTTGGCTCGGCGGGTTTTGGTAGCTCCGCGCCGGGTCGTGGCCGTGGTGATCGTGGCGGCTCGATGCGCTGGGGAACCGATCGCGTGCCGCCTGCAGAAGGTCGCGTTTTCGGTTCTGGCGCAGCGCCGGTCAAGAAGACCCAGGAGCGCCTTGAGCTTGCGCCTGGCGATGTCGTCGACCATAAGACGTTCGGTCGTGGAGTCGTGAAAGAGATCACCGGCGACAAGGTTACGATCGCCTTCAAAGGACTCGGGACGAAAAGCCTCCTTATGGGGTACGCTCCGATACGAAAAGTCGAGGGCTAGCGCCCCGACCCGCTGGAGAGGAACGCGATGGGACCCGTCCTCGTCTTTGGGCATAAGAACCCGGACAACGACTCCATCTGCTCGGCTGTCGCCTATGCCCATCTGAAGAATCTCACCGAGCCCGGTGACGTCTTCTTGCCGGCGCGCCTGGGGCCTGTTCCCGCCGAAACGGCCTGGGTGTTCGAGCGCTTCGGCATCGACCTGCCCGATGAGGTCTCACACGTGTTCACCCGTGTACGCGACGTCATGACGGAAGACACACTCAGCATCGGGCCCGATGCGACCATGCTCGAAGCAGGTCGCATGATGCGGGAGCACGCCGTGCGCGCACTTCCGGTCGTCGACGATAGCGTCGTGCGTGGCCTGATCAACGTCACGACCCTCGCGGAACTCTACATCGACGAGACTGACGTTCGCGGCTTTGAGAAGATGCCAGTCACGGTCGGCCATGTAGCCTCGGCGCTCGGTGCGCGCGTATTGGTTGGTGACCAGGCGCGGGTGCTCTCAGGCGGCGTGCTGATCGGCGCCATGGAGCCCGAGACGATGGTCACCTATATCAAGTCCGGAGACACGCTTGTGCTTGGCGACAGGCGTCGCACGCAGCCCATGGCAATCGAGGCTGGCGTCGCCTGTCTCGTTGTAACGGGCGATGCGGTCCCAGGCGATGACGTACTCGCCCTTGCTGCTGAGCGGGGCACAGCGGTCATCCTGACGCGCCACGACACCTATGCCGCTGCGCGTCTGGTGAACCTCTCGCACCCGGTCGGCGGTTTGATGGATACCGGCATGCTGCTGACCTCACCCGATGTGCTCCTCTCGGAGCTTGCTGAGGACCTCGTTGAGTCGCCGCACCGTGAAGCTGTCGTCGTTGATGCCGAGGGCGCGCTTGCGGGTATCGTGACGCGCACCAACCTCGCCCGGAACCTCCGCCGACGCGTGATCCTTGTGGATCACAACGAGATCTCGCAGTCCGCACCTGGTGTGGCCGAGGCGTCAGTCCTCGAGATCATCGACCATCATCGCGTCGGGGACGTGCAGACGTCCTCACCGATTCTGTTCATCAACCTTCCGGTCGGCTCGACTGCCACGATCGTTGCGGAGCGTTACCGCGAGCTTTGCGTTGAGCCGCCTGTCGGCATGGCAGGGCTGCTGCTCTCGGCGCTTCTGACCGACACGGTGTTGCTGAAGTCGCCTACGACAACCGATACCGACCGTGAGGTCGCACGACGTCTCGCCGAGCGCGTTGGAGTGGACGCCGTTGAGTTCGGGATGGATATGTTCCGTGCGCGCTCGCAGGGCAGGCGCTTCTCGGCAGAAGAGGCGGTTCGCGCCGACCTCAAGGAGTATCGTGTCGGTGATGCGGTAATCGCAATCGGGCAGATCGAAACGGTCGAGCTTGCTGATGTCATGGATCACCGGGATGAGTTGGTCTCGGTAATGGAAGCGATGCGTTTGGCGCGCGGATACGATCTGCTGATGCTTATGGTCACGGACGTGGTTCGGGAGGGGAGCGAAATCGTCGCAAGCGGACGCGTTCGACTCGCGGAGCGCGCGCTCGGGATCGAGCTTGGTAGTGGGTCGGCATGGATGGACGGCGTGCTCTCGCGCAAGAAGCAAGTCGCGGCACGGATGCTCGAATCAGCCGGCGGATAAGGAGCTAGGCGATGACGTGGGGCAACGGCGCATCGTGGAGGCGCGACACGCGACCCGGCGTGCTTGTCATCCTGTTCGGAATCGCAGTTGTAGGCTTTGCGGCCTTGTGGGCGATGCTTCTGCTCATGCCGGCGCTCATCTCGATCGATCACGCGGTTTCCTCGGCGATCAGATCGATTGCGAGCCCCCAGCTCGACCCCATCGCGTTGGCGTTCACCACGCTGGGCGGATTCGCCATCATGTCGGCACTTGCCCTGGCGGTCTCAGCCTGGCTCCTGTGGCGCGGCCTGCGTGCCGAGGCGGCACTCGTCGCCGGCACCATGACGTTCGGCCCTGCGCTCGGGCAGCTCATCAAGCTCATGGCCGGTCGGGAGCGTCCACCAGTCGAGTTCGCGCGAATCGTGCCGCCCGCTGATTTGAGCTTCCCATCAGGACACGCGCTCTCGGCGTTCCTGTTCTTCGGGACGCTCGTCTTCTTGCTCTTCACGGTGGACGAGACACTATCGCTCAAGGCGAAGGCGCTCGTCTCGGCCACGTGCGTGGTGTTGGCGATCGTTATTTCGCTGTCCCGGGTGTATCTGGGCGTCCACTATCTCGGGGATATTTTCGGTGGCTGGCTGCTTGGTGCTGCCGTCATGACGATCACCGTGGGCCTCTATGTGACGGTGACGAGCGGGCGCACCGCCTCGCGCTAGAGCGCTCGTGGGAGCGTGACCGTCACGGTCGTCCCCGTGTTCATCTCCGAGGCGATCTCGACTGTGCCCTCGGCGCGTTCGACCACGTGACGCACGAGCGAGAGCCCAAGTCCTGTGCCACCACTGTCGCGCGAGCGCGCGCGGTCAACACGGTAGAAGCGCTCGAACACCCTCGGCAGGTCCTCGGCGGGTATTCCCATGCCGGTATCGCTCACACGTAAGGTCACGGTCGACTCGGCGGCCTCGAGCGCGACAGTCACGGCTCCGGTCTCCGTGTACGCGATGGCGTTCGCCAGCAGGTTATCGAGTGCGATCGCCATGTCGGTGCCGTCGGCTTGCACGTAGACATCCACGCCTTCGATTGCCGAGAATTCCACACGCAGTTCCAGTTCTTTGGCGTTCGCCGCACGTCGATGGGTGGTGAGTGACAGGTCGATTGCCTGGCGCATGTCGGTCATCGAGTCAGCGCTCGGAGTGCTTTCAAGGCGCGAGAGGTTGAGCAGGTCCAATACGAGTTGCCGCAGATGCGCCGCCTCGGCTTCGATCTGGCTGAGGAATGCGAGCGCCTGGTCGGTGTCGCCGTCGGATGCCGCGTTGGCGGCTGATTCTGACAGCAGCAAGATGCCGGACGTGGGCGTCTTGAGCTCATGGGACGCGTTCGCGACGAAGTCCCGGCGCACGCGGTCCAGCCGCATCCGGTCAGTGGTATCGGCGACGACCACGAGGTGACGCGCGGTCCCGTCTACGACGCCGAGCGGCACGACGGTGAGGCGCATGTATCGCTGCAACGGGTCAGGCCCGACATCGAGCGTGGTGCTTGATGTCGCGGTGAGCGCATCAGCGATCGCCGAGGACAGTGAAGCGGGCAGGCCCATCTCGGCGATGCCACGGTTGCGCATCTCGGCAGCCGAGGTCCGGAACATCTGGGTCGCCGCGCGGTTCACGAGCCGCACCGAGGAGCCGTCAAGCAAGAAGACGGCGTCGTCCAGGCCGTCGAGCACGGTGCGCAGATTCTGTTGTTCGGCCTCCAGCTCGCCGATGCGCGTCTTCATCTGCATGCGGAGTTCAGAGAGTGCCGCCGAGAGCGGCTCCATCGCGCCGTCTTCGACCGGCACGCCCGACGTCAGGTCACCGGCTGCCATTGCACATGCTGCATCGGCGAGACGCTCGACCGGGCGTGCGGTACGTGCCGCAGTGCGGGCCGCGAGGATGAGCGCGAGGATGACCGAGAGTCCAAGCAGCATCAGGCCGGTTTGCCGGGCGTTTCCCGAGAGTTCGCTGATCTTCTCGAGTGATTCGGAGACCCGCAGCGCCACGCGCTCGCCTCGATATGTCGCCGGCACAGCCACATACATCTGGTCGAACCCCTGTGTTGCCGAGCGCCGCACTTCTCTGCCGACTGTGCCCCTGAGTGCGTCGATGATCTCTGGCCTGTCGCTATGATTTGCCATGGCCGAGGGGTTCTCGGCGCTGTCGGCGAGCACCGTGCCGTCAGAGCCGACGATCGTCATGCGTAAATCCGTGTCAGCGACAAGCTGGTTGACCACGGTTACGGGGGAGTCTTCGGAGCTGGCGATCACCAGCACGCCAGCCTGCGCAACGCTTTGCAGGTGCACCTGCTGCTGCTCGATGACCGCATCGGTCAGTGGGCCGTAGAGGCTCCACGCCCACGCGCCAGCAAGCACGCTCACGACCAGCACGTAGCCGAGGATGAGGCGCAGGCGGTACGAGTCCGACCATCGCATGGGTGTGCTCATGACCGGGCATCTCCGCTCTTCGGTGTGGGTTCGAACCGGTAACCGACGCCATGCACCGTATGGATGTACAGGAATGCCGAGGGATCCTCGATGGCCTGGCGCAGCCGACGGATGTGAACATCGATGGTTCGCGACGAGGGCAAGAAATCGTATCCCCAGACCTCACTTGCAAGCTTCTGGCGTGTCATCAGCATGCCCGGGCTTGATGCGAGCGACACGAGCAGCTGGAACTCTTTCAGGCGCAGTTTGACCGGAGTGCCGGCCACAGAGACGCGAACCTGAGCAGGTTCGATCACCAGGTCACCTGTTTCGATGACGGTGTGTTCGGTGAGCACCTGGCGTTCTTTCACGCGCCTGAGGTTTGCACGGACGCGGGCAAGGAGCTCTTCGATCGAGAACGGCTTTGTGATGTAGTCATCGGCTCCCGCATCAAGGCCACGAACCTTGTCACGCTCCTGGTCAAGTGCGGTCACCATGATGATGGCGACGTCTTTGTCGGTGCGGCGGAGTTGCTCGGCGAATTGGTAGCCGTCGATGCCGGGGAGCATGAGGTCGAGCAGGACCAGGTCGGGGAGTTGCTCTAAGGCAAGGGAGAGACCCGCGACACCATCGCTTGCGGTCAGGGTCTCAAATCCCGCCCGGCGCAGCGCGTAATCCACCGTCTGACGGATGATCGGATCATCCTCTACGACCAATACCTTGGACACGATTCCTCCAAGCGATGCCTGATGACGTATTCATCATGGACTGCTCGCGCCACAATTCAAATAGATTTAACACATGTTTCACAAATTCGGTTGTTGTTTTACAACGATGCAACCACTCGCGCCTGGCTGCTTCGTACGATGACCGTGCCCGGCAAAAGTTGTCGGTACAGCATTGAACTCAACATGAGGAGAGGATCAACAACGTGAAGAAGCTTGTTGCATTCGGTCTGATCGCGGCACTGGCATTCGGTGCGCTCGGACTTGCGGGTTGCGGCAAGACCACGGCGGACAGCGCGTCGACAGACGCCACCGGCTCCGAGCTCACCGGTGTGATCAACGTCGAGGGTTCCGACACGCTGGTGAACGTTGCTACTGCATGGTCGCAGACGTTCATGGGGACCAACCCCGGCGTCATGATCTCGGTCAAGGGCGGCGGTTCCGGTACGGGTATCGCATCACTCATCAACAAGACGATCGACTTCGCGAACGCCTCACGCGAGATGAAGCAAGAAGAGATCGACCAGGCCAAGGCCAATGGCGTGAACCCGGTCGAGTACACGGTGGCCCGCGACGGTATCGCGGTTGTGGTGAATCCGGCGAACGGTGTCGAGGATCTTACGGTCGAGCAAATCGGCAAGATCTACCGAGGCGAGATCACGAACTGGATAGAGGTCGGCGGTGCCGATAAGGCCATCGTGATCCTATCGCGCGATTCCTCCTCCGGCACGTACGAGTACTTCAAGGAGGCCGTTGTCGGCAAGGACGTCAACTACGCCTCCTCTGCCAAGCTCCTGCCTTCGAACCAGGCGATCGTCGATGAGACAGCTGCCAACGACGCCGCCATCGGCTACGTGGGCGTGGGATACCTCGATGCGAAGGTCAAGGTCCTGAAGGTCGAGGGTGTCGCGGCGTCGATCGAGGCCGTGCTCGACGGCACGTACAAGATCAGCCGCGGCTTGTACATGTACAGCGACGGCGAGGCGACTGGTGTCATGAAGGCATATCTCGACTGGATACTCAGCGTCGACGGTCAGAAGGTCGTTGCAGATGAAGGCTTTGTTCCTGTCCAGTAAGGCGGGATACATACTATGGCGGTGACTCCCACCCATAAGGCGGGACGGCGCCTCGGCCGTGCGACTCGACGTCGCGCGGTCGAGGCCGTTGTCCGTACGCTGATATATGCAGCAGGACTGCTGTCGATCGTGATCCTTGCTGCAATCGCGATCTTCTTGGTTGTCGAGGCGCGGCAATCGATCGGCGAGATAGGCCTCGACAAGATGCTGTCGGGCACCCAGTGGTTCCCAACAGGCACGCCCAAACTCTTCGGGTTCCTCCCGCTCATCGTGGGCACACTGGCGGTCACGGGCGTAGCGGTCGTTGTCTTCGTCCCAATCGGCATCGGCGCGTCCGTGTTCATCTCGGAATTCTCGGCGGGTTGGTTCAAGGAGGGCATGAAGTCGGTCATCGAGTTCATGGCAGCCGTGCCGTCCGTCGTGTACGGCTTCCTTGGCGTGGCCGTGGTCATTCCTTGGGTGAAAGCCACGTTCTCCCTGACTTCGGGCATGACGGCGCTGACCGGCGGGCTCGTTCTCGGCATCATGAGCCTCCCGACGGTCATTTCCATCTCCGAGGATGCGCTTCACGCGGTCCCCGACGCGCTGAGGCAAGGCTCGCTTGCGCTCGGCAACACGCGGTGGCAGACGGTCTACAAGGTCGTGGTGCCCTCGGCAAGCTCGGGCATCTTCGCCGGGGTCATGCTCGGCCTCGGCCGGGCGATCGGCGAAACGATGGCGGTGCTTATGCTCACCGGAAATGCGGCGGTGATGCCCACCAGTGTGTTCGAGTCGGTGCGCACGATGACGGGCACGATCGCCGCCGAGATGGGCGAGGTCGTGTACGGCGGACAGCATTACTCGGTGCTCTTCAGCGTGGGGCTCGTGCTGTTCGCGATAACCTTCCTGATCAACCTTGCGGCGGACCTGGTGCTTGAGCGCCAGCGGAAGAGGTGGCGCCGATGAATGACAGAGCTCGCCGTGCGCGTTCTGCCCGAAGGGTAGAGGCAGTCATGAAGGTCGTCACCGGTGCCTGCGTTGCCCTGGTAATCGGGGCGGCCATATTCATCCTCGGAAAGATCGTCATTTCTGGCCTGCCTGGCATCAGCCTTGAGTTTCTGTTCTCCAAACCGGGGATGGGGATGCGTGCGGGCGGTATCTTCCCGATCATCGTCGGCACGCTCATGCTGGTCACGCTGACGGCGGTCCTCGTGCTGCCCCTCGGCATCATGGCCGGCATCTACCTTGCCGAGTACGCCCCGAAGAATCTCGTGACGCGCCTCGTGCGCCTCTCGATCGCGAACATGGCCGGCGTGCCGTCGATCGTGTACGGCCTCTTCGGCCTAGCGGTCTTCGTCCTGCTCATGCAGTTCGGCAAGTCGTTGCTTGCCTCGGCGCTGACGCTCACGTGCCTCACATTGCCCGTGATCATCACGTCTACCGAGGAAGCCCTGCGGCAGGTTCCATCTGATCTTCGTCAGGCCGCACTTGCGCTCGGTGCCACGCGTTGGCGCTCGATTCACAAGGTCGTGCTTCCGGCAGCAGCTCCGGGGATCGTCACGGGTTCGATTCTTGGCCTGTCGCGCGCCGCTGGCGAGACGGCACCGATTCTCGTGACCGGCGCTGCGTTCTTCTTGCCGAAGTTGCCTGATTCGGTCAGTTCTCAGTACATGTCACTCCCGTATCACCTTTACGTGTTGGCTACGCAGGTCCCGAACGTACCCCCCGAGGTGACGTGGGGTACTGCATTCGTTCTCGTTGCCGGTGTAAGCACTGTTAGCATGATCGCCGGCGCGTGGCGCTCGGTCCAAAGGAGGAAGGTCAAGTGGTGATGTCTGCGGCTTTTGAAGAGATCGCGATGGATACACCCGCCGGGGCCGAAGTGCAGTCACGAGCCCGTACGATCGGTGCTGACGCGGTGTCAGGTAGCTTCGCGCTCAGTGATGTCTCCGTTGCCTATGGGAACGAGACCGTGCTCGCCGGCGTGAACATGCTCGTGCCGTCACGCTCGGTCACCGCACTCATTGGCCCGTCCGGCTGCGGCAAATCCACACTGCTTCGGTGCTTGAATCGCATGAACGATGAGATCGGTCGGGTCCGGGTCGGCGGAACCATCACGCTTGATGGCCAGGATATCTACGAGAAGACGCTCGATCCGGTCGACTTGCGCATGCGGGTCGGGCAAGTGTTCCAGCGTCCCAACCCTTTCCCGATGTCGCTCTATGACAACGTCGCGTTTGGCCCTCGCACCCAGGGAATTCGGAAGCGCGGCGAACTCGACGCCATCGTCGAGGAGGCGCTCACCGACGCTGCGCTCTGGGGCGAGGTCAAGAAGCACTTGAAGAAGCACGCGTTCGAGCTCTCCGGCGGTCAGCAGCAGCGGCTGTGCATTGCCCGTGCGCTTGCGACCAAGCCGGAAGTATTGCTGATGGACGAGCCGGCCTCGGCACTCGATCCGATCTCGACGCAGCAGATCGAGGACACCATTGCCGAGCTCAAAGACATGGTCACGATCGTTATCGTCACGCATAACATGCAGCAGGCAGCGCGTATCTCGGACCAGACTGCGTTCATGCTTCGCGAGTCAATGGATGAGCCGGCGCACCTGGTTGAGATGGGCGAGACGAAGCGGATGTTCACGAATCCTGATGACAAGCGAACCGAGTCATACATTACCGGTCGGTTCGGCTAGGCCGGTACGCCGCTGGATAACAGAACGGCCCACCTGGGGGAGGTGGGCCGTTCCTGTTTTCCAGGTAACCCCGGAAATCAAACGAGGCGCGTGGGGGGACGCGCCCCGTTCTGTTGAGCGGCGGGCCCCGCATCCGAGGGGGGAGGGATTGGAGCGGGTCGCTCTGCTCAAGAAACAGAAAGCAACGAGCGTGCCAAGACTGGGTAAAATGAAAGGCATACCGACAGGAGAGGAATTCCATGGAGCGCGTTTGGCTGCCAGCCCTTGGGAGAGATGTATCGCGAGTCGCACTTGGCACCTGGTCAATGGGTGGCTGGATGTGGGGCGGAGCCGACAAGGATGCCGCGCGCGCAACCATCGAGCGCGCCCTTGATCTTGGTATCGACATCATAGACACCGCCCCGGTGTACGGGTTCGGGTTATCCGAGGAGTTGCTCGGCGGGATCATTGATGAGCGCGGTTGCCGCGAGCAGGTCGTGATCGCTACGAAACTTGGACTTTCGTGGGACGCCCGGCATGAACCCTGGCGAGACACCTCCGCGGAGCGCATCCGTGAAGAGGTCGTGGCGTCGCTTGCCCGGCTGAGGACCGACTACATCGATATCTATCAGGTGCACTGGCCGGATGTGAGTGTTCCCTTTGAGGAAACTGCCGCCGAGCTGCGGATGCTTGTCGATGAGGGTCTCGTTCGCGCGATCGGCGTCTGTAACTACTCCGTGGAGCAGATGGAGTCGTTCTGCCCGGGCGGGCGCCTGGACACCACTCAGTTCCGCTACAACCTCTTCGAGCGTGCGGCCGAGGCGGACGTGCTCCCGTTCAGTCGCGAACGCGGCCTTGCGACCATGGCATACAGTCCGCTTGCGAGGGGGTTGCTCAGTGGGTCGATGAAGCCCGGTCACGAGGCGACCGATCATGCGCGTCGGGGCGAGATGTTCCATGGCGATGCATACGCGAAGCACCTCTCGGCAGTGGCACGACTCGACGCATTCGCGCAGGAATCGTACGGGCGTCGGGTCATCCACCTTGCGATGCGGTGGCTGCTCGATCAGCCGGGACTCACCATCGCGCTCTGGGGCGCGAGGAAGCCGGAGCAGCTTGAGGCCGCCTCTGGTGTCGAAGGGTTCACGCTCGATGCGACGGCGATGACCGAGATAGATCGCATTCTTGCCGAGGAGCTCGGCGACTGACTCAGCAGCGGGTATCTTCCGGACACAGAAGCCTCGGGCGCATGAGCAGCACACCCGAGTAGCCGAGCAGCACGATCGCGCCGGCGAAGATAGCCCACGTCACGCCGATGATATCTCCCAGGGCTCCGAAGGCGAGCGATCCAAACGGCATCATGCCCATGAAACAGATGACGAACAGCGCCATCACGCGACCCCTGAGCTCATTAGGGACGGCCGTTTGCAGGTTCGTGTTGATGCTCGATACACACGCCAAGAACGCGGCGCCGAGTAGTACGAGCATCACGGCTGTGATCACATAGGTGCGCGAGAATGCGAGCACGAAAATGCCGAGCGCCATCGAGACGAGCGCGTAGCGGATGATGCGCTCACGCCGTACGCTTCTTGGCAATGACGCGACCGCCAGAGCTCCGATGAGCGCTCCCATGCCGTTGAAACCCATGAGTGAGGAGTATCCTGCGCTGCCGAGTTTGAGCGTCTGAGCGGCGAGCACCGGCAAGAGCGTCATGAATGGCATCCCGAAGATAGTGAGCATTACGGCAGTGAGCAGGTGCATCGCCACATGCGGATGCTGCCTCGCGTAGCTGAAGCCCGCAATGAGCTTCCTGAAGGCCGATTCGCCATCTTTAGACACATGCTTCTCTTGCTTCGGTCGAATCACCGCGAGGGCCCAGATGACGAAGATGAAGCTCACGCCGTTCACGATGAACACCATCGTGATACCGAGCTGTTCATTGGACTGGAAGGCGGCGATGATGGCGGCGGTCACGAGCGGCCCCACGAGCCGCGCAGCGTTGAACTGCGCGGAGCTGAGCGCGATCGCATTCAGGAGCGATGAGCGCGGCACCAAATCGGGCACCATGGCCTGCCACGACGGGAACATGAACGCCGACACGACGCCGCCGGCGAGCGACAAGCCGTAGATCCACCCCATGGTGATGTGCCCGGACTGGTTGAGGTATGCGAATGCAGCGGCCTGACCCATGAGGACGACCTGTGCCCATATGAGCAGCTTGCGGCGATCCACCTGGTCGGCGAGCGACCCGGCGAAGATGGTCAGCACGAAGATGGGTATGCCCGAAAGGAAGTTCACCATGCCGAGCGACGAGGAGGACTTCGTCAGCTGATACACAACCCAGCCGAGGGCGACGGTCTGTGTCCAGGTTCCGATGTTCGACAGAAGCGCCCCGAAGAAGAAGTACGTGTAGTCGCGGTGCGTGAATGACTCAAACGTGCGGATCCCGCGGAGGATACGGCGCGGCGGACTCGCTACGTCAGCGGAACTCGTTGGGGTGTCCTCGGGTAGTGGAGCCTGGGGTTCGTCCATCTTCGTGAGGGGATGATGAGTCATGGTGCCGATTCTCCTGTAATTCAAAGCGTCGCCCCCGGGATTCCCGGGGGCGACGCTGATTCGCGCCGAAACAGTAGTCTACACCTAGCCGCTGATGATTCGCATGGCCTCTTCGCGCTGTACGTCCATGACGTACGTGAGTCCAGACACCCGTGCGGCTTCTTCGCTGAGCGCGAAGACATCGCCTCGGGTAATCGACGGCAGGTCGAACTTGCGGCTACCGCTCATGAATTGCTGCAAGCCCACCTTGAGCTTGTCGCTGAATGTGTAGAGCGCGATTGCGCCGAGCGGGATGTTCTCGACCTCGGCACCGTACTTGGTCTTGAGGGTCTCGTAGCTAACGAAGATTTCCTCTTTCGTGCCGCCGAACTCCGATACGGTCTTGGGGAGGTTCTGCTCCTTCATCCAGATCTCGATGTTCTTGCCAACGAACCCGGGAATCATGAGTGCGCGACCCATGCATACCGCTTTCGTGTGAGGTGCGCCCATCGCCAGTACTTTGTAGACGTGGTCTTCAGTCGAGAAGCCGCCAGCGATCGCGATATCCGGGATGTAGGCGTTCTCGCACTCGCGCAGTTTGTTGACGAGTTCATTGGTCATGCACTGCAGATAGAAGGTGGGAATGCCCCACTCTTCCATCATGCGCCAAGGGCTCATCCCGGTTCCGCCTGGGGCACCATCGATGGTGAGAAGGTCGATGCGCGCGTTGCTGGCCCACTTGATCGCCATGGCTAGCTCGCGCATTCCGTATGCGCCGGTCTTAAGCGTCACTCGCTTTGCACCGAGGTCGCGCAGTCGCTGTACCTCGGCATAGAAGCCCTCTTCATCGATGAAGCCCAGGCGGGAGTGGCGCTCGAACTGTCGGATAGCTCCGTCGTTGTAAGCCGCTACGATGGACGGGTCGCTCGGATCGGGTGTGACGAGGTAGCCTCGGCCCTGCAGCTCGAGGGCACGTTCCAGCGAGTTGACCTTGATCTCGCCGCCAATGCACTTGGCACCCTGGCCCCATTTGAGCTCGACAGTCTCGACTCCGAGCTTCTCGATCACATACTCGGCCACGCCGAGGCGGGTGTCCTCGACGTTGATCTGCACGAGGATGTCGCCATATCCCTCATGGTAGCGGCGGTAGTTCTCCACGCGGCGCGCCATGTCAGGAGCCTTGGCGACCTTGCCCTTGCTGTCGAGTTCGAGGAGAGGGTCGATGCCGCAGACGTTCTCACCGCATACCAGCGAAATCCCGCTGATGGCGGCGCCAACTGCGAAATGCTCCCAGTTCTTGCGGGCAATCTCCGTTGAGCCAAGCGCGCCGGTGAAGATCGGGACGCGCATCTTCACCTTGTTGACGTCACCGAAGACCGTCTCCGTGTTGGCATGTGGGAAGAGTGTGTTGTCCGAGTCGCCCACGGCGCCGCCAGGGAGTCCGGCTGCACCCAGCGCGTATCCCATGATGTTGAGATGCGAGTAGTCGACCGGGTAGTCCTTGTCGCCGCCGGCGGTTATCTCGCCGAACGGACCAGGATAGATGACCTCGCGGCCCCGGAAGGAGGCCTTGAAGACCTCGCAGTTGCCGCGGCATCCGTCGATGCATCGGGTGCAGATGCCCGAGGCGGGAGCCACATCCCGGGAACGGTTCGAGGTCTGCGTCGCGTCGTTCGCGTTCGGCCGCTGCATGGTCATACAAAAACCCCCAAGTTTCGTGAAGGCCCTCACGGGCCATATCGATTTCGGCTATCGTAACGTATCAGAAACATCGGAGAAATGCCTACGCAACACAAGACAGTGAAAGCCGAGGAGGAACGATGCCCCAGCACTTGCGCTCGGAGGTCGTCAAGGCGATCAAGGACCAGAAGATCGAGTTCATCCACTTGTGGTTCACGGACGTGCTCGGCTTTCTGAAGTCGTTCACGATGGATGTCGAGGAACTCGACATCGCCATGTCCGAAGGGATGGGCTTTGACGGATCGTCGATTCAGGGCTTCGCGCGCATCGAAGAGTCCGACATGATCGCGATGCCGGACCCGAGTACGCTGCAGATTCTGCCGTGGAGGCAGAAGGGCGCCCTCGTAGCGACGATGTTCTGCGACATTCTGCGACCTGAGGGCGGCTACTACGAGGCTGACCCTCGGTATGTGATGCGGCGCAATCTCGAACGCGCGAAGAAGCTTGGCTATGACTTCTTCATTGGGCCCGAGCTTGAGTACTACTACCTCAAGAGCGATACCGAGCCCGAGGTCCTTGACCATGCGACATATTTTGATCAGACAACGCGCGACCTAGCGATCGACCTGCGCAAAGACACGGTTCGGGCGCTCAAGCGTTTTGGCATCCAGGTGGAGTACAGCCATCACGAGGTCGGTCCAAGCCAGCATGAGATCGACTTGCGCTACTGCGAAGCGCTCAAGATGGCCGACAATGTGATGACCTACCGCGTGGTCGTGAAGGAGATTGCGCAGGAGAACGGCGTCTACGCCACGTTCATGCCTAAGCCGCTCTATGGCGAAGCGGGAAGTGGTATGCACGTCCACCAGTCGCTGTTCAAGGACGGGCGTAACGCCTTCTACGACGCGGATGATCCGCATCATCTCTCGGCGACGGCGAAGTCCTACATTGCCGGCATCCTCCTACATGCTCGCGAGATGTGTGCGATCACCAATCAGTGGGTCAACAGCTACAAGCGGCTCGTGTCTGGTTATGAGGCGCCAGTCCACATCTGCTGGGCGCACCGCAACCGCTCCGCGCTTGTGCGAGTGCCGATGTACAAGCCGGGCAAAGAGAACGCGACACGCGTTGAGCTTCGCTCTCCGGATCCGGCGTGCAATCCGTACCTTGCCTTCTCGGTCATGCTCGCCGCCGGGCTGGACGGTATCGAGAAGGGGCTGACGCTTCCGCCCGACGTCGTCGAGGACGTGTACGAGATGTCCGATGAGCGCCGAGCCGAGCTCGGTATCGGGCAGCTCCCCGAGGATCTGTACGAGGCTATCAGGGAGATGGAGGGCAGCGCGCTCGTTCGCGACGCTCTCGGTGATCAGGTCTTTGAGTGGTTCCTTCGCAACAAGAAGGCTGAGTGGAACGAGTATCGTACTCGCGTTACGCAGTACGAACTCGATGAATACCTGCCGCTTCTCTAGTTCTAGTCGGGTGGAAGCAGAAAGGGCCGCCGGGTGATCCGGCGGCCCTTTCTTTGTAATCTGCGAGCGCTACTTCGCGACCGCCAGAATCGTGAACTTCGAGGAGAAGTCTGACTTCTCCATTCGCTCACGGGTTTCAACAGATGACAGTCGAGTCGATGCAGGTGCGATTCCCTTGTCCGCGAAAGCGGCCTGGTTGCGGAATACCGACAGCGGTGACACAGTCGCGAGTTCCACATAACCATCGGGGTTGTCGATGTCGTAGAAGTCGGCACCCATCGCGATGACTCCCTGGATGCACGTGTTATCGGTCAACGCGGTCGTCCCGCCGTAGCACTGCAAGTCGATGTCGAACCAGCCGTGGTTCCACAGTGTTTCGGCAGCATTGTCGTCCAAGTACTTGGTCGGCGTTAGGATCAGCGCGCCACCCCACTTGCCGATACCGGCTCCACCTGCGAGCGCGTCAGGGAAGTTGCCGCCGTTGGCCATTCCGAGGAAGTCGTAGGCGAGGCCCCAATAGTCGGCCACTGCGTACGCAGTCTCGTAGCGGTTCTCTCCAGCGATTCTGTCGCCGTAGAGCTCGCCGCCAGGGACGTATCCGGCCATGGTGTTGAGGACTGAGTTGGAGACGGATGCGGTGCTTCCGATGACAAGGACAGCTTCAGAGCCGCGGTCCACCATGTACTTCCATGCGCGGGCGGTCTCATCTGGGAGTGACCCGGGCTTGGTCAGGAGAATCGGGAAGCCGTCGTAGTATGCGAACGGTGATGCCGCCAGGGCGTCCGCGAAGTTGTCACCACGGCAGACGAATGGCAATGCACCGTCGGCGAAGTAGTCGGCGGGCAGCTTGTAGATGACTTTCTCGGCGGTGGCGTAGCGGTTCGAACCGCCGAGGCGCTCGATGCTCGTGATGCCTCTCGCTGTGAGCTGAGTCAAGACGGCCTTGGAAATCGCGCTCTCAGAGCCGATCACGAAGGCCTTTTTCGCGCCGAGCCGCGTGATCTCTGCTCCTACAGCCGAGGGAAGAGACGTCGGTGCGGTAAGCAGAAGAGGCGCGTCATAGGCACCGGCAAGTGGCGATGCGGCCAGGGCATCCGGGAAGGACGCTCCGCTGGCTATGACCACGGTGTCGGCGGTCAGGAAGTTGTTCTTCGATATCTTGACGGCGGTCTTGTAGCGATCTGCATCGGCTACCCGGTACGCCCGGTAGTAGAACAGATTCTCGAACGTGATGAGCGAGCAGTCTGAAGTCATCAGTGAGCCGTCGGTGGTGATGGAGTAGCTTTGTTCGAGCGGAAGACCGCGCCAGGGCGCGGTGACGTCGCGGTATGTGTCGGTGGTGTCCTGGAACGCGAGGATCACCTCGATGTCGTCGGCAAGACCCGAGATTGTGTAGTTGCCACTCGCGTCCGTGAGAGCACTGCCGAGCGAGACCCGGTCTCCGTCCCACGCATCCCACGCGTCGAAGGCTTCGACTCTGATTCCGGCGAGCGGGCTGTTCTCCGCACTCAACTCGTCCACGTTGCCGCTGATCGTTGTGAGTCCGATTGCAGCCGATGGCGCTGCGCCGACGACTAGAGCTGCCGCGAGCGTCAATCCCAACACACGACGAAAAGCAGTGCAGTTGCGCATGTTACCTCCAAAGATTGGACACGGAGGTTGCTCCCCCACGCGTGAGTTTACATCATGCCTACGACACCAGGCAGCACAGATATTTACTGCCGTTCGTCGGGTCGATATCATCCAAGGACGGACAGATGCCGAGACAAACGGTAGCAATACAGTACTAGACGGTACTGACAATGAGGGGATTGCAATGGCTAGTCTCTGCAAGTACGCCACGACATGTCCAGTGTTCACAGCCGCGCTCGGCCCGTTGCCACACGTCGGCCTGCGATACAGGCGGGCGTATTGTCGCGGCGGGTGGGACACATGCGCGCGGTTCGTGGTCGCCGAGCAGTTGGGTCGGTCGGGTGTGCCCGCAGAGCTCTTGCCGAATGGAGACGCATCGCCGCACCTCGGCTCACGCGAACGTCTTGTGAGGCTAGGAGCTCTTCTGCACGACTCGAATGCCGTCCAGAGTTTCGGGTAGCTCACCGACTGCGTCGGGGATCTCTGAGGAGATGCCTATGACGATTGCAGGCCGCCCGTCGGAGTCTTTGCCAACGCCCATGGACATGACGCCGCGAACTTGAAGAAGCCGCCCGGCGTGTTTCGTCAGCACCTGCTCGGCGCTCAATCGTTCGGCGTCTCGGCTGGGCGTGCTCGCGAACAATCGCTCGAACCACTTCATGAGGGCAGGCACGCGGCGAATCCTCTCTTCAGATTGGAGCGTGGCGCGGGAGCGCCCATGCGACCGTAGCGCAGACACCGCGAATCGTCCACCTCTGCGAAGCAAACCATGCGACCTAGTGGACGGTGCCAAGGCTCCGTCCCCAGCCGTGTGCTGTGATCGCCGAGTTGAGCTGGTCACAGAGCCGGTCGCGTTCGTACGTGCCCGGAGGCAGGAGCGTCACGATGTCGAGGACTTCGCTCGCAAGATCTGCAAGCTCCGCCCGGACGATGAACTCAAGTCTCCGGACGCCGGTCTTATCGGCGAAGAGTGTGTCTATGAGACGCTGAAGGGTCTCGTGATCATCAGTTGATGGCATGGGGGCATGATAGCCGAGAAACACCCTCGTGCGGAGAAGTAGTGGTCACGCGACGCCCGTGACTAGCCCAGCCACTCTCGGACGGCGCTCTCGACGCCGTCACGGCCAGCATCGACGACACCGGTGAAGCGCACCTCGGCACGGTCGAGCTCGGCGAGTGCACGGGGCACGCGGGCTGCCTCGGCAAGTCCTTGCACTGTGCCGAGAAGCTCGACGCCGCTGAGGCTGCTGGCATCTTCGGGGAGCGGGTCGCCGTAGAGCAGGCCGGCGAGCGCTTTGTATACATCGGCGCCGAACTTGGCCCAATGCGCGGTTGATACAACCAGCACCGGATTCACGTTGCGTAGCCGCTCTGCCACTTCCCATGCGACCGCTGTGTGCGGATCCATGAGGTAGCCGGTCTCGTCGTACACCCGGGAGATGACGCCGAGCGACTCGTCGTTGGTCACCCAGTCGCCGATGAAGTGCTCGCGCATGAGGCCGAACGTCTCGCGGTCCACCTGGAAGCGACCTTCGGCGGAAAGTGACGCCATCCACTCGCGGACGCGCTCGGCGCCGGCGAGCTCAAAGAGCAGCCGCTCGAGGTTGGAGCTGATGAGGATGTCCATACTGGGACTCGGCGTCGTCACGAACCGCCGTGCCGAGATGTCGTAGGTGCCTGTGGCGATGAAGTCGGCAAGCACGTTGTTCTCGTTGCTTGCGCACAGGAGCTTGCCGATCGGCACGCCCATCTTCTTCGCGTAGTACGCGCCGAGGATATTGCCGAAGTTGCCGGTGGGAACGCACACGTCCATCTCGGCACCGGCGACGACACCGCCGCTTGCGACCATGTCGGCGTACGCGCTCACGTAGTAGGCGATCTGCGGAAGCAGTCGGCCCCAGTTGATGGAGTTCGCCGAGGAGAGCTTGAGCCCGTGCTTCTCGTGCAGCTCCGCGTTGAAGGCCTCGTCGTTGAAGGCGGCCTTCACCGCGTTCTGGCAGTCGTCGAAATTGCCGCGCACACCGAAGACGCTCACGTTGTCGCCGCGCTGCGTCACCATCTGCTTGCGCTGGATGTCCGAGACCCCCTCGGCGGGGTAGAAGACGACGATGCGCGTGTGGTCGCGGTCGGC
>PHEU01000018.1 GCA_002841295.1 Actinobacteria bacterium HGW-Actinobacteria-6
AATTCCCCCGAAGGGGCTTTCCGCTCGACTTGCATGTGTTAAGCACGCCGCCAGCGTTCATCCTGAGCCAGGATCAAACTCTCCGTTGAAGTGATCACAAACCGAAGTCTGTGTTCTGCGAAGATATGGACCTGGCAAGGTCCGGTGGATCCACCTGCGTCGGCAAAGGTACCGACCGGTTTGGATCCGGTTAAATGTCTCACCGGTTTGGTCTGTTGACTGACCCTCTCGGTGTGACGGGATTCATGTGTCTGCTATGCAGACCTTACTGGCTTCATCACAGTATCCAGTTTTCAAGGTTCAGGTGCAGCGAGGGGATACGTTACTGGTCTTGCACCTCGCTGTCAATCACTTCTTTTGACTCATTTTCGCGCTTGGATTTCGGCTTCCGGAGCGTAAAAAACGCCCCCTCTTCGGAGGCGTCGGATGGTGGAGCGACCGCCACTATGTGGCCGTGTTCCCTTATCCGATTGCCTTCACCGTAACCCGACTTTTCAAGTCTGCGCTCCACTCTGTCGCCGAAGCAGCTTGGCTACTTTAGCACCGTGGAAAGCCGAGCGCAAGGGCGCATCTCAGATTACTTTGAATCAGTGCGCTATGAGGCGCGGTGCGGGCGCCAGACACCGTCGCCTCTATTAGTACGCGCGTACGCGGGCATAACGACGCTTCCCCGCCTGCAGTACCGCTCCTTCGATGGAGGCCCACGCAATATCGTACGTGCCGGGCTCCACAGAGTCGCCATCGATACGAAGTCCACCCCCGTCGATCAGGCGGCGTGCCTCAGATGTTGAGGCGACGAGTCCGACCTCCTTGAGCATGGCCGGCAGGTGCACCGGATCCACGCGGGCGACCTGGAACTCAGTGACGTCCTCCGGCACCTGGTGCTCCTTGAACACCCGATCGAATGCAGCTTCCGCTGCAGTCGCCTCTTCTGGTGAGTCGTAGAGTGCGACGATTTCACGAGCCAGGCGACGCTTCATCACGTTGGGGTGTGCCGTTCCGGAGGCAAGCTCGGCCTCCAACACATCAACCTCTTCGACGGTCAGGGTGGTGCACAGCCGGTAGTACTTGACCATCAGCTCATCAGGAATCGACATCACCTTGCCGAACTTCTCGGCTGGCTCATCAGTGAGGCCTATGTAGTTGCCGTACGACTTGCTCATCTTCTGCACGCCGTCCGTGCCCTCAAGAAGCGGCAACGTGAGGCAGACTTGCGGCTCCATGCCCGATTTCTCCATGAGCTCTCGGCCGGCAAGTAGATTGAAGAGTTGGTCGGTGCCGCCAAGCTCAACATCCGCTTCGATGGCGACCGAGTCGTACGCCTGGGCAACTGGATACAGGAATTCATGCAGAGAAATCCCCTGACCGGAGGAATAACGCTTCGAGAAGTCGTCGCGCTCCAGGATGCGCGCGACAGTGAATCGACTCGTGAGCTTGAGGATGCTCTCGAAGTCGAGAGCTCCAAGCCACTCGGAGTTGCGACGCAACTCGGTGCGCTCAGGATCGAGGATCTTGAACGCTTGAGTTATGTACGTCTCGGCATGCGCATCTATCTGTTCGCGCGTGAGCGGCGGACGCGTGCTGTTACGCCCAGAGGGATCGCCGATGAGCGCCGTGAAGTCCCCGATGATCAGCACCACTGTATGACCGAGGTCCTGGAACTGTCGCAGCTTTCTCAGCGGCACCGCGTGACCGAGGTGGAGATCGGGCGCGGTGGGATCTACGCCGAGCTTGATGCGCAGCGGACGGTCCTGGCTCAGCTTCTTGAGAAGGTCGGCCTCAGGAACGAGGTCGGCAATTCCGCTCTTGATGACGTGCATCTGCTCGGCAGGCGTGCTCACTCTTGCTCTCCTTGCGGTCTCCCGTGAGCAAGCGGCTCGTTACCGAACCGCTACGCCTCGCGGGGTGGTTGGCTCGGCGTTTGCACGTCATACTAGCACGACGAACGACCCTCTTCCGCGAGCATGCGATACTCTTGACGGGAGGATGGTGTCGTTCGTCGGACGTATGACCGAAGACGTCACAACCTGCGAACAAGGCGAGGACATGACTGACTACGACGCACACAACCGGCGCGGCCAGGGATCACCCCGGGACGCACGACGTCAGCCGCAGCCACGCCCGCGCACCCGGACCACTCCTCCGGCGAAGCGCAGCACACGCCCGCCGCAGGGACAGCGTCCACCCCAAGGACAGCGCCCGCCCGTGAAGCGGGCACCCGGCAAGGGAAGGCGCCCTGTCGCCAAGAAGCGACGTTGGCTCAGATTGCTGCTGCTCACTTTCCTGCTTGGCACTGTGATTGCGGCTGTCACGGGCGGTGTCGTGTACGCGCAGCTCTCCAAAGAACTCCCGGACCTGAATGCACCCCTGAAGGGTCGCGATCAGACGACCACCATTCTTGACCGCAACGGCAAAGTCATCACGAAGGTCTTCAGCGATCAGAACCGCACCGACGTCAAGCTGGAGACGATTCCTGCGGCGCTGCGTCAGGCGGTCATCTCGACCGAAGATCAGCGATTCTACGAGCACAAAGGCGTCGACCCCCTCGGCATCCTGAGGGCGCTGTGGGTCGACATCAGGAACCCTTCCGCGATGCACGGCGGATCGACTATCACGCAGCAGTACGTGAAGATCGCGATCGTCACCGATGAGCGCACGATAAAGCGCAAGCTCATGGAAGCGATGCTCGCGTACCGTCTCGAGAAGAACTACACGAAAGATCAGATTCTCGAGCTGTACTTGAACACCATCTACTTCGGTCACGGTTCTTACGGCGTTCAGACTGCCGCACAGAAGTACTTCGGCAAGAACGTGAAGGATCTTGACCTTGCACAGTGCGCGATGATCGCCGGCGTGATCAAATCGCCTGGACGCTACTCACCGTTCCTGGATGAGGACGCCGCACGCGGGCGACGAGCGACTGTGCTCGGCCAGATGGCCGAACTTGGATACGCGACTGAAGCCGACGCAGATGCCGCAGCGAAGTCCGACTTTGACCTCGTGGAGCTCAAGAAAGCCTCAGGCAAGGCCCCGTACTTCGTTGAATACGTGAAGAGCCTGCTCAGCGAAGAATACGGATCCGAGGCTGTCTATCACAGCGGGCTGCGCGTGAAGACCACGCTTGACCTCACTATGCAGGCGGCGGCCGAGAAAGCCGTGGCAAACGCCCTTGACAAGGATAGTGACCCATCGGCATCGCTGGTAGCGGTAGACCCGAAGACCGGTGAGATCCTTGCGATGGTGGGTGGCCGGGATTTTCAGACGCAGCAGTACAACGTCGCCGTTCAGGGCCATCGTCAGCCCGGCTCGGCATTCAAGCCATTTGTGCTTGCGACGGCGCTCATGAACAACATCTCCTCTGAGAGCACCTACTCCTGTGGCCCCGCATCTTTCCCGATATCTGGCGGACAGACATGGAAAGTCACCGGGGCGAGCGGCGGTCGGACTGGCGCAATGCGACTCAGGGAAGCGACTGAGGACTCCGTGAACTCGGTCTATGCGGCAGTCATTCTCGATGTCGGAGCGAAGAAGGTCGCAGCAACTGCTAAGGACATGGGCATCGCGACGCCTATCACTGCGGTTCCCGCAATCGCGCTCGGCGGCCTCAAGGAGGGCGTCACGCCACTTGAGATGGCCTCGGCGTACGGCACACTCGCAAACGGCGGCATCAATGTGCCGGCCCACGGCATCCTCGAAGTGAAGGACTCAAGCGGAAAGACGCTGGAGGTGGCTATCCCGGAGGGCACGAGGGCGATTCCTGCAGCTGTGGCATACCTCACGACCGACATCCTCAAGGGCGTCATCAGCAACGGAACCGGGTCCAGAGCTCGCATCGGCAGGACTGCGGCCGGCAAGACAGGAACCACGCAGCAATACCGTGACGCATGGTTCTGTGGCTACACGCCAGACCTCGCCGCGTCTGTGTGGGTCGGCTTTGCGGACTCCCAGAAGGCGATGCTCTCAATCCACGGCCGCAAGGTCACCGGTGGGTCCTTCCCTGCCGAGATATGGGCCGCCTTCATGAAAGAGGCACTCAAAGACACCCCGAAGAGCGAGTTCAAGCAACCAGCCGGGCTTGTCTCGACGAAGATATGCCTGGAATCCGGACAGAAGGCTGGAGAGTACTGCACTAAGACCGGACGCGGCCTCTTCCTGACCGCTCATGCGCCTGGGGTATGCGAACTACACAAGACGCCAATCGACCCGCCAGTTCCCGACCTGATCGGGATGACCAAGGAAGCTGCGCTTTCGGCGCTACAGAAGCTCGGGATAGAGTACAAGGTCAAAGAGAAGGTGTACGACGATGTTGCTGCTGGCATCGTGGCAGAACAGACGCCGCAGGCCGGCAGCGAGACAACAGCGAAGACTGTCGTAACTGTAGTCGTCTCCAAGGGGACGGCGGCCGACAAGGCACCAGTTCCGTCGTTCACATTCACCCCCGTCGCGCCCAAGTCTGGCGACAAGCTGACCTTCGACGCATCAGCATCGACCGATGATGGCACGATTGCGAAGTACTCGTGGGAGTTCGGAGACGGCACACCGATTGCCAGCGGCAAGACAGCAACGCACACCTATACAGCCCCGGGAACCTACACCGTGGTTCTATGGGTGACCGATGATAAGGGCCAGGCGGCAAGCCTGACCCAGACAGTCTTGGTCAAGTAGACCTACCGGATTCCCCTGAAGAAGTGCCCACTTGTGGCCGGATTGGCGATTGCCACTACAGGCGGCTCTCCGCCGCTTGCGACATGTCGCACCGCCTCGACCATAGATGATGTGATATCGGACGCCTCGGATGGCGTCTCGGTCGTCATTTCCAAACGCACGGCCGCGACACCTGCGCCGATAACCTCGGCAAGAGCGCGGCTGAGGTCGAGCGTTACCGCGTTGAACACGTGAGAACGCCCGCCTGAGTCTGTGAGTACCGGGAACTGATACTCCTTCTGGTCCCGTAGCCACCACAGGCTGCGTCGGCGGACGCACGTGGCGCACGAGTGCGCGCACTCCCCCGCCGCCTGCAAGATGCAATGTTCGCTCACCATGAGCTCTAGGCGACCATACACGAGCGCGCCGATTGGAGCAGACGAGCCACGGGCGACCTCAGCCAGACGCGAGCCAGTCAGCTCAGGCGATGCCCATACCAGCTCAGCACCGAGATCCTGCAGCGCCGTCGCCGACCACGGGTTTGTGACATTGAGCGGCCAGTCCGCTTGCACGGGAGTGCCCGCTTTTATCGCAGCCGCAAGTTGACCGAGAGTCGCGACCACAACCGGTCCGAGGTCGGTCCAGGCTGAAAGCAGCGCCAAATCACCGGCGTGAGCGACGCGCGGCAGCAGCGGGATAACGCCGTCTGGCAGCTCCCGGGGCTCATCGAGCGCAGTCACGCGCAGAAACACACTCGAGGCGCCGGCCGAGAGGCATGCCTCAGCAGTCTCAAGGTCCCAGGTGCTCACCACGACGTCGGGTGCCGCTGGCCGCGCTGGTCTGGCGAGCGCGGGCGGCTTCGGATCGCTCACAACGCGACCGCTCCACTGCGCGAGGCGGGCGACGTCAAGCGCTTCAAGCGCCGCGCGACGTGCCTTGTGTAGCGCAGAGAAGCCAATCCCCACGCCATGCTCCAAGTCAACGTTCCAGCCGTCGACAGAGTATCCGGTACCACCGACACGGCCGACGTGCTCGATGACTTCGTCGAGCGTCACGGCCTTCGTACGCGCGACCTCAACGACGGGTCCCTCGGCAGAAGCAGAGAACCCGGCAGCACTCACCTCCACGAGCAGCGGCAATCCAGCTTTGAGTCGAACGGCTATCTCAACCGGCGTTGCGCGATGATCGACTGCAGCTCCTCCTGTGAATGTGCGCCGCGCAGCGTCAAGCATGGTCGCGTTCGCGACCCGAAAGACGCGGTCGCCCTGAGCGACTTGGTCCTCGACCGAGAGACGCACTCGATCTCCTACCACCGCATGGACAGCGCGACGTCCGTCGATCTCGACTTCCCCAACGCGCTGGGCGCTGCGTCCCCGCGAGGTCCAGAACTGGATCGTGTCGGCCGAATCAATCGAACGATCGAGCGATATCTCGGCCCAACCCGGACCAGCGGCTGCAACGCGCCCGATGGGCACGCCACGGTTGTTCGGGCGAGCGTAGCTCATCATCTCGTTGCCGCTCGTGCCGAGCAGATATGCGTCGGTGAACCCTCGACTGAAGGCCTCTTCAAGGAGCGACCACTCGCCGGGAGTAACCATATAGCCGTCAGGGTCAGCCATCGCCCGATCGAGTGCCGCGCGGTACACACCAACGACGACCGCCACGTACTCCGGGACTTTCATGCGGCCCTCGATCTTGAGGGCCGAGACGCCTGCGCGTACAAGAGCAGGCAGATGTGCGATTCCTGCTGCATCTTTCGGCGATAAGAGGTGCCTGCCAGGCGATGGCATCTCGGCGCCATCCTCGGCGATAAGCGAGTACTGCAGGCGACACGGCTGTGCGCACAGCCCGCGATTCGCGGAACGGCCACCAATGGCCGACGACATCAGGCATTGGCCAGAGTATGAGAAGCACAGAGCACCGTGTATGAAGGCTTCTACCTCCACAGGCGAGTCTGCGACGATTTCAGCGATTTCCGGTATCGAGACCTCACGTGCGAGAGTGACCCGCGAGACTCCTAGTCCCGCGAGCACGCGAACCGTTGAAGGATCGTGCGCGTCGATTTGCGTGGAGGCATGCACCCTGATATCCGGAAGCGTGCTCTGAATCGCTCGAAGCAGCCCGAGGTCCTGCACGATGACGGCGTCGATGCCCGCTGCCCATGCGCCGTCGATCAGCGTGAGCGCCGCAGGCATCTCCTCCGGCAGAACCACGATGTTCGCCGTCAGGTAGACACGAACACCTCGGAGGTGCGCGAACCGGCACCCATCGGCGAGGCTCTCAAGATCGAAGTTGGCGGCACCCCGGCGGGCATTGAACTCGCCGAGGCCGAGGTAGACTGCGTCGGCGCCGTTGTTGACGGCAGCGACCAACGCGTCGGGGCTTCCCGCCGGCGCAAGTAGTTCCGTTCTGACTGTATCCGGCATGCCGGCCTCTCTCACGACGCTTGTGCCCGAGAAGTATACACCGCCCGCTCAATGGCCTCCGAGGTCACCGTTGCTCAACCGATGATGCCTTTTACCTGGCAATATACGGCTGCCTGAGGCAAAATAGACCGTTGAATGGAAGGAGTCCTCTTTGTCCCGACGCAGCCGTATTAGGCGTCATCATCCCAAACACACCGTTCTCCGGGTTCTGCTCAGCGGCCTGGCGCTTACGCTCGTGGTAACCATCTTGCTCGCCGGAGTAGGCACAGCCGCCGCAATCGGACTTGCAACCAACTGGCTCACGGACCTGCCCAGCGTCACGGATCCTGCCGCATTCGCCGTCGCCCAGACCACCAAGATCTACTCGGCGGACGGCAAGCTTCTCGCAAACCTCTTCCTGGAGAACCGCCAGGTTGTCTCGCTCGACGAGATATCCCCTTCCCTTCTACACGCCGTCGTTGCGGTCGAAGATGAGCGTTTCTACGAGCACAACGGCTTCGACGCCATCGGCATCGTACGCGCTGCCGTCACCAACTTACGCGCAGGCGGTGTTTCAGAGGGTGCTTCAACAATCACCCAGCAGATCGTCCGCAACACCGTGCTCTCGGCAGAACGGACCGACATCTCCTACAAGCGCAAAGTCCGTGAGGCGTATCTCGCGTATAAGCTTGAAGAAGTCATGTCAAAAGACGACATCCTTTCTATGTACCTGAACACCGTCTACTACGGCGAAGGCGCATACGGAGCGGAGTCCGCGGCGCTCACCTACTTCAACAAGAGCGCGAAGGACCTGACAATCGCCGAGGCGGCACTGCTCGCGGGACTCCCCCAGCAGCCGAGCCGCCTTTCGCCGTACGACAACATAGAAGGCGCCACCGCGCGACGCCAGTGGGTGCTCCAGAAGATGTACGAACAGGAGTACATCAGCAAAGCGGAGTACGACGAAGCCGTTGTCGAGAAGGTGATACTGAAGCGGGCAAAGAACCTGAATGAACACGGTGTGTACTCGGCTCCGTACTTTGTCGCGTATGTTAAGAAGGTTCTCCAAGACGAATTCGGCACGTCGCTTGTGTTCAAGGGCGGCCTCAAGGTCTACACCTCACTCGATACCAAGCTGCAGAGCCAGGCCGAGAAAGCTGTTGGCAACGTACTGAACCTGAAGAGCGACCCCGACGCCGCACTGGTGGCGATCGACCCCTCATCGGGCAACATCAAGGCACTGGTCGGCGGACGCGATTGGGACACGAACAAGTTCAACTTCGCGACCCAGGCAAAGCGTCAGCCCGGTTCCTCTTTCAAGATGTTCACCCTCGTGACGGCGCTCGCTTCAGGAATGCCGCCGAAGCGAATGCTCGACTCCTCATCGCCTGCAGTCATCCAAACCGGCGGGAAGCCATGGGTAGTCGGTAACGCTGAAGGCGGCGGCAAGGGCTACATCACGCTCCAGCAAGCCACGACTCACTCGGTCAACACAGCCTATGCGCGGCTCGCCAAGGAGCTGAGCGCAGCGAAGATCGTCAAGACCGCAAAGGCCATGGGAATCACCACCAAGCTCGAGCCGTACCTCTCCATCACCCTCGGGGGCCAGGAAGTTACGCCGCTTGAGATGGCGTCGGCATATGGAACGCTCGCGAACGAAGGGCGCCACTACCCCGCGACCGCAGTCACCAAGGTGGTTGATGCTGGCGGCAAGACCATTTTCGAGTCCGACGCTGAAGGATCGCAGGCAATCACGCGTGAGGTTGCGTATGCCGCAACGCAGATCCTGAAGGGCGTCATCACTGGAGGAACGGCTACGCGCGCGAATATCGGCCGACCGGCTGCAGGCAAGACCGGAACCACGCAAGATTACCGTGATGCATGGTTTGTCGGTTACACGCCGCAGCTGTCGTGCTCGGTGTGGATGGGATACACACCGGAGAAGCCGATGCGTAACGTACATGGGCGGAGAGTCTTCGGTGGCACCTTCCCGGCACAGATCTGGCATGACTTCATGTCCGCAGCCTTGAAGAACGAACCCAAGCTGAACTTCAAGTCGGCACCATCGCCGAAGTACACATGGAAATCTACGTGGGACATTCCTAAGACCGAGGTTCCATTGGTTGTGGGGATGACCGAGGGCAGTGCTGGCAGCATGCTCAAGAAGGCCGACTACAAGGTAACCGTCAGCTACGCGTACAGTCCGAGCATTGCCAAGGGGCGCGTCATCAGTCAGAGTCCGGCCGGTGGCACCAAAGTCTTGCCCGGGGCAACCGTGACTATCGTGGTATCAAAGGGCATAGATCCAAGCACACCACCACCTCCTCCACCACCGCCTGACGCAACCAGCACGCCCCCGGCAACGGGGACGCCATAGATAGCGAAGAGCCCGGGCACCGCGCCCGGGCTCTTCGCTATCTCCACTACTATCACGGCCTATGCATTGCGAGCCACACGAACCATTCCGGAGACGCAGTGGACTTCGACGCCCCTGCTTTCAATCTCATCGAGGATCAGATTCATGCCAAGCGCGTCGGAAGAGATATGCCCTGCAATCACCAGGTTGAGCTTCAACTTCTCGGCGTGCTTGCGATGCTCCTCTGAGTAGTGCATCCCGACGAGCGTTCCGACCCCCGCCGTCGAGAGCCGGTCGAGCGCCTCTTTGGGTCCCGAGGTGCCGCCCGTCATATCGACGACGATTCTGCCGCATCGGCCAGCATCGGAACCCTGAACGACGATCGGACCGTAGCCTTTCCTGGCAGCATCGGCATACTCAGGGATACGTCGCAGCGACCTCACGAGGTCATCAAGCGTGCGAGGCGCCTCGGCCTCTACGTGGCTCAACACGAACGCATTCACGCTATTGTCGGCGGGCGTATGACACGACATCGACGCGAAGCCAAGAGCGCGGGCAGCATCGATGGCACGGTAGTGATTAACCGGCATGATGCTCCGGCGTACCTCCTCGGCGCGAGGCGCGATGAGTGCATCCGCTGCGGCGATTCCCACGCCCTGCGCGGCCCACAGATCCGCCTGCATGTACATCACCTCGTGCAGATTGGCGTATCCCGGTCCCTCGGGGTGATGCGCGAGAACGAGGTCGATCGTCGCGCCGTTCGCGCGCATTCGATCGGCGAGCACCACCTCCCCGACCTCCATGTCGATGCCCGTGATGAGGCCGCGAATCTCCATCTCTGGATCGCCAACGCAGATTCTTGTGTCGGAGTACGGGTTGGTCAGTCTCTCCGTGTCAAAGAACTGCCGGTCGTCTTCTTCGAGCTTGTCATACGCCTTGCGCGCCTCATCGAGAACGTGCTTGATTTCAGCTTCGCTCCGGACATCCTCGTGCATGCCCTTGTCGATCGCGGTTCGGTAGATTTCGCTCAGCTTCATGCGATTGCCCTTCGGTCTGCGCGCCATGCCTCGGCCCGGACGCGGTTCTTCCTTGAGGGAGGTACCCATTGCGGATGCGATGAAAGCGCGAGCGCAGCCAATATTCCGCCGAGAGACCCCGTGCTTCGACATTGTATGCGAACGGCAAGTCCCTGTGGCCGATTCTATACAGGCCGAAATGCCTTGCTACAGCGGACGCTTGAGAAAGACGAGCGACACGTCGGCGGGTACGTGACTGAAGTCGCGAAACGACTCTGTCGCCACAAAGCCAAGACTCCGGTACATCCTGAGCGCGCTGTCCATGACTCCGGGTAGCGTGGTCAGGTAGCACTCGGCGTATCCCAGAGCTCGGGCATGATCGAGCGCCGCGCGAGCGAGCGCCCTGCCAAGTCCTTGACCACGTACTTCGCCTCGCACGAAGAGACGTTTGATCTCACACGCCGTGCCACTCTGCTCGCGAATGCCTACAATCCCAACGGCTCGTCCGGAGTCGTCGCGAGCTAGCAGGAGCACGCCACCGGGCGCCTCGTACGGCGCCGGGAGTGTCTGAGTCTCGGCCGCGACAGTGGTCGTACCCGCAAGATCGCCGAGCCACGAACCGTACGCTTCAAAGAGCGTCCAGGCGTCGTCAAGCCCCACCGGATCATTGCGCTCGACGACCGAGATGTAGAACTGCGACATTCGGTCGCTACTCCCCCAGGTTCTCCGCCATCCAGAGCTCATCTGCAGCAAGTGCGGCAGCCGCAGCAGCACGCTGCTCGGCGACCCGCGCCGGTGAGGTGCCACCTTCGGTAACCCGACGGGAGACGACGTTGGCGATGTCGACGGACGAGAGGGCGTCTTCCTTAAACACAGGGGATGCCGCCGCGAGTTCAGCGTGCGTGAGCTCCTGCAACGAGCGACCTTCGCGCTCGCAGGCGAGCACGAGCTTGCCGACGACTTCGTGCGCCTCTCGGAAGGGAACACCGTGCGCCGCGAGGTAGTCTGCAAGATCGGTGGCGGCCATGAAGCCTCCACGGGCACCCTCGGCCATTCGAGCTGCATTCACGCGCATCGTAGAGAGCATGCCTTCGACCGCGGTGAGCGAATCGGCAAGCGTGTCGATCGCATCGAACGCGGGCTCCTTGTCCTCCTGCATGTCTTTGTTGTACGCCAGCGGAAGGCTCTTGAGCGTCACGAGCAGCGCCGTGAGGTCGCCCACCACTCGACCGGTCTTGCCGCGCACGAGCTCGGCAAAGTCGGGGTTCTTCTTCTGTGGCATGATGCTTGAGCCGGTCGACCAGGCATCGTCCATCGTGATGAAGCCGAATTCCTCGGTCGACCACAGGATGAGCTCCTCGGCGAGGCGCGAAAGGTGCACCATGCCGAGAGCGCATGCGTACGTGAGGTCAGCGAGGAAGTCGCGGTCCGAGACGGCATCGAGCGAGTTCGGCGACACTGCCGAGAAGCCGAGCTCATCGGCAACAGCGCGTCTGTCGAGCGGGAACGTGGTGCCTGCGAGCGCGGCGCTGCCAAGCGGCAGGACGTCCGCGGCCTCGTAGGCATGTTGCAGTCGCCGCGCATCGCGCGTGAGCATCCATGAGTACGCCAGCATATGGTGGCCGAAGAGCACCGGCTGTGCCTTCTGGAGGTGCGTGTAACCGGGCATGACGACGTTCTCGTGCTCGCCCGCGAGGCGCACCAGCGTGGCGCGCACACCCGCGTTGGCTGAAAGCAGTCGAAGTGCCTCGCGCTTGGCGTGGAGGCGTGTGTCGGTGGCAACCTGGTCGTTACGCGAACGCCCGGTATGCAGCCGCTTGCCCGCATCACCGATACGTCGCGTGAGCTCGCCCTCGACGGCCATGTGGATGTCCTCGTCAGCGTAGTCGAACGCGAACTCCCCTGCCTTGATATCGGCTAGTATGCCGAGGAGCCCAGCCTCGATGGCAGAGGCATCCTCGGTAGAGATCACACCTTGCGTGCCGAGCATCCGTGCGTGCGCGATCGACCCGGCGATGTCCTCGGCGTAGAGGCGTGCGTCAACGCCGAGTGACGCACCGAAGCGCTGCTGGAACTCGCCGGGCGTGCCGGTGAAACGGCCGCCCCAGGGGGTCTTCGCGTCTGGCATCAAGCCTATACCTCGCCCTCTTTGCCGACCTTGCGGCGCTGGCGTGCCCAGACCTTCGTGGGCAGTCCGTGCAGATCGATGAAGCCCTTCGCAGCCTTGTGGTCGAAGCTGTCGGACTCGTCGTACGTCGCGAGGTTGTAATCGTAGAGCGAGTACGGGCTGCGGCGGCCAACGGTCACGCAGCTGCCCTTGAAGAAGCGGAGGCGGACGTCGCCGGTAACGAGCTGCTGAGTCGACTCGATGAAACCGTCGAGCGCCTCTTTGAGCGGCGAGTACCACATACCGTTATAGACAAGCTCGGACCACTTCTGCTCGATCTGGAGCTTGTAGTGGAGCAGGTCACGTTCAAGGCACAGGTCCTCAAGCGCCTTGTGGGCAGTGATGAGCGTAAGAGCGCCGGGAACCTCGTAGATCTCGCGGCTCTTCACGCCGATGAGACGGTTCTCGATCATGTCGATGCGACCAAAGCCGTGCTTGCCTGCGAGTTCGTTCATGCAGTTGATGACCTCATGGAAACTCATGATCTCGCCGTTGAGCGCAACCGGGATGCCCTGCTCGAAGCTGAGCTCGACATACTCCGGGTCGTCGCACTGATGACCGCGGGCGTCTGCGGTGAGCGTGTAGATGTCTGCCGGCGGCTCGACCCACGGGTCTTCGAGCACACCACACTCGATCGCGCGTCCCCAGAGGTTGTCGTCGATCGAGTACGGGCTCTTCTTCGTTGTGGGTACGGGAATCCCACGTGCCTCGGCGTACTCCATCTCCTGTTCACGGGTGTGAAGATCCCACTCGCGAACCGGAGCCATGATCTCAATATCGGGATCAAGGGCGGCAATACCGACCTCGAAGCGTACCTGGTCGTTGCCCTTTCCGGTACAGCCGTGCGCGATGTACTTCGCCTGATGGCGGTGCGCCTCTTCGACGAGGTGCTTCACGATGATCGGCCGACTCATTGCCGAGACGAGCGGGTACTTGTTCTCATACAGCGCGTTCGCCTTGAGCGCCTTGGCAATGAACTCCTCGACGTACTCCTCGCGCACGTCTTTCACGATCGACTCGACTGCGCCGATGCCAAGAGCCTTCTGGCGAACGACCTCAAGGTCCTGACGCTCCTGACCGACGTCGATCGCGAGTGCGATGACGTCAACGTTCTTCTCTTCTTTCAGCCACTGGATCGCGACTGAAGTGTCGAGACCACCGGAGTACGCCAGAATAACCTTCTCTTTGCTCACGCTGTATGCCCCTTCTTCCGACGTAGCCTAGGTATGGCCACGAAACTTGGTGATGCTGTCCAGTACCGACTCAGCGTCGGCGTCAGTACGGGCGATGATGAGAATCGTGTCGTCTCCGGCTATCGAGCCGAGCACCTCATCGAGCTCCGCACCGTCAAGGGCTGCGCCAACACCCGCGCCGGCACCCGTACTACACTTCACTAAGACGAGGTTGTTCGCACGCACGACGCTCGTCACGAGCTCAGAGATCATGCGCTGAAGATGCAGGTCCTCGGCGAGCACGTATACGCCCTCAGGGAGCTTGCGCAGCCCCATGTCGGCAATGTCACGCGAGACCGTGGCCTGCGTGCAGTCGTAGCCGTGCTGCTTGAGGCGATCCACTAGGTCTCGCTGGGTACGAACCCGCTCGCGTCGCACGATCTTTCGGATTGCGTCTTGTCGTTCGCGTCGCTTTCTCATCTGTCTCTTCCCACCCTTTGGCAGATTGTTTTCCTAGAGCACCAGCGAGAGCCAGGCCCGCTGTGCATGAAGGCGGTTCTCGGCCTCATCAAAGACGACGGAGTAGCCCGCGTCTATGACTTCGTTCGTGACCTCTTCGCCGCGATGCGCCGGGAGGCAGTGCATGAAGATGGCGTCGCTGTTCGCAAGCGACATGAGCGGCGCGTCTATGGAGTAGCCCGCGAATTCCTTGACCCGCGCAGCATGCTCGGCTTCCTGGCCCATTGACGCCCACGTGTCAGTGATCACAACGTCTGAGCCGCTCACCGCAAGCTTCGGGTCGTTCGTGACCTCAAGCTGCGCGCCAGTGCCGTAGCGCTCGGCAAGTCCACGCGCGGTTGCCACAACGTCTGCCGAAGGCTCGAAACCAGCCGGACCGGCGATGGTCACGTGCATGCCGGTGAGTGCTCCTGCGAGAAGGTAGGTATTGGCCATGTTGTTGCCGTCACCGACGTAGGCGAGCTTGAGACCTGCGGTGCGACCTTTGTGCTCGCGGATGGTCAGCAGGTCAGCAAGACCCTGACATGGGTGGTAGTCATCGGTCAGCGCATTCACGACAGGCACCGAGGCATGCTCGGCAACCTCTTCGATATGCGCCTGCGCGAACGTGCGAAGCACGATGACGTCAACGTAGCGCTCAAGGACCTTGATGGTGTCGTGCACGGTCTCCTCGCGCGAGAACGCATCTGCGGGTCCGAGCACGACCGGATGCAGGCCAAGATCGACGCACGCCAGCTCGAAGGAGACGCGCGTACGCAACGACGGCTTCATGAAGATGAGGGCCGCAGACTTGCCGGTGGCAACCGGCGGTTTACCTGTAGTCTTTCGAAGATGCTTCTGGGCAATCGCCCGTTCAAGAACAGTCTCGACTTCTTGAGGGGTGAGATCACCAAGGGTAAGTAGATCGCGACCATGTAGGTTCTGCATCAGGAACTCCCTAGCGCTGCGGACAGTGTCTGGAGAAGTGTATCAACTTCCGCCTTGTTGCATACCAATGGCGGAAGAAAACGTAACACAGAATCGCCGACGTTCAGCGCAACAATGCCGTGTTCCAGCGCTTCTGATGCAACGCGCGCTGCAATCGGCTCGGCAAGCGTGATTCCCACCATCAAACCGCGGCCGCGAACATCTATGATCGCCCCCGTCTTCACGCCAAGCGCTGAGAGGCCCTCGCGCATGTACGTCCCCACTGCGATCGCATTCGCGCCGAGGTGCTCAGCTTCGAGAGCATCGATGGTAGCGAGTGCGGCGGCACACACGACCGGACCGCCACCAAAGGTGGAGCCATGGTCCCCGGGGCGGAATGCATCTGCGACTGGGTCAATGGCGACGACCGCGCCGATCGGCAGGCCGTTGGCCATACCCTTGGCAAGCGTCATGATGTCCGGCTTCACGCCGTACCCCTGCCACGCGAACGGGGTGCCCGTGCGGAAGAACCCGGTCTGGACCTCGTCGAAGATGAGCAGCACACCGCGCTCGTCGCAGAGCGTGCGCACGGCGCTCAGATACGCCGGATCGCACTCGAAAACCCCGCCCTCGCCCTGAATCGGCTCGAGCAACACCGCGCACACCGTCTGGTCCATCTCGGCAAAGAGCGCGTCGATGTCGTTGAGCGGAATGTGGGTGAAGCCGCTCGGCAGCGGCTCGAAGGCTTCTTGCTTGGACGGCTGGCCGGTCGCCGCAAGCGTTGCCAGCGTCCTGCCGTGGAACGAGCGTTCCGCCGAGATGATCCTTGTGCAGCTCTCACCACCATTCGCCTTGCCATAACGCCTCGCAAGCTTGATCGCACCCTCGTTCGCCTCGGCGCCGGAGTTTGCGAAGAAGACCTTCGCGCCGCCACCGAAAAGCCCGATGAGGCGCTCGGCAAGCTCGTCGCGATGCTCGACGTAGAAGAGGTTGCTCACGTGAACGAGCTTACTCATCTGCTCGCACACCGCGTCCGTGACGGCCGGATGGGCATGCCCGAGGTTAACAACACCGATGCCGGCGATGAAGTCGAGGTACTCGCGACCAGCATCGTCGTAGAGGCGCATTCCTTCGCCGCGCACGAACATCACCGGCTTGCGGGCGTACGTGGGCATGTGGACGCGAGCGTCGAGCGCTGTGGTGGTATCGAAGAGCTCGCCCATCTTACAGCGTCACCTCGCCCTCATATGCGGCGTACGTTGCGTCATCCGACAGGCCAAGGCTGCCATCGTGCGTGATCATCGTGCCCACGCCGGCGTCGGTGAAGATCTCAAGGAGTATAGAGTGCGCAATCGTCCCGTTTAGGATATGTGCACGCTCAACTCCACCGCTGAGCGCCGAGATGCACGCAGTCACCTTTGGCAGCATGCCGGTGGCGAGCTGGTCGTTGGCGATCAGGTCGACTGCCTCAGCAAGCGAAAGGGCGCTGATGAGCGAGTCCTTGTCCGAGAAATCCGCATAGAGTCCGTCCACGTCGGTAAGGAAGATGACCTTCTCGGCATGAAGCGCGGTTGCAAGTGAGGCTGCCACGCTGTCGGCGTTGATGTTGTACGATCCGCCATCTTCGCCGGAGCCAACGGATGCGATGACCGGGATGAAGCCGTCCTCGATGAGGTTGGCCACAACCGTCGTGTCGATGCTGGTGACCTCTCCCACGCGACCGAGCCGTGGGTCCATCTGCTTCGCGCTGATGAGCTTGGCATCGTCGCCCGAGATCCCTACCGCAAGACGACCGTGCGTGTTGATCTCCGAGACGAGCTCCTTGTTGTTCTTACCGACGAGCACCATCTTCACGACTTCCATCGCGGCATCGTCAGTGACCCTCAGCCCCTGGTAGAACTCGACCGGCATGCCGAGTCGCTCCATGTACGACGTGATGTCCGGGCCGCCGCCATGCACGATGACCGGATTCACGCCGACGAGTTTCATGAGCACGATATCCTCGGCCACGCTGGCCCTCAGCGCCGGGTCGGTCATCGCGGAGCCACCGTACTTGATGACGACGACGCGACCCCACGTGCGCTTGATCCACGGGAGTGCCTCGGTGAGCGTGGTCGCCTTCGCGAGCAACTCCTGCATGATTTCACTTCTCATGAGCGGTACTCCCCGTTGATGCGAACGTATTCGTAGCTAAGGTCGCACGTCCAGACGGTAGCCTCGCCGCTGCCGAGCCCAAGATCGACCGCAATCTCCACGTCGCTCTCTGCAAGTGCGACTGCGGCATCTTCCTCGCTGAATGGCACGGCTGTGCCGCCCTCGCAGGTAAGGATGCCCGCGAACGTGATGCGAACGCGTGTGGCGTCCACCCTGGCGGGCGACTTCCCGATTGCCATCGCCACGCGGCCCCAGTTGGCGTCCGCGCCGAAGATAGCGGTCTTCACGAGCGGCGAGTTCGCGATTGCGAAGGCGACCGCCTCGGCATCAGACTCGCTCTCGGCGCCCGTGACGGTGATGGCGATGAGCTTGGTCGCGCCTTCACCGTCGCGCACCACCATGCGAGCGAGTTCGCCGCACACGTGCTCGATGGCCGAGGAGACAACCGCAAAGCCCTGGTCATTCGGGTCGATCAGATCGCCGCCAGCAGACCCGCTTGCCATGAGCACGCACATATCGTTGGTCGACGTGTCGGAATCCACCGTGATGCGGTTGAACGTACGCGCAACTGCCGCGCGGAGCGCTGCGTCGCAGCTTGCGGAAGTCAACGGCGCATCGGTCGTGACGAACGCCAACATGGTCGCCATATTCGGCTGGATCATGCCACTTCCCTTGGCCATGCCGCCGACCGTGTACGTGATGCCATCAAGCTCGAATGCGACGCCCGTCGTCTTCACGAACGTGTCGGTCGTGAGTATCGCCTCGGCGGCATCTTCACCGGCGACAAGGTCGAGCGCCTCGGCAGCTTCATCGATACCGGCGAACACAAGCTCCATCGGCATCGGAACACCGATCACACCCGTGGATGCCACAAGCACGTCAGCAGCGTCACAGCCGAGCGCGGTCGCGGTCGCCTCGGCCATCGCGCGAGCATCGGCCATCCCCGACTCTCCTGTGCATGCGTTCGCATTGCCGGCGTTCACGATGATCGCCCTGAGCAAGCCGTCGGAGATACTCTCACGCGAGACGACGACGGGCGGTGCAGCCATACTGCTGGTCGTGAATACGGCAGCAGCAGGACAGCGCTTCTCGGCCACGATGAGCGCGATGTCTTTGCGACCGGACTTCTTGATGCCCGCGCTCACACCGGAGGCCATGAAGCCGAAGGATGCAGTGATGCCACCCTCGACGAATGCAAGATCGTGTTCAGCCACTACGTATTCACTCCCAAATCGATCAGATAACCGGAACCGGCGCGTTGAGACCTTCGGTCTCAGACATACCGAGGATGATGTTCGCGCACTGCACGGCCTGGCCGGACGTGCCCTTCACGAGATTGTCGATCGCACATGAAACGATGAGCGTACCGGACGCCGAATCGACAGCTATGCCGATGTGGGCGCGATTGCTTCCGCGGACCTCGGCGGTTGCCGGCATACGACCGACGGGGTGCACGGTGACAAACGGTTCCCCAGCATACTTGGCAGTGTAGAGCGCGTGCACTTCGCTGGCATCAGTACCGCGTGCAACCTCCAAGTAGACGGTCGAGAGCAACCCGCGGGACATTGGCACCAGATGCGGCGTGAACGCCACACGCGGGTTCGCCAGGCCGAGATTCGCAAGGCCCTGCGCGATTTCTGGCGTATGCCGGTGCGAAGCGACCTTGTATGCCGCGACTGATTCGTTGGCTGCGACGTAGTGTGCAACGGGCGACGTTGAGCGACCAGCGCCAGACACGCCAGACTTCGCGTCGACGATAACCCTATCCGAAACCACAATGCCTGCCTCGATGGCGGGTGCGGCTGCCAGGAGCGTCGCTGTAGGGTAGCAGCCGGGACACGCAATAAGCCGAGCACCAGGAATCGCCTCGCGCCACAGCTCTGGGAGCCCGTAGACAGCCTCAGCAAGCAGATCCTCGGCGGTATGCGGTGTCGCGTACCACGCCGCGTATACCTCCGCATCGCGCAGGCGAAAGTCCGCCGAGGCATCGATCACGATGAGTCCGGCCTCGATGAGCGCCGGAGCGATTGCCAGCGCGGCAGTGTGTGGCACGGCCAGGAATGCGAGGTCGGCCTCCGCGACAATCGCCTGAGTGTCCGGCGCAACATACGCAAGAGCGCAACCGGCAAGCGAAGGATAGACATCGGAAACGAGCTTGCCGGCGTCTGCAGCGGACGTCACCATGACGAGCTCCATCTCAGGATGCCCGAGCACAAGTCGCGTAAGCTCCACGCCGGCATAACCGGCAGCGCCTACTATGGCGACCTTCGTCACTGATGCCTCCGTACGACGCGGGATAGTCGCACGATTGTACGTTCAAATCGCATAGAGGTCAACACTTATGCAATTTTATCGCAAACTGCTTACGTCAGAATCCAATACAAAGTTGGATTCATATCGCACCCATGCACAATAATGTTTAGCCGCGTACCTCAGCACCTACTGCTTTGCATACCTTGCGCACCAACCGCTCGTGCGCCGGCTTGACCTCTTCATCGGTGAGCGTGCGGTCGGCCGCGCGGTACGTGAGCGAGAAAGCAAGGCTGCACTTGCCTTCGGGTAGTCGCCTGACCCCGGCATCCTTCGCATCCCTGTACACGTCGAAGAGCGTCACCGACTCGAGCAGCGGCTTGCCTGCCGAGCGGATCGAATCAAGCACTCGCTCGGCCGTCACGTCCTCGTCGACGACGAGCGCAAGATCGAGCGTGGCGGCCGGGAACCTCGGTAGCTCGACGTACCGGACCTCGGAAGAAGAAGCCTTGATAAGCATCTTCACGTTGAGCTCGAAGAGCGTGACCGGACCCGTGACCTCGTACGCGTCGAGCACTGACGGTGCGACTTCGCCGATCCATCCGGCAACATCGCCGCCGATGATGATCTCGGCAGCACGTCCCGGCTGAAGCCACGGGAGCACAGCGGCGCGCATACGCCACCGGGTGATATCCATCTCATCGAGTAGCGTTTCAACGACGCCTTTGCCGTCGAAGAAGTCGAGCGGCACTGACGTCTCATTCCAGCCAGCCTGATTCCAGGACCCTGCCAGTACCCCCGCGACCATCGGTCGCTCTTTGGGTGACTTGCGGCCGGGCGAGGTCCAGAAGACCGTGCCGAGTTCATACATGTGTACGTCGGCAACGCCGCGGCGTTGGTTGTATGAAACCGCTTTGAGCAGTCCCACGCTGAGCGTCCAACGCATCTGGGATTGCTCACCTGACATCGGATTGAGCAAGTCGACGGGAACTTCATCAGGTCCAAGTGACCAGGACATGCGCTCCATATCCACCGGATCAGCGAACGCGAGTGCCAGGTGTTCGTTCAGGCCAGCGGCCCGCAGCGCGACTCCAATGCGATTCCGTCGAGCCTGCGTCTCAGTCAGCGCGCCAACGCGCTCGCGACCGCCGGGGAGCGTGGACGGAACCCGCTCCATGCCCCACACCCGCACGACCTCCTCGTGCAAGTCGACCTCTCGCTCGATGTCGGGGCGAAACGTCGGAACCGTAACGGCCAGGTCGTCACCGGCAAGCTCAGAGTAGATGCCGAGGCCTGACAGGATCGCCATGACCTCCCGGGGAACAAGGCTGATGCCGAGATGATCGTTCATGCGTCCGATGCGGAGTGTGATCCTTCGAGGACGGGCCTTCACGGGATACTCGTCAACGATTCCCTTAGAGACAGACCCACCAGCGATTTCGGCCAGCAACTCAGCAGCGCGATCTGCGGCGCGCACCGCGATTTCGGGATCCACACCCCGCTCAAAGCGGATCGATGCTTCCGATATGAGACCGAGACGACGGCTCGTGCGGCTGACGGACGCGCGATCAAACGAAGCAGACTCCAACAGGATGTCGACCGTGGTCTCGGAGACCTCGGTGCTCTCCCCGCCCATGACTCCGGCGAGTGCCACTGGGCCGCTCGGATCAGCGATTACCAGCGTCTCGGCGGTGAGCTCTCGGTCCTGCCCATCAAGCGTGCGAAGGGTCTCACCCTCGCGCGCCGAGCGCACGATGATCGCAGCCTTGTCGTCGGTGGCCGCAATCGTGGAGAGATCGAAGGCATGTAGCGGCTGCCCGAGTTCAAACATCACGTAGTTGGTGATATCAACGACGTTGTTAATCGGACGGGCGCCCGAGGCGACCACTCGCTCGGCCAACCATGCCGGTGACGGACCTATCTTCACGCCACGAATGATGCGCGCGGTGTACCGCGAACACAGCTCCGGGTTCTCGATCGTGACTGAGACGGCGTCGCCGGTGGCATCATCAGCCTCAGTCGGCTTCGAGCGCGGCTCCTTGACTGGCTTGTTGGTAATGGCGCCGATCTCTCGCGCCACGCCGACCACAGAAAGACAGTCGGGTCTGTTGGGGGTGACCTCCAGCTCGAGCACGGTGTCACTCATGCCGTAGTACGCCGAGAATGACTCGCCCACCGGCGCGTCTGCCGACAGGATGAGGAGCCCGGAGGCATCGCCGCCCACGCCGAGCTCGGTCGCCGAGCACAGCATGCCCTGCGATTCGAGGCCACGCAGCTTAGCGCGCTTGATCGTAAGGCCATTTGGAAGTGTTGCCCCAACGAGAGCGACGGGCACCTTATCACCCGCAGAGAAGTTATCGGCACCACACACGATATTGCGGGGTTCGCCGTCACCGACGTCAACCGAACAATACGAGAGCTTCTCGGCGTCAGGGTGCTTCTCACGGGTGAGAACAAGCCCCACGACAACCCCGTCCAGAGCAGCGCCGAGCGTGTGCACGGCCTCCACTTTGGTGCCGGTCATATCCATCCGGTCGCATAGATCCGTGATGCTCAGATCCACGTCCACCAGGTCTTTCAGCCACTTGAGCGAAACACGCATCGCTGTGATCCTTCCGTCATCGCCGCCAGGCGGCGGAGCATTTGTGGGTGCTTCGGGCTTAGAACTGCCGCAGGAACCGCATGTCACCGTCAACAAACAGGCGCAGATCCGGGATTCCGTACTTAAGCGCGGCTACCCGCTCGGCGCCCACGCCGAATGCGAACCCGCTGTAGCGCTCGGGATCGATACCCACATAGCCAAAGACGTTCGGGTCGACCATTCCGCTGCCGAGCACCTCGATCCAACCTTCACCGCTGCAGCTGCGACAGCCGCTGCCGCCACACATACCGCATGAGATGTCGACCTCGGCTGAGGGCTCGGTGAACGGGAAGAAGTGCGGACGCAGGCGAACGCGACGCTTCGGGCCGAAGATCTCACGAACGAAGTGCTCGAGCGTGCCCTTCAGGTCTCCGAATGTGATCCCTTCGTCGACCACGAGGCCTTCGATCTGCGTGAACTGCGGTAGATGGCTTGGATCCGCGACATCGCGCCGGTATACCCTGCCGGGTGCGAGGACATAAATGGGCGGCTGCTGCCGCTCCATCACGTGCACCTGGACCGGGCTCGTATGCGTTCGCAGCAGCACGTCTGACTCGCCATCGACGGCCGCATGGTCACCCGAGAGGTCGCGCACGTAGAACGTGTCGGTTGCAGCACGCGCGGGGTGCTCCGGCGGATGATTGAGCGCCGTGAAGTTGTAGTAGTCGAGTTCTACCTCGGGGCCTTCGCCGATCTTGTAACCCAGTCCAAGGAACACCTGCACGATGTCGTCCAGCGTCTGAGATATGAGGTGCTGCTTGCCTGGAAGGCGATGGCGTCCGGGTAGGGTGACATCAATAGCCTCTGCCACGAACCTGTCGGCAAGCGCTGCTCCCGCAAGCTCGCCTCGGCGTGACTCTATGGCTTCTTCAAGCGCAACGCGAACCTCGTTCGAGACCTTGCCAACGGCAGGTCGCTCCTCGGGCGGCAGCGAGCCCAACCCTCGAAGCACGGCCGTCAGTGAACCCTTCTTGCCGAGAAACGCAATACGCACGTCCTCAAGGGTGCCCAGATCAGACACGGAACCCAGTGCTGCTACCGCCTCTGCCTGAAGCGCCCGCAGCTCGTCAACGATGCTCATTCACGTTCTCCTTATGATTCGCGGGAACAGAAAAGAGCCGTCCCCCGTCCTGGTATGAATCCAAGGACGGGAACGGCTCCCGCGGTACCACCCTGGTTGGCGCAAACATGCGCGCCCTCTCAGCACAAGCAGGCGTACTGCTCGCCACCGGTCTTATCCGGCTGTCCGATATCGGTGGACCCCGGCTTCCCTACTCAGGCGCTGGCCCGTTCAGGTCGCTGCTGGTGGAGTGAACCGTCCGCTGCGCTTCCCGGGGCTCTTCCAGTCCATGGAGCCCCTTCCCTGGCGGGAAACTCTTGTGCGAACGCATCTCCGTCATCGCGCTTGTATGATGCAATTTTGGGCGAGTATAGCACATCATCTGAGTGCCTCGATGAGCGCCGAGACGGCCTTGCCGCTCGGTATGACAACAGTCGCAACTCCACGTATACGGCGCTGTGGAATCGAGTCTCTGTCATCGACCGGATTGGCATCGCCGCGCGTTGTGACACTCCCGTCGGGGAGCACCGCAACCACGCGGTGGACAACCCCTCTCGGCCACTCCGGGTGATCGAAGTACACGATGTCCCCGGCTCTTAGCCCTTGCGCCGACCGCCGGTACACCACGACGTCACCGGGCGCCACGGTCGGCTGCATGGAGCCTCCTCGGATGAGTGTAGCCCCGAAGAACACAGCCACGAGCCCCCAGGCGGCGACAGTAACGAACTTCGCCACTCGCCGGGTCATTCGAAATCGGTCGCCGCCTGAAGACTCCGGCATCAGTGCACCTGCTCGGCATCCACGTAGAAGGTCATCTTCACGTAGTCACCAGTCAGTTCGTTTCCCGCCGAAGCCGGCAGACCAAGCCCGAATGTGAGCTTCGCTCGCGCTCCCGGGGCCAGCTCAAACGGCGATGTCTTGAGCACGCTGAGCGGCCCGTTATAGACAACGGCCCCGTCAGCTGCGACCTGACACGTGAGCGCGTTGTAGAACTCGGTGATGCCGGCTTTCTTGGCGCCTGTCACGACAAAACTGGCCGGTAGCGACCCTGCGTTCATCACCGTCAGGGTCCGCTCGGTGATGGTTCCGGGCGCGACGGAGTCCATCGAGATCGCAGCTGACGTCGGCTCGCACGAAACCGCAACTCCTCCTGCCCGGATCATGTTCTCAGCAACCTCACCGCGTCCCGTGAAGTACGCGCCTGCGGACCCCGCACACGCAGCCACGCCGATTGCCAGCAACAACAACATGAAGCGCTTCATAACTCTCCCCTTTCCTGGTGTCGCCGAGGGGAGAACGACGAGACTGGACTGCCGCTTCTGCGGTCCACGTCATGATGAACCCGGGGGATGAACAGAGGCTGACCAATACCTGAACAGGCGCCAACCGAACACAAACGAAGAGCCCCGCAGATGCGGAGCCCTTCGCTGAAGTCTAGTTGCGCTCTGACTACGCTGAGTGCGCGGCCTTTGCAACCTCGGCAAGCTTGGTGAACGACGCCGGGTCGTTCACGGCCATGTCCGAGAGAACCTTACGGTCCAAGGTGATCTCGGCCTTCTTGAGTCCGTTCATGAACACGGAGTACGAAAGCCCGTTCAGACGCGCAGCGGCGTTGATGCGTGCGATCCAGAGACGGCGAATCTCGCGCTTCTTATTGCGGCGGTCGCGATAGACGTACTGCAGCGAGTGCTGCACCTGCTCTTTCGCGGCACGGTAGCTGCGGCTCTTAGCGCCGTAGTAACCCTTGGCGGCCGTAAGTACAGTTGCGCGCTTCTTCTTAGCGCTTACGGCACGTTTCACTCTAGGCATGGTGAATCTCTCCTCACGTCAAACGGCGTCGGACTAACCGATGCCCAGATTCTTCTTGATAACCTTCATGTCAGATGCGTGTACCAGCGAATCCGCCTTGAAGGCGCGCTTCCGCTTCGGGCTCTTCTTCTCAAGAATGTGGCTCTTGAACGCATTGGCCCGCTTGATCTTGCCGGTACCGGTGAGACGGAAGCGCTTGGCCGTCCCCTTGTGCGTCTTCATCTTCGGCATTGCTCACGACTCCTTCGTGTGCCCGGATCCGCTACTCGGCGTCCGTGGTCTCAACTTCAACGACAGCTACTTCCGCTTCGGTGGCTTCCGGGACTTCCGGCACCTCAGCGGCTTCCGGGGCGACCGGAGCCTCGATTACTTCCTGGGCCTCAATGGCTTCCGCAGCATCCGGGACTTCAGTAGCAACGGCCTTCTCGCCCTTGACGGGCTCCTTCTTCACCGGCGCCAACAGCATCAGCATGTTGCGCCCTTCCAGCTTCGGCTGGCTCTCAACCGTACACAATTCCTTCACGTCTTCTGCAAGCCGCTCAAGAATCGCTAGGCCGCGCTCCGCGTGCACCATCTCGCGACCTCTGAACATGATCGTTATCTTGACCTTAGCGCCACTCTCGAGGAACCGAATGACGTGACGCTTCTTGGTCTCGTAATCATGCTTATCGATCTTGGGACGGAACTTGATCTCTTTGACCTGCACCGTCGTCTGATGCTTCCGCGCCTTTTTCGCCTTCATGGCCTGTTCGTACTTGAACTTGCTGTAGTCCATGATGCGGCACACGGGCGGGTCAGCTGTGGGCGCGATCTCCACAAGGTCGAGTGCCTGCTCATCGGCGAAGCGCATTGCGTCCGGCATATTGAAGATTCCGAGCTGCTCGCCCTCGGCTCCAATGAGTCGGCAACGCGGGGCACGGATGCGCTCGTTGATCCTCGGCTCGGTCGTGCTGATAGGCGTTCCACCTCCGCTGTCCGCGGCCATCATGGCCGCATCGTTCACCAAAACAAAAATCCCGGCGGCTACTGCCATCGGGACGATATACGAAACGCGGTCATCTGAGACCGCTCCGCTTTCTCGACCAGACGGCTGCTTGGTTCCTGCGCCGCAAGGTGGGGACCACACGCACCCCAAGGGTAGGGGTCCCACTTGTCTGTATGCAGTTGTAGCCTGGTCAGTATATCCGCAGGACCTCGCTCTGTCCAACTTCGACGAATTGGCGGCTACTCTCTGGGTAGCACTACCGTGAACGTGCTCCCCTTGCCGTACTCACTCTCGAACTCAATCCTGCCGCCGAGCACCTCCACCAAACGCCTCGAGATCGGGAGACCCAGCCCCGTGCCATCTGATCGGGCACCGTTCTCGTCCTCAACCCGGACGAACATCTCAAACACACGCCACGCATCTTCCGCCCGTATGCCACGACCCGTGTCGCTCACGACGATCCTGACAGCTTGCTCGTCCGTACTGAGTGAGATCTCCACCGTACCAGCGTTGGTGAACTTCTCCGCATTGCCGAGAAGGTTCCAGAGGATCTGCTCGAGCAGCAGTGGATCCGTGTGGATGCACACGTTGGGCTCGATGACCCGAGAGAGCGCCACGCGCTTGTGCTCAAGAGCCGGAGCGATGCGGTCGGCGACCTCACCACACAAATGTGAGATGTCGACTTCTTCAATGTTTGCCTCAACGGCACCTGCGGCGATGCGCGCGAGATCGAGAATTCCATCAACAACTCTCAGGAGATGGCGACCTGAGTCATTGATCATCTCAATCTGGCGGCGCTGTTCATCCGTGAGATCGCCCACCATTCCACCGGCAAGAAGACTTGAGAATCCGATGACCGAGTTGAGCGGTGTTCGCAGCTCGTGACTGAGATTCGCGAGGTATGCGTCCTTCGCGACCGAGGCGCGCTCCAGCTCCTCATTCGCCTTGCTCAGCTCCCCTGTGCGCTCCTTGACGAGATCCTCCAGGTGCTGCTGATACTCAGCCACCTGGCGCTGGGCTTCGGCGCGTAGCGAGATGTCATTGACGATGGTGTACAACATCAAGTTGTCCCCGAAGTGCATCGGCGTAGAGTAGATCTCCACCTCAAACTGAGTGCCATCCGCACGGCAATGGGTGAACGTTCGGGCCCGGCCACCATCGGCGATCGTCTCAGTGACCTCACGCGCCACAATGTCATCCGAATCCACACTGAGTTCGCCAACAGTCATGCCAATCAAGCTCGCAATCGGCCAACCGTACATCTTGGCGGCAGCCGCATTGGCATCAAGGATCTTCGCGTCTTCGGCAGCGACGAGAAGCATCGGTGACAGGCTGCTCTCAAACAGCGTGGAGTACCTCTCCTCACTTTCACGAAGCTCGCGTTCCGCCCGAGCACGATCCGTGACGTCATGAATGATCGAGTAAAGGAGATGACGCCCCTGGGCCACGATAGGACCAGTGAACACCTCGACATCGCGAAGCTCACCGGACGAGAGCCTGTGACAGAAACTGAAGGAGGCTCGCTCGCCAGCTGCAGCGCGCGCCATCTCGGCGGCAGCCTCCTGAGGGGAGAGCGTGTTGATCTGAGACATATGCATGGTTGCCAGCTGCTCCTGGCTCCACCCGTAGTATGCGGCTGCAGCGCCGTTCGCCTGGACTACTCTCTGGGTGCCGGGATCGACGATGAGCATCACGGATGCACTGTCCTCGAACATGGACCTGTACCGCGATTCACTCTCGCTCAACCGTTCCCGCGTTAGCTCGAAGTACGCGATAAGCGCGCCGAAGGCGATGATGAACTCGAGGAAGGCTCCGAACATGAAACCAAAGGGGGCGAACGATGCCACTCCCCGCAAGAATGGGTAGTCGAGGTTATGCAGCCCCCATGTGATGAATGCGACTCCGGTGATCTTTCCCCACGGACCCGATTGCGTGATGCTGCGATACCAAACCACGCCGGCGGCGATGTTCGCGACTCCGCGAAACGTCCACGCAGCAATGCCGAGGTAGAACTCCGGGAGTGCGAGTGTGGCGGCGACGATAGTCCAAGCTGCGACAGCAAGCGCAAGGCCCCTGTGCCACTTCGGAATCGTCTTGCCGGCGAGGGCGTACGAGCCGTCCAGCAGTAAGACTCCAGTAACCAGGACGAGCAGGTAATTGACGAGCGCCGGGCCAACGGCCGTCGAGTGGCTGAGTACCTGATAGAGCTCGACCCCGAATCGCGCCGAATAGGCAAGCCAGGCGACCCCCCAGATGCCCATCCACGGCTCGCGTTCCCTCGCATACAGATACAAGAAGACCGCGGAAAGGATCACGCTTCCGCTCAAGATCGCGACGATGGCTGGTGCAAGCCAGCTCACGTGTTTCCTCTCCCGGCCCGGGAACGCGGAACCCTACGGACGCTCGGACAGCACCTGCCGTGCAAACGCCTCAATGCTCATCGCCCCAATGTCACCCTGGGTGCGCTCGCGAACTCCCACTTCGGCAGACTCGACTTCTTTGTCGCCGAGGACAAGCATATACGGCACCTTCTGCTGCTGGGCCTTGGCGATCTTCACGCGCATCGGCTCGTTATCCGAGTACACCTCGGCCCTGACTCCGGCTGACTCAAGCTCACGCCGGGTTTGCTCGGCATACTCCAGGTGACGGTCGGAAATCGGGATGAGCACGGCCTGCACAGGTGCAAGCCATGTTGGCAGCGCACCGGCGTAGTGCTCGATGAGGATGCCGAAGAAGCGTTCCATGCTGCCGAGAATCGTGCGGTGGAGCATGTACGGCTGCGCGTCGCTGTTCTCGGTGGTGCGGTATGTGAGCCCGAAACGCTCGGGCAAGTTGAAGTCGACCTGGATGGTGGAGCACTGCCACGTGCGACCGATTGCGTCGCGGAGCTTGATGTCGATCTTCGGGCCGTAGAAGGCGCCGTCGCCCTCGTTGACGTCGTAAGCCAACCCGCGTGCCTCACACGCGCCCATGAGCGACTTGGTCGCCACGTCCCAGAACTTCTCGTCACCGATGGACTTCTCGGGGCGGGTCGAAACCTCAGCCGTGTACTCGAAACCGAAGACCTGACGCATGACGTAGTCCACCAAGTCCAGCATGGCAACGACTTCGTCATGCACCTGCTCGGCAGTGCAGAAGATATGCGCATCGTCTTGGGTGAACCCACGGGCACGCATGAGGCCATGCACAACGCCGGACATCTCGTGACGGTAGACGGTGCCGAACTCGAACATGCGCATCGGTAGGTCACGGTAGCTGCGACCTTCATTGCCGTAGATCATCAGATGGCCAGGACAGTTCATCGGCTTGATGCCGTATTCGTTGACCTTGCCGTCGCCTTCGTCGATCTCGAAGAAGTACATGTTGTCGCGGTAGTTCTCGTAGTGCCCTGAGATCTTCCACACGTCTGCCTTGTACATGTGCGGCGTGATCACCTCAACATAGTCACGGCGATAGAGCTCGGCACGCAACCACTCCTGGAGCAGACGAAGCACGCGCGCACCCTTGGGGTGATACAGCGGCAGCCCGGCGCCGGCCTCCTCGTGGAAGCTGAACAGATCGAGTTCCTTGCCGAGCTTGCGGTGGTCGCGCTTCTCGGATTCCTCCAGACGCATGAGGTGCGCGTCGAGGTCCTTCTGGGTGAGCCAGGCGGTGCCGTAGATGCGCTGCAACATCGGACGCGTGCTGTCGCCGCGCCAGTACGCACCGGCAAGCTTCATGAGCTTGAACGCGCCGAGAAGTCCTGTAGAAGGAACGTGCGGTCCTCGGCAAAGGTCGGTGAATGCACCCTGGGTGTAGGTCGAGATTACCTCACCCTCAGGAAGTTCCTCGATGAGCTCACGCTTGTATGGCTGACCCTCGAACGCGTCCCAGGCCTCGAGCTTATCGAGGACGCCGCGGGCGAACGTCTTCTCCTCGGACACGATCTCACGCATGCGCGTCTCGATAGACTCCAGGTCCTCAGGAGTGAACGGGCGATCGATATCGAAGTCGTAGTAGAAGCCGTCTTCAATCGCAGGGCCGATGCCGAACTTGGCCAGCGGGAACAGGTCTTTGACCGCCTCGGCCATCACGTGCGCGGCCGAGTGGCGAACGATATGGAGCGCTTCCGGGCTCTTGGGCGTGATGATCGCGATCTCATCGCCATCCGAGATGACTGTGCCGAGGTCCACAAGCGAGCCGTTCACGGTGCCTGCAAGCGCGGCGGCCGCAAGTCGGGGGCCGATAGCCGAGGCAACATCGAGCACTGTGGCGCCCTCGGGCACCTTGATCGTATTGCCATCAGGAAGCTTCGCTGAGATCTCGACCATCATGTACCTCCGATAAGGAACCGCCCCGCGACGGCGGGGCGGACCGACTATTCATTCAGTTTACCCGCTCACGCAAGCCCTATGCGAATCTACTGCTTTGACTTGCAGTACGGGCATACGCTCCATTCGAGTCTCAGCGCCTTGTCGCAGTTCGTGCACTCCTTCTTGAGCTTCTTCATGCACGAAGGGCAGATCAGGAAGTCCTTGTCGACAGGCTTGAAGCATGCGGGGCAGACTGGGTTCTCACGTGCGAGTTCCGCCTCGCGGGCCCGTATCTCAAGCTCGCGCTCACGAGCATCCTCACGAGTCTCCGGTGGGCGCACGACCAGATAGACGGCCCAACCGGCAAACGGGAAGAGCAGCGAGACAAGCGCCCAGAACCAGGGCATCGCGTCCCTGCGCTGTGCATCGCGCCATGTCCAGAACCCGAGCGCCACATGAAGCACCGCGAAGAACAGCAGGCTCAGGTTCCTCACGAGCAGGATTCCTGGCATGTACTGCTGAAGCGGTTCCATTATTGCGTCCATGGGATCCCCTCTCGCCCTGACGGGCTAACTTACGGACACACACTGTCCGGAGCACGACTAACGGAATTCTAGCGTATTCGCCACGCCTCGGCACGCAACAACCATGCAACAGCCTATTGGGCCGACAGGACAGCCCGCGCTTCACCTGCGACGTAAATGCTGCCGGCCACGACCAACCCGGCCCCAGCATACGGCTCCGCACACTCAAGGGCTCCCGCAACGCTGTCCGCGATCGCGAGCACGGTGCCTCCCTCATTGCACACGACCGCAGCGAGTGTCGAAGGCACCATCGCACGTTCGGAGCGGCTGCACGTGCACACGAATCCAGCCGAAACCGGAGCAAGCTCACGCACGATACCGACAGCGTCTTTGTCAGCCATCACGCCGAGGATGAAGACCGGATACACGTCGCCGAAAGCCTCGCGCACGGCGCCCGCAAGCACAGCGGAAGCCTCCGGGTTGTGCGCGCCATCGATGACAACTGGCGGCACAGCGCGAATCAACTCAAAGCGACCCGGAAACGTCATCGCCGAGAGAGCCTCCCGAAGTAGTGCCTCGTCAAGCGATTGGCCGAGGGCCGCCTCGGCGGCAGCGATGGCGACCGCAACGTTAGGAGCTTGGTATGACGGCGCGAATATCAGCAAGTCGGTGTACGGCGCCAGCGCGCCGTCCACATCGAGCCTCATCGCGGCGCCAGGGGCGTCCGGTGCCGAGGTCACTCGCCAGGTCACATCGGCCCCCGACAGACCGACGCGAACGACTGGAGCGCCCATCTTGGCGGCGCGCTCCAAGAGAATCTGCTCGACTCCGAAGCAGCCGGGACCGAGCACGGCAACCGAACCTGTCTTGATGATGCACGCCTTGTCAGCGGCGATTTCTTCGCGTGTGCTGCCGAGACGGTCCATATGATCCAGACCCACTCCGGTTATGACCGAAACGCGGGGCGACACGACGCTCGTGGCATCCCAGCGGCCTCCCAATCCCACTTCGAGCACGGCCCACAGCGTACCAGCGCGAGCGAACGCCGAAAGGGCGGCGGCCGTGAGCAGCTCAAACTCTGTGAATACGCCATCGCCGGGACTGAGACCGGCTGCAGCGTCGATCGCTGAGCCGAGCGCGAAGGCGAACTCATCCTCGGCGATGGGCACACCGTCTATAGCGATGCGCTCCGTGTATGAGACCAGATGCGGGCTGGTGTAGGTGCCCGTGCGCAGCCCGTGCGCATGCAAGATCGCCGAGAGCAGCCTCGTGACCGATGTCTTGCCGTTGGTTCCGGTAACCTGAACGCTGTGAAACGACCGGTCCGGGTGCTCCATCGCGGCAACGAGCGACCTGATGCCGTCGAGCGACGGGTTGATTCCAAACTTCAGGGCGCAATCAAGTGCCGCGAGCGCTTCTGGATATGTGAGTCCCACTTCCATGGGCTCTACCTCGCGAGGTCGGTGATCTGTGCCGTGAGCTTCTCGACCTGCTGCGCAAGCTCAGTTGCACGGGCACGGTCCTTCTCGATGACCTCAGGAGCAGCCTTGGCGAGGAAACCTTCGTTGGAGAGCTTCTTGGTCAGACGGCCGAGTTCTTCCTCGGCCTTGCTGAGGTCCCTAAGCGCACGCTCGCGCTCGGCCTCGAAGTCCACGAGACCCTCAAGCGGAACAAAGAGCTCCATGCCACCGGCGACTGCGATCGCAGCGTGGGCAGGCTTGGCCGCCGCACCATCGATCACGAGGTCGCCAACGCCGGCAAGCTCATGCAAGTAGTGCCTCTGCGACTCCGCGAGCAAGGCGTCAGAGCCGCTCGCCTTCACAATCAGCGAGACTTGGACCTTCGGCGGCAGGGAGTACCTGGCCCGCACTGCGCGAACTTCGGTCACGAGCTCCTGGAGCACACGCATCGATGCCTCGGCATCCTCGTCGCGAAGGTCCGCGAGGCCGGTCGGCCAGGCGGCGATCATGAGCGAATCCGCCTTGTCTTCGGCGGCAAGTGGGAGGTTCTGCCAGATCGCTTCGGTGATGAACGGCATCATCGGATGCAGCAGTCGAAGCGCACGGTCTAAGACGAAGACGAGGTTGCGCTGCGCTGTGAGCGCAGTCTCCCCGCCCGCCGCAAGACGGCCTTTGGCGAGCTCGATGTACCAGTCACAGAACTCATTCCAGAAGAAGTCGTAGAGCGCGCGGGAGACTTCACCGAATTGGAACGCTTCTGTGCCCGCTGCCCGCGCGGCGTCGGCATCCAGCCCAAGGTCGACCGTCTCGGCAAGCGCTGCGAGGCGCGAGAAGATCCAGCGGTCCGCGACGGTCTCTGCCTTCGGGGCGCCCGGGACGTACTCGTCACCGATGTTCATCAACACGAAGCGGCTGGCGTTCCAGATCTTGTTCGCGAAATTGCGGGATGACGCCAATTTCTCCTCGGCGAACTTGATGTCCTGGCTGCCGGTGGTCTGCAGCATGAGGCCAAAGCGCATGCCGTCTGCACCGTAGTGCTTCATCAGGTCAAGCGGATCGACACCCGTGCCAAGCGACTTGCTCATGCGCTTGCCTTCGGCATTGAAGACCGTCGGGTGGATGATGACCTCGGAGAACGGAATGTCACCGGCGAATTTGAGACCCTGCATGATCATGCGAGCGACCCAGAGGAATAGAATATCGCGGGCTGTCGAGAGCACCGTCGTCGGATAGAAGTAATCGAGCTCCGGCGTCTCGTCCGGCCAGCCGAGCGTAGCGAAGGGCCAGAGCGCCGAGGAGAACCACGTATCGAGCACGTCCTCGTCCTGGCGCACCGCAGCGGCGCACTTCGGACAAACGCTGATGTCGGTCTCGCTGGCGGTCATCTCGCCACACGAGTCGCAGTAGAAGACAGGAATCTGGTGACCCCACCACAGCTGACGTGAGACACACCAATCGCGGATGTTCTCCATCCAGTGGTAGTACACGTTTGACCAGCGCTCCGGATGGAAACTCACACGCCCGTCACGCACGCACTCTATCGCAGGCGCAGCGATCGGCTTCATATCCACGAACCACTGGTCCGAGAGCCACGGCTCAACGACGGTATGACAGCGGTAGCAGTGACCTACCGAGTGGACATGGTCATCGATCTTCACCAGTAGTCCTGCGGCGTCCAGGTCGGCTACAACGCGCTTTCGGGCCTCGTAGCGGTCCAGACCCTCATACGGGCCTCCCTCGGCTGTAATGGTCGCATCGGCGGCGAGAACATTAATCTTCGCACAGTCGTGGCGCTCACCGATCTCGAAGTCGTTCGGGTCATGCGCCGGAGTCACCTTGACGGCACCGGTGCCGAAGGAAGGATCCACGTACTCGTCAGCAACGATGGGAATCTCTCGGCCAAGGAGCGGGAGGACGACTGTTGCACCGATGAGGTCGCGATATCGATCGTCATCCGGATGAACAGCCACGCACGTATCGCCGAGCATGGTCTCCGGACGAGATGTCGCGACGATCACATGGTCCTTGCCCGCAACCGATTCCTTCAGCGGGTAGCGCAGGTGCCACAGGTGACCGTCGAGTTCTTCGTGTTCGACTTCAATGTCCGAGAGGGCGGTCGTGCAGCGAGGACACCAGTTGATGATTCGCTTTCCGCGGTAGATAAGGCCCTCGTTGAAGAGTTCGACGAACACGCGCTTGACCGCGCGCTGATACGGCTCATCCATCGTAAAGTGCTCGTCTGTGAAGTCGCACGAGCAACCCATCGCCTTGAGCTGTCCGATGATCGTGGAGCCGTGCTCAGCACGCCACTCCCAACACAACTCGATGAATCGCTCACGACCAACGTCGTAGCGTGAGAGACCCTCGGCGGCGAGCTTCTGCTCTACCTTGTTCTGCGTTGCGATGCCCGCGTGATCGGTACCGATGACCCAGCGGGTCGGTCGGCCGGTCATGCGTGAGCGACGGGTCAGAACATCCTGGATGGTGTTATTGAGGGCGTGCCCCATGTGAAGCGAGCCCGTGACGTTGGGAGGAGGAATGACGATCGTGAACGGAGCAGTGCCCGGCGCGACTTCCTGACCGAAGTACCCTGCCTCGGTCCACATAGAGAATATCGCGCTCTCAACTAAATCGGGCTCGTACGCCTTGGACATCTCGCTCATGCGATGTTTCATCCCTTCGATGATTCGGTAGGAGACGATTCTAAGGGAAACAGCTTCCTGCAGCGAATCCGCAACTCGTCCCCGGGACTCGTCTATTCGGACCCGCGCTCGCCGATGGCTTCTATGAACGAACCTAAAGCAGTTAGAATACAAGCGTTGACTCAGATAAGGGGTGCTGTATGGCTGACTGTGAATGTCTACCAAAATGTCTCTTCTTCAACGACCAGATGACCGACATGCCGTCGATGTCGAATATCATCAAGCAGCGATACTGTCGCGAAAGCAACACACAGTGCGCGCGCCATATGGTGTTTCGGATTCTCGGTAGCGCAAGCGTGCCGGTCGACTTGTACCCAAGCCAGACGGAGCGTGCCGAAGAGATCCTCTCGGCACTCTGACGACATCGGCTCAACAACGAAGAAGGGGCCCACCAGGGGCCCCTTCTTGGTATTAGAGCATCAGAACTTACGCGGATTCGTCGACCGATTTCCGCTCACAGAGCTCGATCATGGGCGAACCGGTGCCATCAACGACCTCGCGTGTGATTTTCACGCTATGCACGTCGGTGCGACCTGGCAGGTCGTACATCAAGTCGAGCAGCAGCGCCTCAAGAATGGAGCGCAAGCCTCTCGCACCCGTCTGCCGCTTGATAGCCTGCGCGGCCACGGCAGTCAGCGCGTCATCAGTGAACGTCAACTCGACACCTTCGAGTGAGAAGAGGCGCTGGTACTGCTTGACGAGCGCGTTCTTCGGCTCGGTCAGGATGCGTACGAGTTCGGTCTCGCCGAGTTCCTCAACGTGCGCTACAACCGGGATGCGACCGATGAACTCCGGAATAAGTCCGAACCGGTGCAGGTCCTCCGGAAGCGCCTGCGCTAGCAGGGTTCCGGTGTCATGCTTGCTCGCATCTGAGAGCTCGGCACCAAAGCCGACACCCTTCTTGCCGATGCGATCGGCGATGATCTTCTCAAGACCGACGAACGCTCCACCGAGCAAGAACAAGATATTCGTCGTGTCGATCTTAATGAGCTCCTGCTGCGGGTGCTTACGCCCGCCCTGCGGCGGCACCGACGCCTCAGTGCCCTCAAGAATCTTGAGGAGCGCCTGCTGCACGCCTTCGCCGGACACGTCGCGCGTGATCGACAGGTTCTCGGCCTTACGGGCGATCTTGTCGATCTCATCGATGTAGATGATGCCAACTTCAGCTTTTGAAGTGTCAAAGTCGGCCGCAGTGATGAGCTTGAGCAGGATGTTCTCGACGTCCTCGCCGACATAGCCGGCTTCGGTGAGCGTCGTTGCGTCGGCGATAGCGAACGGAACCTTCAGAATACGTGCGAGCGTCTGTGCGAGAAGCGTCTTTCCACAGCCCGTCGGGCCGAGAAGCAAGATGTTGCTCTTCGCTATCTCAACGTCCTCAGAGCTGTCGCACGGAGCACAGCGAACGCGCTTGTAGTGGTTATAGACCGCGACCGCAAGCGTCTTTTTCGCCAGATCCTGGCCCACGACGTACTCGTCGAGCATCGCGAGAATCTCGCGCGGCGTGGGAAGCTCCTCAGGACCGACGGGCGTCCACTCATCAACCTGACCCTCGTCGACGATGTCGTTGCATAGGTCAACGCACTCATCACAGATGTAGACTCCCGGACCGGCTATGAGTTTGCGGACCTGATGCTGCGGCTTGCCGCAGAACGAACACACCAGGTTCTCTGTGCTGTCGCGATGTTCCACGGTTCTTATGCCTCGCTCTTCGGACGATGTTCCATGACGGCATCCACGAGACCATACGCTACGGCCTCGGCAGCGGTCATGATGTTGTCACGCTCGGTATCGAGGTGGATCTTCTCGACCGACTGACCGGTGTGCTTTGCGAGAACCTCGTCAAGAGTCGCCCGCATACGCAGCATCTCCTTGGCCTGGATCTCAATGTCAGTAACCTGACCCTGCGTACCGCCCCACGGCTGGTGGATGAGCACCCGGCTGTTAGGCAGTGCAAAGCGCTTGCCATGCGCGCCGGCAGCAAGAAGAACCGCAGCCATTGACGCGCACTGGCCGATACAGATCGTGCTGACATCGGAGCGGATGTACTGAATCGTGTCGTAGATCGCCATACCCGAGGTGACGGAGCCACCCGGCGAGTTGATGTAGAGATTGATGTCCTTGTCCGGATCCTCGCTCTCCAAGTGGAGAAGCTGAGCGATGACGAGGCTTGCAATGCTGTCATCGATCTCATGGCCGAGGAACACCACTCGCTCGTTGAGCAGGCGGGAGAAGATATCAAAAGAACGCTCACCCCGCGAGGTCTGCTCAACAACGATGGGAACGAGCCCGTTTGCTTCGTGGATCATGCTTACTCCTCTTCGGCCTTCACAGCCTTCGCGCTCTTGCGCTTGGGTGCGGCCTTCTTGACCTTCTTCTCTTCGGGAGCAGAGAGCTCCTCCTCGAGGATCTCAACGTTGGCGATCAGCCACTCAACCGCCTTCTGGTGAGCGATGCTCTCTTTCACTATCGGCGTCGCACCGGCACGACGAAGATCCGCACGCGCTTCTGCCACGGCCGAGACATCGCCGCCCGCGATCTCGAGGAACGCTTCGTCCATGTCGGCATCCGTGACTTCCATACCCTTGGCAGCGAAGAGCGCCTCAAGTGCAAGATCCTCGGACACACGCAGCTTGGCCTGCTCGGCGATATCCGCCTGGATCTGCGTGACCTCAACGCCGGTCGCTTCAAGATAATCCGGGAGCGACATCTTGCGCTGCTCAAGGCTCTCGAAGAAGTCCCGGGTCATGCTCGCCGTGCGCTGCTTCACGATCTCCTCGGGAACCTCACCATCAAGGCGCGATCCGATGAGTTCGCGGACGAGCAGCTCTACACGGCGGTTGTAGCCGACCGCCTTGCTGTCGTCGAGCTTCTTGCGGATGTCGTCACGCATCTCGGCGAGTGTGTCGAAACCGCCGACACTCGTAGCGAACTCATCATCAAGTGCAGGCATGACCTTTGCCTTGACCTCGTGAACGGTGATGTCAAAGCGAGCCTTCTTACCGACGAACTCCTCATTGGAGGAGGTGTCAGGAATCTCAAACTCAGCCGTGACCTCATCGCCGGCAGACGCGCCAACGAGGGCTGCATCGAACTCGGCAGGCATGAGTCCGCGACCCATCTCAAAGAGGTACTTGTCCACGGTGTTGCCGTCGTACGCTTCACCGTCAACGGTACCGACAAAGGAAAGCAGTACGAAGTCCTCAGCCTCAATGGCACGCTCGACCGGCTCCACCGTCGCGAAACGCTCGCGCGTGTGCTCGACCTGAGCATCGACCTCAGCATCGGTCGTGGTCTTCGAGCCGGCCACGATGCGCAAGTCATCCAGCGAACTCAGCTTGAACTCGGGGCGCACCGGTACCTCGGCGACATACGTGAACGCTTCGCCCGGAACAAGCGCGTCAAGCTCTCCCATATCCGGGGACTCGGTGGGGCGCAGGCCCTCATCGTCCACAGCCAGGGGGTACGACTCATCGACGAGTGCCTCCTGGGCCTCGGCAAGCACGGCCTCGGGGCCAACGTGTGAATCGATGATCGGGCGAGGGGCCTTGCCCTTCCGGAACCCGGGTATACGCAGTTTGCCCGCGACATCGCGGTACGCCTTCTCAATTGCAGTGTCTACGTCAGCTGCCGGGATGGTAACGGACAAACGGACGAGATTGCCTTCCAAACGCTCGACAGTGGTTTCCAACGATCCTCCAGGTGTACAGGTGTTCCAGCACGCCTACTGCGGGCTGTCTTTACGTAGTGGTGCGGGCGAGAGGATTTGAACCTCCACGAGTTGCCTCACCGGGACCTAAACCCGGCGCGTCTGCCATTCCGCCACGCCCGCGCGGCTAACGAGCCAAGCATTCATGATAGCAAAAAGACGGCCGCAAGCAGACATGACCAGTGTTCGGACGAACGATCAGACCTCAGATCACGCAAGCTTGTCATCCGCAACGTGATACCGCGGGTCCTCCAACACGTTCACTTCCATCATTCCTTTTGCCTTGTCGAGCAGTTCGAGGCAATCCGGACTCAGGTGGCGCAGGTGCAGCCGCTTGCCCTCGGCCACATAGCGCGAAGCGAGCGCATCGATGGCTTCGAGTGCTGAGTGGTCAACCACTCTGGCACGCTTGAATTCGACCACTACGTCCTGGGGGTCATCCTTCGGCGCGAACAGTGTCTGAAACTCGCCTGCGGATGCGAAGAACAGTGAGCCCTCTAGCTCGTATACGCGCCACCCGTTGGCATCATCGTACGCGGTCACGTTGATGTGCTTGGCATGCTCCCACGCGAATACGAGAGCAGCAATTATGACGCCAGCGATCACGGCGATCGCAAGGTCCGTCATGACCGTTACCACGGTCACACCAATGACGATCAGCGCATCGGCGCGCGGAATACTTCGAAGCGAGCGGATACTTCCCCACTCGAAGGTCTTCTCGGCAACCACGACCATCACGCCCACGAGCGCGGCGAGTGGGATCCGCTCAATAAGCGGTGATCCAAACAGGATGAAGGACAGCAAGAACACCGCTGCCGAGAGGCCGGAGAGTCGCCTGAGCGCGCCGTTGTTCACGTTGATCATGCTCTGGCCGATCATCGCGCAACCGCCCATGCCACCGAAAAGGCCGGTGACGACGTTGGCAGCACCCTGCGCGAGACACTCCTTGTTTGGACGCCCGCGGGTGTCCGTCATGGTGTCGATCAAGTTCAGGGTAAGCAGCGTCTCGATGAGGCCCACGGCTGCCATGATCATTGAGTACGGGAGGATGATTCGCAGGGTCTCTAGGCTGAAAGGAACCATCGGGATGCTGAACTTGGGCAGCCCGCCGGCGATTGAAGCCATGTCGCCCACGGTCCGGGTATCCAGTCCTAGTGCGAAGACCAGACCTGACACCGCAACGATGCCGACGAGTGTTGCCGGGACAGCCTTGGTCAGCCTCGGGAGGAGGTAGATGATCCCAACCGTTAGCGCGATGAGTCCGGCCATCAACAGAAGCTCCGGGCCTTGCATCCATATCGCGACGCCGTCAGGTCCCGGGACCTTCAAGCTCTGGAACTGCGCCATGAAGATGACGACAGCCAAGCCGTTGACGAATCCAAGCATCACGGGGTAGGGCACCATGCGAATGAACTTGCCGAGCTTCGCCAGTCCGAACACAATCTGCAAGATGCCCATGAGGACCACCGCGGCAAACAGATACTGCACACCGTGCTCGACGACGAGCGCCACCGCAACCACAGCAAGTGCGCCTGTGGCACCAGAAATCATCCCGGGTCGACCGCCGAACAGCGATGTGACAAAGGAGATGATCAGCGCCGCGTAGAGGCCGACCAGGGGATCAACGTGCGCCACAAGAGCGAAAGCGATCGCCTCGGGCACCAGCGCGAGTGCCACGGTCAGTCCACTGAGCAGGTTGGTCTTGATCTCTTGCGGGGTCACGGCTGAACTCAATTACGGCTCCTTCATAGAATGCATGTACCTCACGGCTGTCACCCGGGACAGCGGTGCCGCCGGAACGCGAAAGCGCATCCCCGGGGGCCGGCAGGCGGAACGGCGAACTCTACAGTCCGAGGACACCCCGGTCAAGCGTGCGATCGCAGGCAATGCAAAAGGCCCCCGACCGGAGTCAGGAGCCTTGGCAATATCGATGGTGGGCCGTATAGGGATCGAACCTATGACCTTGGGATTAAGAGTCCCCTGCTCTACCAGCTGAGCTAACGGCCCATCAAACGCTAGGACAT
>PHEU01000019.1 GCA_002841295.1 Actinobacteria bacterium HGW-Actinobacteria-6
GTCCTGCACCTTGTGGCAAACCTCGGCGCAGAACCAGTACGTTGATGTGGCGGTAAACGCCACGACGACAAACGCGGCCAGCACCAAGACAGCAACGCCGGTCCAGATGAGGTATCGAGGACGCCTTACCGGGTCTTTGAAACCGGCGAGAGATATCTTGGCCATCAGGATCTTGACTCCTTCGTTGCTGGTCTCAGTACCCGTGTTCGTACTAGTAGTCGATACCTACCCGCGGGTAACCGACCTTGCCGTGACACTGCAGGCACTGCCCGTCATAGGGCGACGAGTAGTTGCGAAGCAGGAAGTTCTGGTCGCTACCGTGGGGATTGTGGCACGTCGAAGTGCACGTCAATGGCTCCTGTGCATTCACATCGAAATCCGTCGGATGCGTCGGGTGATTGTTGCCCTTGGTGTCGTCGTAGTACTTCGGATTATGGCACTTCAAGCACACCTCGGGATTACGCTCCTGTAGTAAGGGCGCATAGTCGGATCCATGAGGGGTGTGGCAGCGGATGCACAGGACCTCTTTATGCGCCGAGGCATCATACGACGTCTGGATCGCAACCCTGTGGCACTGATAGCACATCGCGTTGTCTTTTGCCGAGAGCAGCGCAGGGTACATCGCGGCGTGTGGATCGTGGCAGTCGGCACAAGCCAGCTTGACCGTGCCGACCGGGTGATGACTCTTGCGCAGGAAATCCTGGTTGATATCAGGATGGCAGTCGTAGCACAGCGCCGGCTGGTCCTTGCGAAGCAGCGGCAAGTAGTCCGAGCCATGCGGCTCATGACAACCCGTACAGTTGTCGTACTCGAACGGACTGTGCTGCACAGGCAGGAGGCTCAGCGGAGCCACGCTCGGATGACACCTGAAGCAAAGATCCCGCTGACCGGCGACAAGGATGCCGCGATACTCAGACGCGTGCGGGTTATGGCAGTTGAGACAGAAGCGGCCTGCCACCGGCGCATGGACCTGCTTGCGCGCAAGCTCCGGACCGATGCGATGGCAGGTGACACACAAGTCGCGCTCATCTTGCTTCAAGAGCACCCGGAAGTCCGACGCATGCGGGTCATGACAGTTCGTGCAGTAGCCGCTCTCAAACGGAACGTGCGTGAACTCCATGTTCTTCATCGCGCCAAGACTGCCATGACACACCCAGCACAGCTCGGTCTCAGGAAGCACGAGGCTTGACTCCTCGCCCTTGACCCGGGCTTCGGTGACCTCAGTTGAGATGCTGCCTATGCTCGTGGTCTCTTCGCCTGAGTAGAAGACGTCGAGAACGAGCTTGAGCGGCAGCCATTCTACGAGTGTCTTGGTTCGCTCCCATGACTGCTTGGCCCCGGTGATAACGGACTTCTCAACGATCTTCCCGTGCGGCGTATGACAAGCGGTGCAGCCCTTGAGCATGAACGGGTTATGGACTGACGCCTTGGACATCGCGGGGATGAGCTCGCTGTGGCACTGAAGGCATTCGATGTTCCTGGTGATGCTCCGGATCTGATCCGGCGAGCGGCTAACGAGCGTCTCGATAACCGTCGTGATGCTGCACAGGAGGAGCAGGAGGACGAGGATGACAGCAAACACGAGACGACCCCGCCGGTTCGATGAACCGTCGAGGGCAACCGAGTCGTTTATCTCCCCAACCGAGGTGTCCGGAATATCGGACCCGCTCAAGAGTCCTCCTTCTTGAAGCGATGTGCGGTGCAATCTCCCGCGGCCGCGCCAAATCGCTCAACCGAAGTCTACCATGCAGATGCAGACTGTTAAACGTGTTAAGAACTATTACTCAAGAGGAGGCTCTGCTGCCATCGCCTACGGACCGACCAGTCGCACGACTTGCAGTCGTCCATTCTCTTTGTCAGCTATCGCTAGGAATCCCCGAAGTACTGCAACGTCATTCGCAAAGTTGAGCTGCCCGGGCTCAACGCCCCGCACACCATACTTGGCGACAAGCTCCCCGTCCGCCGAGAGACGCACAAGCGAGAAACCGAACGCATCAGCGACCACGATCGAACCGTCATCGAGCACCGTCAGCCCTCGAGGGAGTTCGATCTCACGCTCGGTGGTGTCATCAATGCCCGTTGGCGGCGTTCCGAAGTTCCACTTGGGCTCGCCCTCGGCAGTGAATGCCGTCACACGAGCGTGGTTGGAATCCGAGACATAGATCGTGCCGTCGTCGCCGACTGCAATGCCGTTAGGATGATCCAGACCGCCGGCAGCGATACCCGGCATGCCGAACTGACGAACAAATGTGCCATCCGTCTTGAACACGACGATCTGATAGGCATCGCACGCATAGACCAACCCATCGCCTACGGCGATGTCGGTCACGGCGATTCCGGTGCCGTCCTGACCCGACGAACCACGCCCGACCACCTTCAACGGATCCGGGAAGCGTCGGAGCGGCTTGCCGTTCGGGTCGTAGACTTCGATTGAGTCGTTCCTGAAACTCGCGACGTAGATGTTGCCATCCTCGTCAGCATCGATGCCGACGGGATAGTTGAGCGAGCCCGGCTTGTAGGTATTGACCGCTCCCGGCAGCGGCTTCGCCACACCAAAACCGCCAAACTCGAACAAGAAACGTCCGGAAGAATCGAACGCGCAGACTCTGTTGTTCTGCGTGTCGGTCACGTAGACGTGTCCCGAGTTGCCGACTGCAACGCCCATAGGCCGGTCGAACAGCGGAAGAGCACCTTCGCCGGGACCATCCACTGACCAGACCGGCTGTATTCCAGCTTGAACCGGGCTCTCGGTCAGCTGCTCGGGGCGACCAAGGAAATAGAGCAGGTAGATTATCAATCCGACAAGGAGAACCGCGAGGATCGCCGCAAGGACGCCAAACCACTGACGCGGCGTCAAGCGAATCCCGCGTTTCAGCGGCGCGAGAATTCTCGGCATGTTACTCCTTCACACCGAGACGGCTCAGTGCTTCCTGAGCCTCGGCGAGATCGAATTTTGCAGCGGCCTTGTAGCGCTCGATGGCCGTATCCTTGTTGCCAAGCCGCTCGTTCGCCACTCCTGAGATGTACTGCAAGTCCGCCAAGTCGGCCCGAACCTCAAGCACCGGGTCCACGGCGACGAGGGCCGACTTGTAGTGTTTCTGCTGGATGTAGAGATCGCCAAGCGACTTTGCGGCAAGAGCGTGGTCCGGGGCGATCTTCAGGACCTCCCAGAAGGTCTTCTCGGCAGACTTGGCCTGTCCGATTTCAAGCTGGACAGCGCCCTTGTTGTAGAGCGCGGCGAGGTTCTCCGGATCGAGGCTGAGTACTTTGTCGTATTCCGCGATCGCTTGGTCGAACTGACCGTCCTGCTGATATGCGTAGCCCAGATTCAGGTGGCTGTCGGCATCATCAGGGTTTGCTTTGGACGCGGATTCCATCTCGGTGACCGCAAGACCGGTCCTCGTGACCGTGGCGTCATTCGTAAGCACACCGCGAAGAACGTATCCGCCAAGTGCCGTCACCGCGAGCAAGAGCAGAAGCACGAGCAGCGCCAGCCATCCGGGAACGAGATCCTCCTCGCGAACAGCATGTGCGGACGACAGCGCAGGGGTGCCATCGTCCTCTTCCGTAAGCACAGGAAGTGCCTCGTCTACGTGCGGCAGTTCCTCATTATTCTCTTCGATGGCTCGTGTCATAGGTCGGTCTTTCCGCCTTGCGCCAGATGGAATGAAAGAATCTGAAGATCTGTAGACAAGCACACTTGTCTGACGGCAACGCCCTCAGGAACGTTCAGGAGAACCGGAGCGAGGTTAAGTATAGCCTTGACTCCGCCGGACACAACCTTATCAGCGGCGCCCTGTGTGGCCGCGGCGGGCGTCGCGAGAATGACGATCTCAACGTCAAGCTCTCTCAAGACGCGCTCGATATCATCCATGCCGTGGACCATGAGCCCATCGGCCGATGTGCCGATCTTGGAGCGATCATTGTCAAACACCGCAACGATCTCGAACCCGCGCTCACCAAAGCCACTGTAGCCAAGCAGTGCGCCACCAAGCTTGCCGAACCCGACAATAGCGGCACGGCGGCGCTCGACAATACCGAGAACACGCGAGATGTGCCCTATAAGCTCGCCGACGTCATAGCCGATTCCCCGCGTGCCGAGCTCCCCGAGATACGAGAAGTCCTTGCGGACCTGGGCGGCGTTCGTGCCGCACATCTCTGCGAGTGAGTTCGAGTTCACAAGCGGCATCTGGTTGGCTTGAGCCTGTAACAGACACCGCAAGTACGCGGGCAGTCGCTGGATAGTGGTCTGGGGTACCTGAGCGTTCTCCACTGAGCGTCATCCCTATCTACTGTGCCGAACCGGCTGCGGCAAGACTGGCCTCAACCGAGTCCAATGACTGCTGAACATCAGAACGCCCCGGATCGAGGACAAGTGCTCGTTCGTAGGCTTTCTTCGCGTCCTCCAATCTACCTGCAAACCGATACGAATCTCCTAGAGACGCGATGGCCTCAAGGTAGTTCGGGTCCATCTCAACAGCGCGCTCGGAGACCTGAATGGCCTCGTCATATCGGCCGAGATTGGAGTACGCGAATGCAAGCTGCACGCGTATGGCGGGACCGAACGGTTCCACCTCGATGCCCTTCTTGGCGATTGCGATAGCCTTGTCAACGTAGGTGATATCGAAGTAGTAGCCGCCCTGGTTGTACAGATTGGCCAAGAAGACGTAGTTGTCGTATTCGGTCGGCACGAAATCGATCGCTTTGAGGAGTCCGTCTTCGGCGTTCTTGAAGTACTTGAGCGCCTGCTGCTGGGCTGCTGCATCCTGTGGTGAGCTCTGGCTGACTGTTGCGAGGAACATGTCCTGCCATGCGAGCCCAAGCTCCGAGCGATACATGTCGTTGTACGGGTTGTATTCGATTGCCTTCTCGACATCAGCCACGCGCTGCGTACCCGAGCCCAGCACGCGGCCCTTAAGGTAGTAGTTGTCCGCGACGATGTAGCGAACATTGGCAAAAGACAGGACCGCGCAAACGATGACGATCGCAGTGGCTGCATACAGGCCCCATGATGGCGCCTTGACCTCGCGGACCGAGGCGCCGGGGGAAAGCAGAACTCCGATTGACAGCCACAGGAAGACGGTAGAGCCCGTCACCGACAGCCCGAAGAACAAGTGCATGAGATAACCTACCGCCGCAGCCCAAAATGCTGCCAGGACAAGTCGCTCGGCACCCTTACCCCGGGCAAATGCCTGGGGTGCCGAAATGATCAGTCCCCAGATGAACAGCCCGTACAGCATGAACAGACCAGGTATGCCGAGGGCAGATGCAAGCTGCAGCGGATAGTTGTGGACGTTGTCCGCTACCGAAAGATAGCCAGCAGTCTGTGTGTACGCCTCAGGTTTGAACTTGGGGAAGATCAGCCGGAAGGTATCGGCACCCCAGCCGGTGATCGGTCGGGCTTTGATCGCGTTCCATGCAGCTTCCCAGATCTGAAATCGCGTGAGCGCACTACCGGCTCGAAAGTCGAAGATCGACGTGATGCGAGCAAGAACGTTGGTCACCTCGGACGGCGAGGTAAGACTCTTGACGGTCACAGCACCAAAGACTGCGGCAATCGCACCGGTGAAGCTCCAGTCGACGACCGTCAGCTTGGCCTTCGCCCAGATGAGCGCGAAGACGATGATCACGAGCGCGACTGCGCCGCCGATCCATGCACCGCGCACGAAGGCGACCAGCCAACAGAACGCGACCAGCAGGAATCCGCTCCAGTACGTGATGCGACCCCATAGCTTCTCGGAAGAGAGCGCCAGGCCGAGCGAGATGGCGAGTGGGAAGATCAGATACCCGCCGAGCAGATCAGGGTTGCCGAACGTAGAAAACGCGCGGTTCGTCTCGAACGGCAGCGCGCCCCATGATGCCGGGTCAGCACCCGCGAACTGAAGCACACCGTAAAATGCGACGATCGCGCCACCCACGAGCAGCGTGCGGGCAAGCGACCGTATCCGAGACGGACGGTCTACGACCTGCAACGCCATGAAGAAGACGACCATGTAGTTGACGAACGAGATCAGGCCCTCGAAACGACGGTACTTGCCGAAGATAGCCGTTGCCGGATGTATCGAGAGCGCCGAGGTCAGGACCAGCCAAGCCAGGAATGCGAGAATCAGCCACTCGACCTTCGTGGTGCGCACACGTCCACCCCTGGTGAGCAGCCCCCAGCTCCAGGCTCCCGCAGCGACCAACATGATCGCGCGCTGCAAGAAGATCTTCACGATATCGAACTGGTCGTATGTGAAGGGCAGACCCTTGCCGCCCCAGATGCTCGTGTTCGACATAGCGATCGGCACCATGAGCACAAGCAGATGTAAGCACACCCACACGATGCGATCGGTCGTGCTCATGGGCGCCCTCGTCGATACGGGCTGCGCCGCTGCGGGCTGCGACGCTCTCTTCTTCTTCTTGGCCACGCGTCCTCCTATCGGGCTCCCCGTCCGGTCAGCACGACCCTGACCGTCTCAACGAGGATCTGTACATCCATGAGCAAGCTCTGATGATACATATAAATGAGGTCATACTTCAGTTTACGTTCAGGAGTCGTGGCGTACGTGCCGCTCACCTGAGCCAGGCCGGTCGCCCCGGGCTTGATTCGGAAACGCTCTCGATAGCCAGGGATGTCTCGCAGGTGCTGTTCGACAAAGAACTGCCGCTCCGGTCTCGGACCGACAAAACTCATATCGCCGCGGATGATATTGACGAGCTGCGGCAACTCGTCGACGCGATAATGGCGAAGGAATCGCCCGAGAGGCGTGATGCGTGGATCGTCTTGCTCGGCAAGAACAGGTCCCGATAGCGCCTCGGCATCTTTAACCATCGTGCGGAACTTCAGGACGTGGAACTCGCGAAGACCTTTGCCGACACGCTCCTGCGTGAAGACGATCGGCCAGCCCATCGTGAGCAAGATCGCCGCCGAGGAAAGCACGAACACCGGCGACAGGATGACAACGAATGCGAGCCCCGCGCACATGTCTATCGCGCGCTTGAGAACGATGAACCACCCGGGCGTTGCGGTGTGGGTGATCTGCATGAGCGGAATATCGCTGACGGTGCTGTCCACGGTGCCGATGAAGATCTCGTACAGGTCAGGGATGACCTCCACGCGAACCTCAGCCTCATCCGAGAGCGCAAGCTCTTCAACCACCTCGCGAAGCGCCGCAGGCGACGCGATGATCACGCGGTCGATATGCCGGGTCGCCACGATTCGAGCCGCGTCTGTGATGCCTCCAAGCACCGGATGCACGGCCTCGACGTCGGCAGGCAGCGCCGGATCGCCCTCTCTGCGCAGAAAGCCGACGACCCGATAGCCCCAGTACGAACGGCGAGTGAACTCGGATGCGAGCTCGATCGCTAGATCGCTGGTTCCTACGATGAGTACGTGCTGATCGGGCCACCGGATCGGCGTGACGCGCAGCACAGCCAAACGCCAGCCCACCAAAACGATCAGTTGAAAGGCCCATGCGATGACGATAACAAGGCGGCTGAAGGAGAAGAACTCCGGGCCGAGGAAGAATGCGGCGGCCGTGGTGAGAAGGATGCCGAGCGTCGCCGACCGGAACACTGCTTGTGTGAGCGCCCATGAGCCCTCGGTTCGCTCCGGCTCGTAGAGGCCATAGATGTACCCTGCGCCGAGATACACGATCGTGATGAGCGGCCAGAGCGCGGTGTATGCGCTGTAGTTGAATGCTGGTAGCGTGCCCTGATGATCGATGACGATGAACTTCAGGAAGAACGCGCCGACGAAGCATGCGTTCACAACGAGCGCGTCGAAGAGCACTGATAGCGTTATGAACCGTCCTCGGGACATCATGCGACTCCTCGTGCCTCGGCATAGACCGCGATCGTATCATCCACCATACGCGGAATCGTGAACTGCGAGTGCGCACGCTCACGCGCCTGTCTGCCGAGACGCTCCCGCAGCGCTGCGTCATCCACAAGCGTGCGCAGCGCTACTGCAAGCGCCGGCACGTCGGCGGGCGGCACGGTGAGCCCCGTGACGCCATCGGGGTTCACATACGGAACACCCGTTGTGAGCCGCGTCGATACAACCGGCGTGCCTGCAGCGTGAGCTTCAAGCTGCACGAGGCCGAACGCCTCGGAACGCGCAACGCTCGGCAGGCAGAAGACGTCGGCGGCGTGATACCACGCCACAAGGTCGTCGAAGCCGAGCGGCTCGGCGAACGTGATTCGATCAGCGATGCCGAGAGACGCCGCGAGGGCCTCGAGCTCAGCACGCAGTGGACCCTTCCCCACCAGCACCAGGTCAGCATCAACGCTGGCCATGGCCCGGACGAGAACATCGACGCCCTTGTAGTAGATCAGACGACCGACAAAGAGAACGACCGGGCGTGCGTGCGACGCCTTGAGTTGCGCGGCGCGCTCCAAGATGGCGGGTGTCTCGGCAAAGGCATCGACGTCGATACCGAACGGAACGACGCGGCACTTCTCGGCAATGGGCGCGAGGAAGGGACTGTGCTCGACCATGTCGGGACTTGAGGCGATCACAAGATCGACGCGATCAAGGACCCGGCGCAAAAACGGCGCGTAGCCCTTGAGCATGAGGCGCTGACGGACGATGTCGCTGTGGTAAGTGAGCACGGACGGCAGACCAGGCTTGGCCCGGAGCCACTCGAGCTCGCCCCACGGGTACGGCGAGTGAAGGTGCAAGATGTCGGCGGGCTCGGGGCGTGTTGCCTCGGCTCGCAGTGCGCGGCCCATCCCGAATGCCACAGGAGCCGAGGAGATTGCGCACGAGCGGCCGAGCCGGGTAACCTCGACGCCGCTCATCGTCTCTGTGACCATGCGCGGTCCCTCGTTGGCGACGATCGCCCGGACACCGTGACCACGGGCAGCGAGTGCGGTCGCAAGGTCGCGAACGTGATACTCGATGCCACCGAGATGCGGAGGGTAATGCTTGTTCACCATCGTCACGCGCATGCGAGCGGCCGCCTCCGGGGTTGGCACGTAATCAGACGCCCGTCGCGAGCGTACGACCCTCGGCTAGCAAATCATCGACCACGCCTGCCGAGGAGGCCTCGGCGTAGATGCGAACGAGCGGCTCCGTGCCCGAAGTGCGCAGCAGGAGCCACGCGTCGTCCGGAAGCAGGAACTTGATGCCGTCGGTGCGGATGACCTCGCGGACCTCGAGGCCCGCGAGTGTCGTCGGTGCGAGCGTTGGCATGCTGGCAACGAACGCGGCCACGGTAGCGGCGTCGAGCTTGAGGTCGACCCGGCTGTATTCCATGGGGCCGGTGACGGCAAGCAGGTCATCGACGAGCTCAGCCAGACCCTGGCCGCGCTGGCCCATCATCTCGGCGAGCAGCAGCGCCATGAGTAGGCCGTCGCGCTCCCGCACGTGCGCAGGAATACCGATACCACCAGACTCTTCTCCGCCGAGCAGAACGCCGCCTTTGACCATCTCTTCGTAGATCCACTTGAAGCCGACCGGCGTGGTCGTGACCTCAAGGCCGAGATGCGCGGCCAGGCGGTCGACGAGAACGCTCGTGGAGAGCGTCTTCACAATGCGTCCGGTCATCCCGCGGTCCTCGACCAGGTGACGGGCGACGAGCGCGATGATGCGATGCGGGTTCACGAAGGTACCGTTGCCATCGGCCGCACCGATACGGTCGGCATCGCCGTCCGTGATGAACGCGGCGTCGAGCGCCTCGCGTCTCACGAGCTCGCTGACTTCGTTGATGTGCGGCGGGATGGGCTCGGGATGCAATCCGCCGAAGCTCGGGTTGGCCTCACCATGGATCTCGGTGACGGTCACGCCGAAGGAGCGGAGCGTCTCGGCAAGGTAACCCTGGCCAGCGCCGTAGAGCGGATCGACGGCCACATGCAGGCCGGAGGCGCCGATCGCGTCGGCGTCGACGAAGCTGCGGAGTGCGGTGAGATACGGGCCGACGAGGTCGACGACCTCGTACTCGCCGCGGGCGGTCGGCTCCTCGGGCAGCAGTGCGGCTTCGACGCGCTTGGTGAACGAGACGGGGCTCGCGCCACCGTCTTGCATCCGGAGCTTGAAGCCGAGGTACGGCGCCGGGTTGTGGCTTGCGGTGAGCATGACGCCACCTACAGCATCTTCATCACGCGCGACTGACAGGCAGAGTGCGGGCGTGGGCAGATAGCGGTCCGAGATCTTCACGCGCAGGCCATGCGAGGCGATGACCTCGGCTGCGGCGGCGGCGAAGCTTCCAGCCTCGAAGCGGGTGTCGTAGCCGATGACGATCAGGCCACCGGGGCTGTCCTCGGCGAACACGCGAGCGGCTGCGTCGGCAACGCGACGGAGGTTCGCGTAGGTGAAATCATCGCCGATGACGGCGCGCCAGCCGTCAGTACCAAAGTGGATTTCGGTTGTGGAGGCCATGAGACGCTCTCCTTAGGGTGCGCGAGGCATGAGCCGCGCGAGGTTCGACTAGTCGTCTACATTGTGCCGCAAGATTGGGGTTGGCGGTACTGTGGGCTACCCGAGCGAGGCAGCAAGCTTCCGGTAGACCGCCAGATGCCGCTCGACTGCGGCAGTCGACGAGTACTGATCGACGACGCGCAGCCTTGCACGCTCTCCCATCGCGGCTGAGCCGCTGGGGTCGCCCAGCAGGTGCAGGATCGTCTCGGCAAGGGTCGAGGCCTCTCCGGGGGTCACAAGCGCGATCTCGTCGCTATCATCGAAGACGTCCGCGATTCCATGCACCGCCGAGGCGACGATCGGCTTGCCGAGAGCAGCGGCCTCGAGCAGTGACGTCGGCGTTCCCTCGTCGGCCACCGGAAAGACGCAGATATCGAGCGCGGCGAGAACCGCCGGGACGCTCTCAACCCGCCCGAGAAGCTCGATCCGACCGTCGGAGAACGCGGGCAGCAATCGCGCGCGTGCGGGGCCTTCGCCAGCGACAACGACGGTGATGTCGGGGTAGACGGCGCGAAGCGCAGGCACAGCAGCAACAAGCACGAGCAGGCCTCGGCTGTGTTCAAGCGCGCCTGCGTAGCCGATGAGCGGGTGACCGAGCGGCGGCTCGAAGGGCGCGGCGGCTTCACGAATCACTCGCGATAGCGACACACCCGGTGGATCGAGGACGATGCGGTCTCGCGGCAAGCGCGCGTCCACGAGCCGTTCAACCAGATCCGAACAGTCAGCAAAGAACACGTCGACACGTGGCAGAGAATCGCGATCGAGGCGACGCCGAACCCATGTACCGAAGGAACCCACGCCCTGCGGCGGCCATGATCCGCACACGGCGGAGGCCGCGACTTTGACCGGGAGATTCTTGGCTGCCCAACGAAGCAACACGTCGGCTTCATAGCCGGTCGAGTGCGCCACCACGGGGCGATACCGCTTGAGGTATTTGCGCAGCCGGGAGCGCGTACGCACAAGATTCAATTTATCGAGCCTATATGGAGCAATGGTAACGCCCAGGGCTCTTGCGGGGTCTTCCAGGGCTGCCTTCGGGGTGCAGATGAGCATCACCGTCGCACCGCGCTCGAGCAGCGCAGCCATCACCCTCAGCCAGCGGCGCTCGACACGCCCCAGTGTGTCGGAGGAGCGACTGGTGACGAAGAGAAACGTGCTGTGACGAAATGGACTCACCGCTGCTTCGCCACCTCCTGATACACCGCAACTGTCTCCTCGGCGGTTCGCGCCCAGGAGAAGATCGCCGCTCGAACACGGCCGGCCTCGATGAGCCGAGAACGAAGCGACTCGTCGGATGCGATAGAGTCGAGTGCGTGCTCCAGGATCCGCGCATCTCCCACCGGGACCACGAGCGCCGCATCACCCACGACTTCGGGCAGCGATGCTGCATCAGTGGTGACGACCGGGGCACCAAGCGCCATCGCCTCAAGCGGCGGCAAGCCGAAGCCCTCGTAACGTGACGGGTACACGAACGCGAGAGCATTGGCGTACAGCGCGCGCAGGACGCTGTCATCCACTGAGGAGATGATGCGAACGCGGTCTGCTGCCCGTGATCTCTCGAACATCGACGCCACCATCGACACCGCCTCCGCACCGACGATCACCAACTCGACATCGTGATGCGTTTCCGAGAACGCCGCGAACGCCCGCAGCAGCGTGGACAGATCCTTGTTCGGCTTTGGATTCCCAAAGGCGAGGAAGTACCGCACTCCCTGCAAGTCGCCCGGAAGCTCCCCTATCGGTCCCGCCGAGAAGTCATCAGCCGCCTCCGCCACCACACGCGTCTTGTCGGCAGCAGCAGGATAGAGCCGGGCGATGTCGGACGCGGTGTGCTGAGAAACTGCGATGAGCCGCGTCGCAACACGAAACGCTCGGCCGAGCCACCATCGGTAGGCTGCTCGCCTGAGAGCCGAGGGCATCACCTCGGGCATGATGATGGGCGTAAGGTCGTGCATTGAGACGACGAGCGGCGCCGGCGCCGGCATCGGAGTTGGGAAGTGCAGGGCGTGCATGACATCCGGCGCGACTTCACCCACGATGCGAGCCATCTCGCGCGCGCCGCGCAACGAAAATGGATGCTGCTGGACTCGAATCGTGCGCGCCTCAGGAACAGGTGCATCACCGACGGAGCCGACGACCTGCACGATTTCGACGTCATCTCTCGCCGCAAGCTCGCGGACAAGCCCGTGTGTGTACCGTCCGACACCGGACCACGAAGCCATTCGGCAATCGAGCAGCACTCGCATTAAGACGACCTTCCAGGAGAGCACGTGCGAATCCTTCGGACAATCATCATACCCTTGTGCGTGACAGCGTAGATGGCGCTCGACTACCATTGCGCACATGAGCCACACAAGCACCCCCACGCGCGTCGACTTCGGCGTCAACCTCTTCGGCTACCTCACCTCGAACCTGGGACTGGGGGTCGCCGCCCGCAACACCGCCCACATGTTGCTCGCGAACAATGTGCCATGCCGGTTCATCGACGTGAGTCCGGGTGGCGGCATGCAGGGCAAAGACACAACGTTCGCCGAGAAGACCCGCAGCGACCTTGGCGCCGAGTCGTACAGCATCAACCTCTTCCACATCAACCCCGATCAGGTACCGTATCTGCTGAGTCCTCTCTCGAAGACCGTAGCGCTCACCGGACGCGTGAACGCATGCGTCCCGTTCTGGGAGTTGCCGCGCCTTCCTGATTCATGGGTAGAACCGCTGTCGGGGATGGACGCCGTCTTCGCGCCGACGCACTTCGTCGAGGCCGCCGTCCGCGACAGGCTCCCAGATCTCAAAGTCATCCACTACCCGCAGGCCGTGCACGTACCCGGTGACGTTCAACCGAATCGCGCCGCGTTCGGGCTTCCGGACGACGCGCTTGTCTTCGTGATGAGCTTCGACATGCGCAGCGACATCGAACGCAAGAATCCTGTCGCTGCAATCGAGGCATTCTTGCAGGCGTTCCCCGACCGCAAAGACGTACGCCTGCTTATCAAGGCGAATAACGTGGAGACGATCGCCGGACTCGAGCGCAACGTGACCCGCCTGCGCGAGGTTTCGCGTGACCCACGGGTCATCGTTCTCGATCATGCCATGGGGTACCGCGAGGTGCTCACGATGTATGCGTCCTGCGATGTACTCGTCTCGCTTCATCGCGCGGAAGGACTGGGCCTGAGCCTTCTCGAGGCCATGGCACTCGGCAAGCCGGTTATCGCGACGGGGTGGTCCGGCAACATGGACTTCATGACCCCTGATAACTCATGCACGGTCGGGTTCGAGATGATCGACGTTGTGTCGAGCACGCAGCCTGCGTACGGCAAAGGCATGAGCGGCAGCCAGCAGTGGGCGAATCCGAGCATCGAGGAAGCCGCTATGTGGATGCGCAGACTCGCAGAGGACGAAGAGCTCCGGCGCGTGATCGGAGCGAAGGCGAGAGCTGACGTCTCGGCGATAACAGCGCGCTACGATGGTGGCGGAACACTGCTCCCTGCGCTCGAGTCGCTTGAAGCGAACCCCGCAGCGAGTGAGCGCATGATGCGTCTGCGACGACGCTATCCAGTGAATCAAGCCAGGAGAATCGCCCGTGCCGCCGTTCATCGGCTGCGCACCCGGATCGGCCTCACGTAGCGCTACCGCTGCAGGTGGATATCCTCATAGCGGCCGAATCTACCGCGCCTGAAGTCCCGCCAACCCTGATACATGAACTTCAGTTTGCGGAGCTTGTCTGGCTCGGCAAGGAACATCTTCGGGAGATCCTTGATCCACTGCCGTCGCTCATCTCTGAGCCAATCCGCATTCTCGGAACCGAACACCCTCCTGGTCTCCAGGAGATTCCTGACCATGTAGTACCGGCGGAGCGCGCTGTAGTTGGTGTAGTAGAACCGGAACGGACGTCGGGCCTGGGTTAGCTCACCCATGCGATGCTCAAGCACTGCATCACGTCGCTGGAGGATCCTCCAGCCGTTCCGTCTGGCCCGCATGCAGAACTCGTGGTCGACCTGATCGATGAAGTAGTCCTCGCGGAATCCGCCGAGCGCAGCCGCTCCGCTCAACCGAAGGATCGCGCCACTGGTTATCGCGTACGAGAGCTCGATGCAGGACGCCTGCAGCTCGATTGGAAGGCCACCTACCTGCTGAAGCCTGGGGACAACGCTGATAACGTCGTCTGAGTCGCCTTCTCCCAAACAAGAGAGCAGCCGCTCAACCATCCCGCGTGCGGCCGCGCTGTCCTGGTCAAGTGTTATGGCGAACTCGCTACCGAGTTCCATCGCTTTCTCGCAACCGAGATTGAGCGCAGCTCCGATACCGCGGTTCTCGCCGAGCGCAATGTGAACAACGCCCATCTCCTCAAGCGTCGCAACTATCTCGGCCGCCGGCTCGGGAGTGTTGTCGACCGCGATCACCCGCTCCACCTGGCCGAGGTACGAGCGGATGTTGTCGGCCAAATCGTCCGGTGGGTTGAATAGCACGACCACAGCCGCAACCCCGGCGCCGCGCACCTTCACGACAGTATCTCCGGTGGTCCCCAGTGAAAGTGATCTGGAGGATATGGAGGCTTAAGACCAACACGCCGCAACAGGCGTCCGCCGGTGCGTTTGGCTGATTCAAGAACCGCTGCGGGAGAGTAGGTCTTCTCTCGGACATAGCGCTTGGCCGCCTTTACCCGCGCCGCATGCAGCGGCGTGTCGGTGAGCCCCGAAGCGGCAAGCTCGAGCAGCTCGTCGAAGACTCCGGGGACAGCCTGACGCCTCCAGCGCTCCTCCATCGATACCCGAGCTGCCTCGCCTAGGCGCGCCCGCAGCTCCGGGGAATCTGCAAGCGAGCGAAGCGCTTTCGCTGCCGCATCAATATCCGGATCAGCCCACTGCTGCCCATGCTCCCCCGCATAGAGCGGGTGACTCACGTCTGAGACCGGAATCAGCGTGTATGGAATGAGAATCGAGTTCTCTGAATCCATGAAGTCGAGATTGCCAGACCATCCCGTCGCGACCGTTGGCGTGCCAACCGACATTGCCTCCATCATTCCAAGGCCCAACCCCTCGGCTCGGTGGAGCGAGACATAAGCGTCCGCTGACGCGGAGAGACTCCAGAGGTCGTCTCGGCTGAGGTGTTCGGTCATAAGAGCGATTCGTTCGTCCCGCGCGGCCAACTCTCGAAGCCGGGCAAACCGCTCCGCATGCCGCGCCGTATTCGCATTCCCCACCTTGACCACGAGAGACACGTCGTCGCGACCAGCAAAGGCAGCTTGGAACGCCTCTATGGAAGCCCAGGGATTCTTGCGCTCAATATCGCTCAGGATGTCGAACGTGCACAGAAACGTCGTTCGGTCCGCACGATTCTTGAACCAGCGAGTGCGGTCAGGTACCGCACTATGCGGGGGCCGAATCGCCTGGGGGTACTCGATGATGTTCGGCATCATCTCCCCTGACACGCCCGCGAGAACCGCGTCGTGCACGAAGCGAGTAGGCGCTAGCACGACGTCGAAGAGTTCAAGCAGAGGCACCCAGCTCTCGGGAATCCGCGGAAGCTCCCAGAACGGGACGATGGCGTTCAGCGTGGATTCGCGGTCGAGCCCGGTGCGACGCGCCCAACGAAGAACCAGGTTGTCGAACGAATCAGGGTTCAACTGGAACACGCTAACCCCGTAGGGCAGCCCAGAAAGTGCGGAGAAACGCGGCGCCGAGGTGGGAATAGGCTCCATGGTCGCGTGACCGCTCAGACCAAGATCGATGGCCACGTGAGCGATCTTGCGGGCATTCAGGACGCTAAGGGTAGAACGACCTGCCGCACCGAGCCCGGTGCCAGTGCTGAGTATCCCAATCACGTTTATGCCAGGCGAAGACGGTGTAGGTGCCTCATGTGTCATTTCGCGCATCCTCGGTGAAGTCGATGCTCCAGAATCCACGCTCGCGCGCACTGGAAACATACCATGCCTAACACAAGCAGCCTACCGCACTGAGACGCTGATCGAGCTGCAGTACCGACATGTTCGGCCAGGCACCAGGATTGACACCCGTTGCCCCAACCTGCCACCGTTGCGGACATGAACACTAACGACGTGACTCGACCCATTGCAGCGGGCGCATCGGTGCAGCCTTCCCGAGAAGGTACGCCACCGTTCCTCAGTATCGGCCTTCCTGTTTACAACGGCTCGCTCCACCTTGCCGAGGCCATCGAATCCCTGCTCTCACAAGACATCGACGATCTTGAACTCGTGATCTGCGACAACGCGTCAACTGATGCCACGCCACAGATTTGCGCCGATTACGCGAGCAAAGACGGTAGGATCCGCTACGTTCGCAACGACATGAACATCGGCGCCGCCGCGAACTTCAACCTGGCATTTGAGCTGTGCGATGGCACTCACTTCATGTGGGCTTCGCACGATGATGTATGGGAACCACAGTTCGCCAGCACCTGTATCGCGAAGCTTGAGCTCCACCCAGAGGCGGTCCTCTGTACGAGCCAGGTGCAACTCATCGGAGACGACGGACATCCAAAGGCCGAAACCTACCACAGCATGGATACGACCGGCATGAGCGCATCTGAGCGGGTGCTCGAACTCCTTCGGCGGCCGGTCTGGTACGACATGTACAGTGTGTTCCGGCCAAGCGCGCTCAGGTCGACGGGAATGTACTCCCCCACGTTCGGCGGAGACGTTCATCTCCTTCTTGAGCTGGCGCTGCTCGGCGACTTCCTCACCGTGCCCGACGTGCTGCTGAAGTACCGCATTCCGGACACGCTCAAGACGCCAAGCCAAATGACTACCGAAATAGGCGTCCATACCGAGAAGCGCGAGCAGCACGAAGAGCCATGGAGCTTCCTCGCCCGCGACTTGGCGGACGTCATCAAGGCGTCGGACCTGGGATCCGCGGCGATCGACGGCATCGTCGCGGCGTTTGTTCAGCAGCTTGCCACAAGAGACTCGTCATGGGGACGCGCAATCATGCGCGAGCGCGGCTGGGTCATTCTCCCACCTGACCGGGTCGCAAGGCGCGAGGTCCAGGCAACGCTCCGGCCGCAGACGCCGCTCTCACCATCCGCGATTGCTCTCAAGAGGCTACAATCCTCCGTGGTTCGCGTCGGCAAACGAGTCAAGGCCGCTGGCCGCAGGCTCCGCCAACTACTCAACCGAGGCAGGACATGAGCGAAAAGCGCCGCCTGATTTCCAACACCCTAGCCAACGGCGCCGCGCAGTTCACCGCGATGGCCTCATCTTTCGTCTTCATGCCGATGCTGATTCGCAGCTTTGGACTGACTGAGTTCGGGCTCTACCTACTGGCTACCTCTATCGCCGCATATGCGTCGCTCGTCGATTTCGGAGTTGGCACGTCGCTGATCAAGAACGTGGCCGAGAGAGCAGCCACGCGCGACGATCATGCACTAGGCAAGTACGTCTCCACGTCCCTGGCGTTCTACATCGCTGCAGGACTTCTAGTGGCTGGACTCCTGACTGGGCTGGCCTTCATGTCTGGCTCACTCTTCAACGTCACAACCGACGGTGCCCGTCTTCTTAGGAACATGCTCCTCGTTGTCGCGCTCACGTCCATCTGGACATGGCCCGCTACCACTGGAGGACTGGTACTCGCCGGTCTCCAGCGCTACACCCTGAGCGCAACCACGGCGATCGTAGCCGCGCTCGCGAACGTCGGAGTGGCTGTCGCGGTCCTCGTTATGCATGAAGGACCTCTCGCGCTGGTCATCGGTCAAAGTGCCGTAGGCGCCGTGGCCTCCGGCGTGAACATACTGCTCGCGAAGCGAGCTATCGGAGACGTACGGGTCCACCCCGGCGACGCAGACTTTGATGTCCTTAAGGACATCATCAGCTTCTCGTGGGTGATCTTCGTCCTTCAGATCTGCACGGTCATCATCTACCAACAGACCGACCGAATCGTACTGGGCGTCTTCCTGGGCGCCTCGGCAATCACGCTCTACGAATCAGCCGGCAAGATGCAGGGCCTCGTTACACAGATCTCGCAGTTCGCGACCTCTGCAGTCCTGCCTTTTGCCACCCAGCTGGATGCAGAGGGTCGCTCATCCGCACTCCAGACGCTCTTTCTTCGCGGCACAAAGTACGTGATGGCTCTCGTGCTCCCCGTGGTGCTGGCTCTTATGATTCTTGCGAGACCCATCATCACGCAATGGCTCGGGCCTAGCTTCGCGAGTCAGTCATTGGCAGCGCAGGTGCTGCTTTCCTACCAGCTGCTCGGAGTAAGCGTAGTCGTCGGCGAACACATCCTTGCGAGCCGTGGACACGCGAAGAGGAGGCTCTTCAACAGCATCTTCGTGGTCACACTCGGCAACCTTGTACTGAGCATTCTGTTGGTTCAGAAGATTGGGATACTTGGCGTCGTCATCGGTACAACAGTCCCGTGGCTCGTGGACTTCCCATGGAGACTAAGAGTTGCCCTGACCGAGGTTGATGTGTCGCTCCGAAGCTGGCTTCAGGCTGCTGCGGGGCCAGTCTATTTGTCCCTGATCGCGACAGCCACCGTAGCCGTCACATGCGGCCTGTCTCCGCTTTCGCAATCGCTTTGGGGGCTGGCACTGACCATGATACTGGCAGTAGGGGCGTCATGGGCGACACTGATTACTTTCGCAATGACCCCTATTGAGAAGGCAGAACTACGCGGTCTCGCAACACAGACATTGAGCCGCTTCAGTGGTAATCACTAGCCTCAACGCTCACCCAGATGAGTGTGAGCGTCTTCTCAAAGTCGAATGCGAGCAATCACGGCCCTCACCCGCCCGCCAAAGCCGCTGTTTGGTACTGTGTCGGCCAGGCGTCGCTGCTCTCGTCGCTCGTCCTCGCTGGCCTCGGCATACACATCGAAGTACCGATCAAACGCCAGGGTATTAGACTGATCTCCACTCCGAAACGTATTGGGAATCGATCGGCAGCGCTTGAGCGCGTATGTTCGGCCCCAAGTCACCACGCGACATGGCAACCCCTGCGAGATAGCAAGCCTCGTAAGCGACTCCATGCTGGCCTCGAATGCGTAGCGCTCATCCCAAGTGGTGACCCTTTTGGGATAGTCGCAAAGTAGCCCAGGGTGACACCAGAAAGTGGTCGTTCTGATGTGGGGGTCACGCTCCATAGAGCCGGATGCACCAAACAAGCCGGGGCCGAACTTCACGAACGCCTCCACCATGCGGAGCAACCAGCCTGCCTTGGCCCAATATGTATGCCCCCCGGCACACACGATCAAGTCGCACTGAATGTCTTGTGCAGCATGCTGGAAAGCGCCGATATCCCATCCTGAATCATCATGCTGGAAGAACTCGCACTCCACACCCGCCCATCGAGCATAGTCATCCGGTCCGGGCGCGCCCCCGTTGCACGCGACATACAACCGATGCGGGAATCCCGCAGAAAACTCCTTGTACGTGCGAATGAACCGCTCCGCGAGCTCTATGTGTATTTGCTCTCCGGTGATCGGATAGACGTAGACGACGGCAACATCGACGGAGGGCCGCTCGGATGTCCCTATCACAGCACCTCAACCCTCGGCAGAGGCAGGACGAAGCGTCCACCCCACTCTGCTATGCCAAGATTCTGCCCGATGATTTCCTCTTTCAGGTTCCAGGGTAGCACCATCACGTAGTCTGGCTGATCCTCGAAGATCTTCTCAGGGGCATACACAGGGATATGCGTACCCGGCAAGAACTTGTCCCTCTTGTGGGGATTCCTGTCGACGGTGTACTCGATCAAGTCCGTGCGCACACCACAGTAGTTCAACAGGGTGTTGCCCTTCGCTGGCGCCCCGTACCCAACGACACGCTTTCCCTCGTTCTTCGCCTGGATGAGAAATGCCAGTATCTCCCTCTTTGCCGCCTCGACCAGTGGCTGAAAGCCGCGGTACGTCTCAATCGAATCGAAACCCGCCGCACGCTCGCGATCGATCAGGCCCTCCACGGCAGCGAGGACGTCCTTGCTCCTATCCTCGGTGTGCTTGGCGTAGATGCGCAGCGAACCGCCGTGTGACTCAAGCTCTTCAACGTCAAAGAGTGTAAGCCCGTGCCGCTCAAAGACACTCCGAACAGTAATGAAGGAGAAATAGGAGAAGTGCTCGTGGTAGATCGTGTCAAACTCCAGTCGGTCCACTAGATGCAGCAGATGCGGGAACTCGAACGTTGCGACTCCAGTCGGAGTTAGCAAAGCTTTCACGCCTGCAACGAAGTCGTTTAGGTTCGGCACGTGGGCGAGCACGTTGTTCCCAATCACAAGATCCGCGAGTTGGCCCTCTGATGCCAGACGCCTTCCAAGACTCTCTCCAAAGAACTCGACGATCGTTGGTATGCCCTTCTTGATTGCCGCCTGCGCCACGGAATCCGCTGGTTCGATGCCGAGAACAGGCACGCCGATGTCGACAAAGTACTGCAACAAATAGCCATCATTGCTGGCAATCTCAACAACATGGCTCTGAGGTCCGAGTCCCAGACGCGGAGTAATCATCGAAACATACTCAGACGCGTGTTTCAGCCAGCTGTCCGAGTACGAAGAGAAGTACGCATAGTCGCCGAAGATGACGTCAGGCGCCTCATATTCAGGCAGCTGCACCAAGAAGCACTCGGAACAAACCCGAACATCGAGCGGGAAGAAAACCTCGGGAGCACCTAACTGGTCCGCGCGGATATATGCGTTGGAAAGTGGGCTCATGCCAAGGTCAACGAACACCTCGGTGAGCGGTGCATTACAGGAGCGGCAGTTCATCTATGACCTCCAGAAAGCGCAAAGGACCCTAGTCGGGTCACCCAGTGCATCACAAGTACCCCATCGCCGCAATCACGCGGTGAACCCCTTCATCGAGCGCTATCTGCGGAGCCCATCCCGGAAGTCGTTCCCCAACCCAGGGGGTCATGACTTCCCTGCTACGATACGGCCGCGCTCCCCAGTGGGCGTCAATCCTGCGCCCGGCTGCGTGCTCGACGGCCGCGACGAGCTCCCGCAGAGAGACAGGAGTGTCCGCGGCGACAGCGTACCTGGCGCACATGGGCGACTGACTTCGATTCAGCAATTCACCGGCCAGCATGAATGCATTGGTGATGTCATCTATGTAGACGATGTGGAGCAACTGCTCGCCTGCCGAAAGCTCAAGACTCCGTTCCCCGAAGGCGCTCCTAATCAGCAGCGGCAAGATCTTCGGGCGTGGATCATCCGGACCATACGAATCGTAGAGTGACAAAGTAACCGTGCTAATGCCCAATGCGACGTAGAACAAGGCGATGTCTTCAAACGCTTGCTTGGTCGCCGCATACAGGTTCACCGGATCGTAGTCAGGCCCGCTAAAGTGCTGCCAGCCTGTGCCGGCATTGACCAGCCTCGTGCAACCTGCCAATTTCATCGCTTCAAGGAGCTGTGTACCGAACAGCACGTTGCTGTTGACCAACGCCTCCACGTCGCCCTCTGTGTGAGTCGAGAGAAACAGCGACGCCAGGTGATAGACGATATCAGGCGCAACAGCCTCAAGAATGGCGACTGCGCCAGCGGTGCTTCCGTCGTGCACGTGAACCGTGACGCCGTCAATGCAATCAACGGATCTAGGTCGCACGATTGCGTGAACCTCAAAGCCCTCACCTACAAGTCGTCTGACGAGATGACCGCCGATGAAGCCTGTGGCACCCGTCACGAGCACACGGCGAGCTTCACTCATCATTGCCCGCCTCGTTGTAGGTGAATGGGCTACTGAAGTCGCTTAGTCCGGCGAACAAGGTGTCGCGCCCCGAGACGATGGGCTCCCGAACAGGCCACTCTATGCCTGCGGAATCCCAGTGCACACCGGAATCGTGCTCGGCAGAGTACTCCGTCGTTGTCTTGTACGCGACCAGCGCTTCGTCGCCAAGTACACAGAAGCCGTGAGCGAGACCTTCGGGTACGTAGAGTCCGCGACCGTTCTCGCCAGAAAGCTCAAAGGAGAGCGCTGTGCCGTAGGTTGGCGAGCCAACGCGAAGATCGAGCACCGCGTCAAAGATCGCGCCCTGCTCGCAGAAGACCAGCTTGCCCTGAGCTGCGGGTGGCCGCTGGAAGTGAAGTCCGCGCAGAACACCGGCTCGCGAATACGAGTGGAACTCCTCCGTGAAGTCGACAGGGAGACCAGCGGCACCGTAATCGCCACGAGTGAAGGTCTTGACGAAGTACCCTCGACCGTCCAAGCGCGGCTCGGTTATGACCTCCACAAGCCCAGGGATTTCAGTCCGGGCGAACCTCATGCTGTCGACCTCATGCCACAGGCAGAGCGGATGTTCTCAATCATGTACTGAAGCATCTCGTCAGTAAAACCAGGATACACGCCGACCCAGAAACCATCAGCCATGATCTTGTCAGTTGCGGTCATGTCTCCAACCGCCCGATAGCCACTCCCGCTGGCGCGAAGCTCATCGAAACATGGCTGCCGAACCATGTTGCCGGCGAACAGCATCCGAGTCTGAATTCCACTAGCCTCGAGCTTGGCGACTATCTCGTCGCGGCTGACTCCGGCACCATCGCGAACTGACATGAGGAAGCCGAACCAGCTTGGATCCGACCCCTCGGTAGCAACAGGCAAGACCAGGACATCGTCTGTGCCCTTCAGACCTTCGCGCAGAATCGCCCAGTTACGCCTACGCGCATCGGTGAAGGAGTCCAGCTTGTCCAGCTGCGCAACGCCAATCGCCGCCTGCATTTCCGTGGCCTTGAGGTTGTATCCGAAGTGGGAGTAAACGTACTTATGGTCATACCCATGCGGTAGCGTCCCGAAATCCTGAGAGAATCGACGCCCGCATACGTTGTCCACGCCTGAAGGGCACACGCAATCCCGACCCCAGTCTCGCATCGAGAGTGCGATCTTCGCCAGCTTCGCATCGGAGGAGCAGACCGCGCCTCCCTCGCCCATGGTCATGTGATGAGGAGGATAGAAGCTGCATGTCGCAAGGTCTCCAAACGTGCCGGTAAGCGCGCCCTTGTAGGTCGACCCCAACGCGTCACAATTGTCCTCGATCAGCCACAGCCCATGCTTGTCGCAGAAACTCCTTACAGCATCCAGATCGAACGGGTTGCCGAGCGTGTGAGCGAGCATGACGGCCTTGGAGCGCGGAGACAAGGCTTCCTCAAGGTACGAGACGTCGATATTCGCCGTCTCAAGTGTGACATCGACGAATACCGGGACCGCGCCGTACTGCAGTATAGGTGAGATGGTTGTCGGGAAGCCGGCAGCAACTGTGATGACCTCATCGCCCCGATCTATCCTGCGATCACCCAAAGAATCCGCAGTCAGCACAGAAAAAGCAAGGAGGCTAGCTGATGAGCCGGAGTTCACCAAGTACGCGTACGGGACGCCGACGAACTTGGCAAACTTGTCTTCGAACTGTTTCGAGAAGCGACCGTAGGTGAGCCAGAAATCTAGGGAAGCGTCAACGAGCGATGTAATCTCGCTGGCATCGAAGACCCGTCCAGCATACGAAAGTCGGCTCTCGCCGGGTACGAACTCCTTCGGCTGGCCGAACGCCTCAGTGTAGTAATCAGCCACGCGATCGAGAATTTCTCGGCGTATCTGCTCTGCACGCTCATTGCTCACCGAGCTGTCACCAGACCTTCCACGGCGCTGTCTTCGATCTCCACAGCGTGTCGAGTGTGTTCTTGTCTCGTAGCGTATCCATCGGCTGCCAGAATCCACTATGCCGGAAGGCCGAAAGCTGGCCTGTTGAAGCCAGCGTCTCGAGCGGCTCATTCTCGAACACAGTACTGTCTCCCTGGATGAGGTCTATGACGCTCGGCTCAAGGACGAAGAACCCGCCATTGATCCAGCCGCCGTCTCCCTCGGGTTTCTCCTGAAAGCGGTCAACAGAGTCACCGGAGAGTTCCATGGCGCCAAACCGGCCCATGGGCTGCACGGCGGTCACCGTCGCGGCCTTGCCCTGGTTGCGATGGAACTCCAGGAGCTCCCCGATGTCGATGTTCGCGACCCCGTCACCATACGTCATCATGAATGTCTCGTCGCCCAGGTAGCTCGCGACCCGCCCGAGCCGTCCTCCGGTCTGAGTCTCTGCGCCGGTGTCTACGAGCGTGACGCTCCACGGCTCGTTCGCGTTCTGATGCACGTCCATGCTGTGGTCGCGCATGTTGAATGTCACGTCACAGTTATGGAGGAAGTAGTTCGAGAAGTACTCCTTGATCATGTAGCCCTTGTAACCGAGACAGACGACAAACTCGTTGAACCCGAAGCTACTGTAGGTCTTCATGATGTGCCAGAGAATCGGCTTGTCGCCGATCTCTGCCATCGGCTTTGGCTTGAGCCCGGTCTCCTCAGACAGACGGGTCCCGAGACCCCCGGCAAGAATCACGACTTTCATGTGAGGCTCCAATGCAGAGTCATGTGGTGTACATCACGTTGTATGCTGCCCTGGGCGCTTCTTCGGATGCATCTTGGTGGTGCAGCGCGATGCCGCATACTGCTAGGACAGATTACCATGCTGAATGCGGCAGCCGCGACCGAGGGGGCTCGGCCCAAAGCTCCGCGCGACCGACTTGGCGCCGCATTCTCTATCCGGCAGAACTCCAAGGGGAGCCTTGCGACGCGGCGTCCAAGACATAGGCGGCAATATCGGCAGCAACCAGCTCTCGAGCGGACATCTCGGCGAGGTGATGCCGTCGATACCACTCCACAGTGCGGTCGACCGCCGTCTCAAATGCCCACACCGGACGCCAGCCGACCCTGTCGGCAACGCGCGAGATATCCAGGCGGAGGAGTGCGGCCTCATGCGGCTGCGCAACTTGCTCCGGCTGCATCCAGCTACCAGAACCCCAGCCGGCAACCAGGCGATTAACCAACTCACCGACGGTTCTCGCCGACTCGGGATCAGGACCGAAGTTGAACGCGTCAACAGCTCGCGAATCGCCTTCAAGCATGAGCGCCACCAACCACAGATACCCAGACAGTGGCTCCAGCACATGCTGCCACGGACGCAGGGAACTGGGGTTGCGCACGCCGATGGGTTCAGCGAGTCCAAGTGCACGCACGCAGTCAGGCACGATGCGATCAAGCGCCCAATCGCCGCCACCGATCACATTGCCAGCCCTGGCAGTCGCCATTGGTATCCGTGCTGCGTCCAGGAAGGACTGCTGATACGACTGGGCGACTATCTCAGTGCACGCCTTGCTCGCGCTGTACGGATCGTATCCGCCGAGAGGATCGTCCTCCGAGAAGGCGGCACCGGTGTCATTGTTGCGGTACACCTTGTCTGTCGTGACGACTACGACCGCACCGACAGAGTCCAAGCCCCGTGCGGCCTCAAGTACGTTTGCAGTGCCCATAACGTTGGTCTCGAACGTAAGTATCGGCTCGGCGTATGACCGGCGCACAAGCGGCTGCGCCGCGAGATGAAGCACCGCCTCGGGGCGTATTCGGTGCATTACGCTCTTCACGATAGCGGCGTCGCGGATGTCGCCCATGATGTGATCGATGTGCCGAGACAACCCCAGTTCGTCGTAGAGCGACGGCTGCGTGTCCGGCTCAAGCGCGAGCCCGCTGACTTCAGCACCGAGCTCAAGCAGCCACTGCGCCAGCCACCCGCCCTTGAAACCCGTGTCGCCTGTTACGAGCACCCGCCTACCGGCAAATGCACCTCGAAACAGTGCATGCGTCACTTATGAACACCCCTCACCAATGATGGTGCACTATCAGGCCTTCGCACTGAGACGCTCCATGTCGGCATCAACCATCATATGCACCAGCTCTGCGAACCGAACTCTTGGCTCCCATCCCAGGACCTCGCGTGCCTTGGATGCATCACCATAGAACACATGCACATCAACCGGGCGCACGAACCGGGGATCGCTCCTCACATACCGCTCGTAATCGAGCCCCAGATAAGTGAAGGCGGCCGCGCAGAACTCGCGCACAGTGTGGACTTCCCCGCTTGCTATCACATAGTCGTCAGGCCGTTGCTGCTGGAGCATCAACCACATCGCCTCGACGTAGTCACCAGCGAAGCCCCAGTCGCGCTGTGCATCCAGGTTGCCGAGCACGAGCTCATCGGCGAGGCCGAGCTTGATGCGAGCGACGCCGTCAGTGATCTTTCTCGTCACGAATTGCAGTCCCCGAAGAGGTGACTCGTGATTGAACATGATGCCGTTGCTGACATGCATGCCGTATGAATCCCGATAGCTACCCACTACCTGGAACGCATACGCCTTCGAGGCGGCATACGGCGACTGCGGATGCAGACGAGTCGTCTCGCTCTGCGGCATTTCGGCGGCATTGCCGAACATCTCAGCAGAGGAAGCCTGGAAGAGCCGCGCCTCAGGCGCCAGCTGGCGAATCGCCTCTAGAATACGTAACACACCCATTGCATTCACATCAGTCGTCGCGATCGCTTCGCTCCAGGAGTTCCCTACCGAAGACTGAGCTGCGAAGTTGTAGACCTCGTCAGGACGAGCGACCTCGACTGCCGCAAGCAAGGACTCCATGTCGGTGAGATCTGCGGTGACCGAGTGCAATGCTCCACCAGAATCCTCGGCTCTTTGAAGGAAATCGCCGGAATCCGGCCCGGTGATGCCAAAGACCTCATAACCCTTGCCAAGCAACAGCTCCGTGAGATAGGTGCCGTCCTGGCCGGCTACGCCGGTTATGAGTGCCCGCTTGCGCACGAATCAGCTCCTGTCCGCTCCCCTAACGGGAGAGCCTGGCAATGTCGGAGTCGACCATCATCTCAACCAGGTCACGGAATCCCACGGCTGGTTCCCACCCGAGGGTCTTCTTGGCCTTCGAGCAATCACCCAGGAGCAGGTCCACCTCGGCGGGGCGCAGGAATGCGGGATCCGTTACGACATACTTCTCATAGTCGAGTCCGAGTCGCGCAAATGCGATCTCGCAGAACTCGCGCACTGAGTGTGTCTGCCCTGTAGCGATAACATAGTCGTCCGGCTCATCTTGCTGCAGCATGCGCCACATCATCTCGACATAGTCCCCGGCATAACCCCAGTCGCGGCGTGCGTCGAGATTGCCGAGGCGCAGTTCAGACTCCATGCCGAGTTTGATTCGTGCCGCGCCGTCGGTGATCTTGCGCGTCACGAACTCGAGGCCGCGGCGTGGCGACTCGTGATTGAACAGGATGCCGTTGCTGGCGTGGATGCCAAAACTCTCGCGGTAGTTGAGCGTGATGAAATACCCGTAGACCTTCGCCACGCCGTACGGCGAGCGGGGGTGGAACGGCGTGGTCTCTACCTGCGGCGTCTCGTGTACCTTCCCGAACATCTCTGATGAAGATGCCTGGTAGAAGCGCGCATCAAGCTTCTCCCGACGGATGGCTTCGAGCAGGCGTGTGACGCCAATGGCGTCGACATCGCCGGTGTACTCGGACTGCTTCCACGAGTCAGCAACGAAGGACTGCGCTGCGAGGTTGTACACCTCGTCCGGCTGCGACTGGCGCATGGCATCGATGAGCGAAGCCTGGTCACTCAGGTCGCCCGAGATGAGGGTGACTTTATGGACGAGGTGCTCGATTCGCTCAAACGAGCCTGTTGATGCGCGGCGAACCAGCCCGAACACCTCGTAGCCCTTTTCCAGCAGAAGCTCGGCGAGGTAAGAACCGTCCTGGCCGGTGATGCCGGTGATCAGCGCGCGCTTCGTCACGAGTGTGCTCCTTGTTCATATGAACGGTCATGTGAGATCTGCCGAGCTGGTCTATCGACCGCTTCTCGTCCAGTCATCCTCGATGCGAACGATGTCATCTTCACCGAAGTAGTCACCCACCTGCACCTCGATTACTCGAAGCGGTTCGGTCCCTGGGTTCTCAAGACGGTGCACAGTACCGACCGGGATGAACGTGCCCTCATTCACGCCGACCGTCACGCTCTCCTCACCGCGGGTGACAAGCGCTGTGCCAGCGACAACGATCCAGTGCTCGCTTCTGTGATTGTGGAGCTGAAGGCTCAACCGGGCCCCCGGCTTCACTTCCAGAAGCTTGATCTGATGGCCCTCGCTCTTGAGCAAGCTCGTCCAGGAGCCCCATGGTCGGAGGCTGACCTTCGGCTCGATGACTTCCGGAGCCCCCATCACTTTGAGCGCTTCGACCACCGCACGAACATCTTGCACACGGTCCTTTGGGAGCACGAGCGTCGCATCGGCTGTATCCACGACGATAAGGTCTTGCACTCCAAGTGTCGCGACCAGACGATCAGTCGAGTAGACGATGCATCCCGAGGAATCCACATCGACGCCCCTGCCGAAACGGACGTTTTCGGCATCGTCAGCCTCGGCAACTGACTCGAGTGCCATGAGCGAGCCGACGTCGCTCCACTTCAGTGCGGCGGGAATGACAGCGATGCGATCCGAACGCTCCATAACGGCTGTGTCAATCGAGACGGACGGAAGCGATGCGAATCTATCGCGCACCTCATCCGAGGACCTCTCGGCAACCGGCAGTGATGCAATCCAACGAACGACCTCGCCGATGCGAGCTATCTCGCCACCCGCAGCCGCAAGCTCGTCAAGTACGCGCGACGCCTTCATCAAGAAGATGCCGGCGTTCCAGAAATGCTTGCCACCCGCGAGGAACTCCTCAGCGCGAATGGCATCGGGCTTCTCAACGAACTCGGCAACCACGTGCGGGGTGGCACCGCCAACCGAGAATTCCGGTAGCGCATCAGCGGCCTGGATGTACCCGTAGCCAGTCTCAGGACGCGTCGGCGTGATGCCAATGGTCACCAGATAGCCAGCGGCTGCAGCCGCAGCTGCCGAGCGAATACAGTCGGTCCAGAGCTGGCCATCCTCAAGCAAGTGATCAGAAGGCAGCACGACCATGATCGCGTCGGGGTCCTCGGCCATGAACGTTGCGGCGGCAAGCGCAATCGCCGGAGCAGTATTCCTCGGCACGGGTTCGATGATGTAGCTGACGTGGTGCAGGTCCTCATCAGGCTGCGCGGTCATATGATTGCGCAACTCATCGAAAAGACGCTCGTTTGTGGTAATCGCGATGGATGAAGGCTCAGTCGCGAACGGCATGATCCGATGGGTCGCCTGTGCTATCAGAGATTCCGTACCGAACATCGAAAGCAGTTGCTTCGGGCTGAGCTCACGAGACAGAGGCCAGAAACGCTGACCGCTCCCGCCTGCAAGCACCGTCGCAAAGATGTGATCGTGAGTCATTCTTGCCCCTCGCCCGTCTCGCTCTTAGCCGAGCAGCTTCTCAAGACTGTCACGCAGCGCCGGGCCATACTCCTTGGACTCCAATGCGAGCGCAACGTTCGCCTCAAGCCACGAGAGCACATTGCCAGTGTCGTAACCGCTGCACTCCATGGTGATCGCATAGATGTCCTCTTGCTTGAGGAGCTCCTTGAGCGCGTCAGTAAGCTGTATCTCGTCGCCACGGCCTGGCTCGACCGTAGGAAGGATCTTCATGATGAGCGGCGTCAGCAGATACCTGCCGAAGATCGCCAGGTTGCTCGGCGCATCGTTCACCGGCGGCTTCTCAACAAGATCGGTCAGCTTCCACACACCGGGCTCAACCTCGTGACCGGCGATGACACCGTAGCGGCTCACCAGATGCTGCTCCACAGGGGTCACGGCCAGCACGGACGCACCATACTTCTCGTGAACCTCTTTGAGGCGATTCAGGCATGAGTTGTCCGGCACGATGACATCGCCGAGCAGGACGAAGAACGGCTCGTCGCCGGTATGCGCCGCACCACAGGCCACGGCGTGACCGAGACCGCGAGGGCGCTTCTGACGTACGTAGAACACCTCGGCTAGATCCGTGATGGCGCGAACCTGGCGGAGCTTGTCGACAGCGCCAGAGCGCTCTAACAGGTCCTCAAGCTCGAGCGAACGGTCGAAGTGATCCTCGATTGCGCGCTTGCCTCGGCCGGTGATGAGGAGCACGTCATCGACGCCTGCGGCTACCGCCTCTTCGACGACGTACTGGATGACAGGCTTGCCCACGACTGGCAGCATCTCTTTTGGCTGCGCCTTGGTTGCGGGAAGGAAGCGTGTGCCGAGGCCTGCTGCCGGAATAATCGCTTTCATGCGCTCTCGTCCTCGCCTTCCGCACGGATGCCCCGTGCGATGATTCGGAACAACAAACTAATAGATTAGCACCATGTGCGTACCGCTGCGGAGCTAAAGCGTCGCAAGCACCTCAGCGGCGGCATCCGTCATCGCGATGATGTCGGCATCAGTGTGTGCCAGACCGACGAATGTAGCCTCGAACTGGCTCGGCGCGAGCGTGATCTTGTGATCGAGCATCCCCTTGAAGTAGCGGGCGTAGCGATCGGTGTCGCACGTTGCGGCGGTAGTCCAGTCGCGGACCGTCTCGGCGGTGAAGAACATACACGCCATCGAGCCCACGCGGTTGAACTGCGCGTCGATGCCCGCATCTGCTGCTGCCACGCGGAGTCCGGCCTCAAGCAGGGCGCCCTTGCGCTCGAGCTCGGCGTACACTCCGGACTGGCTGAGCGCGCCCACAAGCGCGAGGCCTGCGACCATCGCGACCGGGTTGCCAGAAAGCGTGCCGGCCTGGTAAACGGGCCCCACAGGCGCCAGGTGCTCCATGATCTCTCGCTTGCCGCCGAAGGCACCCACAGGGAAGCCGCCGCCGATGATCTTGCCGAGCGTGGTAAGGTCCGGTGTCACGCCGTAGAGCTCCTGCGCGCCACCAAGCGCTACACGGAAACCCGAGATGACCTCATCGAAGATGAGAACGACGCCATACTCGTCGCAAAGCGCGCGTAGCCCGGCGAGGTAACCATCAGCAGGTGGAACGACGCCCATGTTGCCGGCGATCGGCTCCAAGATGATGGCCGCAACTTGCTCGCCCACCTCGGCAAGCGCTGCCGAGACGGCCTCAAGGTCGTTATAAGGCAGAACGATGGTATCGGCTGTCGCGCCGGCAGTGACGCCAGGAGTGCCGGGAATGCCGAGGGTGACAAGACCGCTTCCGGCCGCACAGAGCAGCGCATCAGAGTGGCCGTGGTAGTTGCCGTCGAACTTGATGAACTTCTCACGCCCGGTGAAGCCGCGCGCGAGCCTGATTGCACTCATAGTGGCTTCAGTGCCTGAGGAGACCATGCGCACCATCTCGATTGACGGCACTGCGCTGACGACCGCCTCGGCCATGCGAACCTCGACCTCGGTAGGAGCGCCGAAGCTGGTACCGCGAACGAGCTGCTCGCGAACCGCGTCGAGCACGACATCCGGCGCGTGTCCAAGGATCATCGGACCCCATGACGCCACGAAGTCGATGTACTCGTTGCCGTCTGCATCCCAGACGTACGAGCCCTTCGCGCGATCGTAGAAGATGGGCTCAGCGCCAACGCTCTTGAAGGCGCGAACCGGAGAGTTCACGCCGCCGGGAATGAGTTTGCCCGCCTCGGCGAAGAGGCGTGATGAGTTTGTGTGATGCATAGCCGACGGACTCCTTTCGGGCGCAAAGCGCCGCTCAAAAATGCACCCGCAGAGTATAGCAGGGCTAGTTGGCCATGAAATCGCGAACGACCTTCGCGTCGTAGAGGCGGATGAATACGTCGCCCGGGTCAAGGATCTCACTGGTGAATCCAAAATACGGAGCACCGACCCATCGAGTTTGCCACACGCCGTTGGCGAAGAAGTGCCGATTCACCGGCACCTGGGTGATCTCAAAACCGAAGAACACGACGCTGGTCTGCGACTCAGAGTACGCAGCGATGAACTCCGGGGTCGCCCCATCCTCTGAGGTCGGCTCGAATGATGTGAGCAAGTACGTGCTGCCCGTTGTCGCAAGCGGCATGTCGCGCACGAGGTCGGAGCCGTCACCCAGCTCTATTATCTTCGCGGGTGCGAGCGTGTACTCGATCGCAGGCTGGTACGAGCCCGCCAGCTCCACCGTGTCATACACCGTGGCCTGAGCAGGCGGGACTGGCAGTGTGGCAAGAACCTGCGCCGGAGACCAGAGCCCGTATTTGTTGCCCGCGAACATGAGTGCCGTCGCCAGAAGCAAGAACGGGAGAATCACGGCATGCACCCATACGATGTGCGGCACCTTGCGAGCGAGCGCATATGTCCCGCGTGCGACGGCAATCGCCACGAACGGCGTGAGCGGGATGAGGTAGTACGAATGGAAGTTGTACACGATATGGAAGCCTATATAGGCCGCTGCCGAGAGCAACACCAGCTTGTCGCCTACGGCTCGCTTGAACACCAGGTACGCTAGCGCAGCAACGCCGAGCACCGCGAGCACCGGTGACATCACCCAGAACAACTCGTTGAGCACCTGCCAGCGGAAAGCCACCCAGCTGCTCGCGGCCGACGCGCTGCCCGCGAGCGTGGCCTGACCGCTCACGAATGACACACCGTCGAAGATGTAGCGAGCGATGTACCACGGCAGGCCAAAGGCGAACAGACCGCCGATGAAGGGCAGCACGCGCTTGCCGCGAAGCCAGGCGATGCCGTGCGTGCGCCACGTCTCCCAGAGCGCCAAGACAACCGGCGCCAATACCGAGGGCAGCTTGGTCGCGAGCGCAAGGCCCATGAATGCCCCGCCGAGAAACGCCTGCTTGCGGTTGTCGTTCGGAATCGAACGCACATAGTGATACGTGCCCGCCATCATGAAGAAGAGCATCAGCGAGTCGACTTGAATATTGTGGTTCACAATCGCGAGGCCCGGCGTGACAGCGAGAATCGCTGCCGAGAGTAACCCGATTCGCTCAGTGTAGAGCGTCTTACCGAGCAGGAACGTGTAGTACACGGTGGCAACACCGGATACCACCGATACGAGGCGCGCCAGCGCGACTCCCTCGCCGAAGATGAGGAACAGCACCGAGACCACAAGCGAGTACATCGGCGGATTGTTGCGATCCTGCGGCGCCGTGAGCCAATCGAACGCTCCCCTGTGGGTATCAGCCGCGGCCAGCTTTGTATAAAAGCCCTCGTTGAACGCATGGTAGCCACCGATCGGGTCGGTGATTCGGTACGCCCGGATCGCGAACGCAGTGAGGAGTATCGCGGCAAGCACGAGAATCATCACGAGCTTGCGACGGCTGTCAGTCATCTTCATCCCAGGTACTCCTCGATAGCGTCGATGATCTTCTCAGCAGCGTGGCCGTCTCCGAACGGGTTCGGCGCCTCCGCCATAGCCCGGTACGCGTCCGCGTCGCCGAGCAGCGCGATCGTCTCACGCGCAACGGTCGCACGGTCGGTACCCACGAGCTTAAGCGTGCCTGCCTCGGCACCTTCGGGACGCTCGGTCGTTTCACGCAACAGCAAGAGCGGCTTGCCGAGCGCTGCTGCCTCCTCCTGAAGCCCGCCGGAGTCCGACAGCACGATGGTGCACTTCTTAAGTAGCTTCACGAACTCAACATAGCCGAGCGGTTCTGTGAGGACCGCGCTTTCATGATCTCCGAGGACGCGGTTCACCGTTTCGGCAACCACGGGGTTTCGGTGCACGGGCAGCACAACGACCAGGTCGGGTGTCGCATCAAGCGCATCGCGTATGCCGAGGCACGCTTCCTCGAGCGGCGCCCCCCAGCTTTCGCGGCGATGCAACGTGACGACCGCAAGTCGGCGCCCCTCCCCCGGCAACGTCGCAAGCAGCGCGGGCAGCTCGACGCTTCGCTCGGCCACATCCATAACCGCATCAATGACGGTATTGCCGGTCATGATGACCGAGGCAGGACTCGCCCCCTCAGCACGCAGGCGAGCTGCCGCATGCTCGGTCGGCGCGAAGCTCAGCGTCGCAACCTGCGAGACGAGGCGACGGTTGCCTTCCTCGGGAAACGGACTGCAGAGGTCATCGGTTCGCAGGCCGGCCTCAAGGTGGCCCACCGGTACATGCGTGTAGAACGCCGCGAGCGCGCCGGCCAACGTGGTCGTGGTGTCGCCCTGTACGAGCACGATATCGGGATCGACCTCACGGATCAGCGTCGAAAGCTCGACGAGCGCTCGTGCAAGAACTTCCTCGGGCAACTGGCGCTCACGCATGAGATCAAGATCGTACTCCGGAACGATCTCAAAGAGCTCGAGCACCTGGTCGAGCATCTCCCGATGCTGTGCGGTCACGGCGACGACGGCTCGCATACCCGCGCGCTGACGTACGCAGTTGATCGCCGGCGCCATCTTGATGGCCTCCGGTCGTGTCCCAAAGACGAAGAGAACCGTAGTCGTCACAGTCATCCCCTATCCCGCCGACAGTGCGACAAGCAGCACACCAGACACAACCGCCACGAGCCCTACCCATTGCCTGGCCGTGAACCGCTCACCGAGAAGCTTCACCGCGGCCACCGTCACGATCACGTACGCGAGGCTGAGAAACGGATATGCGAAAGAAAGCTCCGTGCGTGACAGCACAATGATCCATGCAAGCGCCGAGGTGCCGTAGATGGTCAAACCGCCCACAACCGCCGGCGTTCGCGCCACACTCGCAACGAGCGCGAGTGGCGAACGAAGCCGCTCGGCGTCGACGACACCCACGCGGCGCATACCTGATTTGAGCAGCAGCTGCCCGCAGACCACAAGCGACACGGTTCCGAGAATAAGCGGCAGCTGACTCATGAACGCTCACGCGCCTTTACGCTTCCAATCGCCCACACGCCGAACATGATAAGCGCCACACCGAGCCACCGAAGCGGGCTCACGACCTCACCCAACACAAGCGACACAAGCACCACGATCACGTACGAGAGCGATCCAAGCGGATATGCCACCGAGAGCTCAACGCGCGAAAGAACAACAAGCCACAGCGCCGATGAGAGCGCGTATGCGATGAGGCCGGCCCACACAACCGGACGTCCTGCCGCCGAAGCGAGCACCAAGATCGCGCTGCCAGCGCCGTCAATGCCACCGAGCCCTGCCTTCATCAGCGCCTGCCCGGCAGAAGCCGCGACGATCGATGCGGCGATGAGCGCGTACGACGCGGTTCTCGGCGGCGAGGAGCTCATCGGCGGGCCTTGCGCTCGGCAGCTTCGAAACGGTGCACCTCGCGGACGACATCCACGTACTGCCCGACGGTGCGCCACACGCGCATCGAACTGGCGCTTCGCTTTGCCTCGTAGTGAAGCTCAAACGGCACCTCACACACACGCGCGTGGCGGCGCATCTTGCCGAGAATCTCCACCATGCAGGCGAAACCGTTCTGCGACACAAAGCCGTCGCCATGGCGCTCGAACATCTCACGCAGCAAAGTCGCGTCGTAGAGCCTGAAGCCGCAGCTGTAGTCGCGCGCGCCGGGTACGTTGAGCGCGATCGTGCAGCCGACACGAGCGCCAGCGGTCATCACTTTTCGGAACGCAGAGAGTCCATGCACCTGCGAACCCGGGCGGAAGCGCGATGCGATGACGATATCGCAGCCGCTGAGGTACGCCTCGACCATAGATGGAATGTAGACGGGATCTTGCGTGAGGTCAGCGTCGAGCGTCACGATGACGTCACCCGGACGGGCGTTCTCGGACGCCATGCGCATACCGCGCGCGATCGTGCGCCCAAGACCCATGTTGCGCTCGTTGCTCACTACGCGAACCGGCAGGCCTTCACCAGCGCGACGGGCATCGGCAGCGGTCGAGTCAGCGCTGCCGTCGTCAACGACGAGAATGCCGTAGTCGATTCCCTGGCCGCCGAGGACTTCGACAAGACGACCGATCAGGTCGGCAATTGAGCGCGATTCATTGAACGCCGGTAGGACGACCTCAAGGTGCCGAATCGTCCGCGCAGGTGTTGCTCCCACGATGGCGTCCACGCTCCGTCTCTGCAGGGCCTGAGGGAGTTATCCGTCACCCTCGGCGAAGTACTTCATTGAGGTCTTTTTGAACTCTCGAACAGAGTACAGCAGTCGCGGCGCCTCAAGGCCGGTCGCTTCGCGAATCCGCTCGGCCACTTTCACGACATCTTCGCGGCTTCGGCCGTGGATCATCGTGTAGAGGTTCGCGGGCCACGTGGGTGCCGACGGCCGCTGGTAGACGTGGCTCGCCTCAGGGAACGACGCCATGATGCGACCGACTTCTTCCACGCGGTCCTCGGATGCGTGCCACACGCCCATCGCGTTTGCCGAGAAGCCCGTGCGGTGGTGGCGGATTGCCGCACCGAAGCGACGGATGACCCGAGCCTCGACCCACTCGCGCGTGCACTCAAGCACCCACGCTTCGTCGACGTCGTATCCGCACTCGGTCAGCGTTGTGGTGAGCTCAAGGAACGGCCGCTCGTTGACATGCAGGTCTGCCTGCAAGAGGCGTGCGAGCGCCTTCTCCTCGCGGGAGAGCTCGACCGCCTCGGTTTCGGCTGGCTTGGTGGTTGGCGGTGCCTCGACACGCTCGCCGCGCTCGCCGCTGAAATCAAAGTCGACCTTGATCTTGAAGAGGCGGACTGCCGGCAGGTCGAGGATATCGTCGATGCCTGTGCGCTCGGCTATCTCGTCGAGAATCGCCTGTACGCGCGCAGGCGAATGAGCGATGAGTGTGAACCACACGTTGTAGCGGTCCTCGCGCTCGTAGTTGTGTGTGACATTCGGGAACTCCGAGATGAGCGCCGCAACTTCCTCGATTCGCTCCTCGGGCACAGCGATTGCACAGAGCGTGCTCTTGTAGCCGAGGCGGTGCGAGTCGAAGATCGCGCCGATGCGGCGAATGACGCCCGAGCTCTTGAGGCCGCGAACGCTGGCGATCACGTCGGCCTCGGCCACGCCGAAGTCCTTCGCGAGCGCGGCGAACGGGCGTGAGGTCACGGGGAACGACGCCTGGATGCGATCGAGCACCCGGCGATCAAGGTCTGTCAGTTCGGCCTGGGTCACCGCTACTCCCCGCAATCAGAACGCATCGAAGCCGGGACATACACGCAGTAGGGCTCCTCGGCAAGATAATCGCCGGTGACGGAGAGTGCGCGCGCACGGCAGCCGCCACAGACGGCCTTGTACTCGCACACGCCGCACTTGCCCTTGAGGAGCGAGTAATCACGCAGCTCGTTGAAGACCTTGGACTCGGTCCAGATCTGCGAGAACGGCTGCTCCTTGACGTTGCCAAGCTGCATGTCGAAGTAGCCACACGGCTGCAGATCGCCCACGTGGCTGATGAAGCAGAAGGTGATTCCACCGAGGCACCCGCGCGTCATCGCGTCGAGCCCGTACTCCTCGCGCGTGACCTTCTTGCCCTCGGCTTTCGCTTTCTGGCGGATGATGCGGTAGTAGTGCGGCGCATCAGTGGGCTTGAAGTGCAGAGGCGACGTCTTCTGACGCTCGTAGGCCCACTCAAGCACTTTCTCGTACTCCTCGGGCGGGAGCTCCTTGTCGAGCAGGTCCTCACCGCGGCCCGTCGGCACGAGCATGAAGATGTGGAATGCGTCCACGCCGAGCGACTCCGCCAGCGTGTGCATTTCTTCCATGCGATCGGCGTTCATCGTGGTGACCGTCATGTTGATCTGCACACCCACGCCGTGACGCTTGGCTATCTTGATGCCCTCGATAGTGAGATCGAAACACCCGACCTGCCCCCGGAACGCATCGTGCTCCGCAGCCGTCGGGAAGTCCACGCTGACCGAGATACGCGGAATCTTGTGCTCGGCCATCTTTGCGGCGATCTCGTCGGTGATGAGCGTGGCGTTCGTGCCGATGACCGGCATGGCGCCCTTCTCGTGCGCGTAGTCGACAATCTCCCAGATGTCGGGCCGCATGAGCGGCTCGCCGCCGGTAAGGATGATGATCGGGTTCGTGATGGTCACGATGTCGTCGATGTTGCTCTTGATCTCATCGAGCGTGAGCTCACCGTGATAGTGACCGAACTCAGCCGCCGCGCGGCAGTGCGCGCACGACAGATTGCAGCTGCGGGTAATCTCCCACGCGATGATGCGCGGCGCCTTGATACCGGTGCGCGCCTCGTAGGCAGCAGCAGCCTCGCCGCCGCCGGGCCTGAAGCCCATCGACCGCGCGCCTCCATGCCGCTGCGTGGCGCCTGGGTGTCCGCCGGGATGTCCGCCGGTCATCGGAACGCCAGCAGGGTGGCCCATCGGAATGCCGATGGCGGCTTGCCCGCACCCCTTCTCGGCGTCCGCCATCTCCTGCTCATCTATCGTCGGACGCTCGTCCCCGAACTCCTCTTCGAGTTCCAGATCAGGACGTGCATCTGCGTTGCCTACGTTGTCAGCCATCTCATGTTCCTTCGTATCGGGTCGTGTCAGTCGGTCATCGGAACGACGACTACGGCCGTTCCGTACGCGAATATCTCGCTCGCCGGCGCGATAGATGTCGAGTCGAAGCGGGCACCAACCACAGCGTTCGCGCCTAATTGAGTCGCGTGCTCCTCAAGGCGCTGCAACGCTTCAGCGCGTGTCATCTCGGCGAGATGGACGAACTCCGGGATCTCGCCTCCGCCGATGGTCCTGAACCCTGCAACGGTCGAGTTCACGATGTCTCGGCTACGCACGGCCACGCCCCAGCACAGCCCTATCGTACGCTCGATGCGGTAGCCCACGGGAGCATCAGGCGTTGTGTAGACCGGTATGCGCTGCACACGTGTCTCAGGTGGCTGTGGCACATCGGTCGTCTCGGGTGGCTTCTCCCCGTACATCGCGCTCACGGTGGGCCTAGCCTTTCTTGAGCCAGCGAGCGGCATCCTTGGCGTGGTACGTGATGATGAGATCGGCGCCGGCGCGCTTGAAGCCGAGCAGCGTCTCAAGCACGATGCGCTTCTCATCGACCCAGCCGTTTGCCGCAGCAGCCTTCACCATCGCGTATTCGCCGCTCACGTTGTACGCGCACGTCGGGTATCCGAACTCGTCCTTCACGCGCCTGATGATGTCCATGTACGCGAGCGCGGGCTTGACCATGACGATGTCAGCGCCCTCCTCGATATCGAGCGCGGTCTCGCGGAGCGCTTCCTCGCCATTGGCGGGATCCATCTGGTACGCCTGGCGATCGCCGAACGTCGGCGCGCTGTCGGCAGCATCGCGGAACGGACCGTAGTACGCGCTTGAGTACTTAGCCGAATAGGCCATGATCGGCACATCAGTGAAGCCCTCAGCATCGAGTGCTGCACGAATGGCGCCCACTCGGCCGTCCATCATGTCCGAGGGGGCAACCATGTCGGCGCCTGCCTCGGCGTGGCTCAGCGCGGTGCTGGCGAGCATTTCGAGTGTCACGTCGTTCATCACGCAACCGTTGTCGTCGAGCGCACCGCAGTGGCCGTGCGAGGTGTACTCGCACATACACACATCGGTGATCACGTAGAACTCCGGATCGTGCGCCTTGATGATGCGAATCGCCTGTTGAACGATTCCGTCCTCGGCGAATGCGCCACTGCCGGCCTCGTCCTTGGAATCCGGGATGCCAAAGAGGATGACCGCCGGGATACCGAGAGCCTTGAGCTCGTCGATCTCTGCCGGAAGCATGTCGAGCGAGATGTTGAACACGCCGGGCATAGAGGAAACCTCACGCCGCACGCCTGTGCCGAACTCCACGAACATCGGGTAGATGAGGTCGTTCACGTCAAGCGAGGTCTCGCGCACCATCGCGCGAAGCGTCTCGGTGCGCCGTAGGCGGCGCGGCCGGTACGAGGGAAACTGCATGGGAACCTCCAGCTGATCGGGTGCTAGCGCGCAGTGGTGCTACTCGACGAACTCATCGATCTTGATCGTTGTGGGAGCAACGACCTTCTCGCGCACAGACGAGCCGGTCTTATGGTCAACGAGCCGCTTGTACGCGAGGGCGCCATAGACAGCCGCGAAGCCAACAGCAGCCCAAAAGAGCATCTGAGCGGCGACGAAGATGACGTTTCCCCAGGAACTGAACCAGGTCAGGAACTCACTCGTGGAACCGGTCATTGAAGACTCCCCTCGTAGAACGCGGCGTCATGTCAGTGAAGCAGCCGAGGCGACCTGCTTTGCAGGCCGCCTCGACATCGTATCTTGTGGTGGAGATGAGCGGGCTCGAACCGCCGACCTCTGCGT
>PHEU01000056.1 GCA_002841295.1 Actinobacteria bacterium HGW-Actinobacteria-6
CACCGAACTGCTGGTGCTCGCACAACGGGCCGGGCTGCGGATCCACGAGGTACCGGTGGACTGGGTCGACGACCCGGGAACGACCGTCGACATCGTGGCGACGGCGCGGGAGGACCTGCGTGGGGTCTCGCGGTTGCTGAGCGGCTTCGCGACCGGGCGCATCCCGCTGGACCGGGTGCGGGCGGAATTGCGCCGTCCGGACGTCCCCCCGGCGGTGCCCGGAGTGCCGACCGGGCTGCTCGGGCAGCTGCTCCGGTTCGGCGCGGTCGGCGTGGCCAGCACGCTGGCCTACTTTGCGCTGTACCTGCTGCTGCGTCCGTTCGGCGCGCAGGCTGCGAACCTGGTCGCGCTACTGGTCACCGCGATCGCGAACACGGCGGCGAACCGGCGGCTCACCTTCGGCATCAGCGGGCGCGCCGGTGCCCTCAGACACCACGTCGGAGGGCTCGCGGCGTTCGGGGTGGCCCTCGGGTTGACCAGTGGCTCGCTGTGGCTGCTGGACACCGTCTGGCCCGGTGCCGGCCGGCTGTTCGAGGTCGGCGTGCTGGTCGTGGCCAACGCCGCGGCCACGTTGCTGCGGTTCCTCGCCCTGCGCCTGATGATGCACCCGCGGCAGCAACCTTTCGGGAGCCTCACGACGTAGATCGGGACATGAGCGCTCCTCACATCCTCCGCACGGGAGTAGCCGTCATCGCCCTCGCCTGCGCCGCAGCCCTCATCGGGAGCGGCATCGTCACCGCGCCCGCGCCTGCCACGAAGCCGCCGGACGCCGGTCCGCGGGCCCGGGCGCTGGTGGCCGCCGCGCCCCGCGCGTCCAGGATCCTGAAGCAGACCCGGTATGCCGACGTCGACGGCGACGGACGGCTCGACCTCGTCGGGATCTACCGGGTCGGAGCCGCGCACAACCAGAGCACCGGCCTACTGGAGCGGCGGTGGCAGGTGAAGGTCACGACCGCCACCGGAAACGTCGCGTGGTCCCCCCTGATCCGCAGCCCGCTGCCCGGCCACCGGTGGTGGGGCTCGGCGAACCTCGACGGATCGCGGGGGAAGGAACTGCTGTTCGTGACGGGCACGGAGGACTTCCTCCGGTTCCTCGTCCTGCACTGGGACGCCGGCGCGCTGCGCTTCGAGAAGGCGCCCGCGGGGCCGCGCGGCCCGAAGCGGCTCGACAAGACCTGGGACGCGGCCACGGAGACCTTCCGCAGCGGCTACCGACTGTTCACCTACCGGGGCGAGCGCTACGTGAACATGTGGCAGGCCACCTGCCCCAACCACCCCGGCTCGTGCACGGTGCGGGTGATGCGATCGGTGTGGCGACACGGTTCGTGGCAGCCGGTCTCGGCGCCCCAACCCACCAAGGTGCCGCGCGCGGAGATCCTCGCTCGCCGTCCCTTGGGCGCGCTGGTCATCCACCGCTGAGGCGCGCACCCGCGAGGTGCCGAGCGCCGGGTCAGGCAGCTACCCGCGTGACCAGCCGGGCGTCGGTCTCCGCGGAGCAGGGCGGCGTCACGCGGTACGGCTCGGGGACCGGCTCGGCCTGTTCGACCGCGCGCAGCTCGTCGTCGATGCGGGCCGCATCCCGATCGAAGCGCTGGTCGCTGCCAGGACGCCAGTGCCGGGTCGTGCGGCGCTGGGTAACCTCAAGGGCCGTCACCAGCAGGGCGATGAAGACGAGGAGGATGAGTGTTCCGGTCATGGCAGTAATCCTTTCGTCACTCACATAACTGCCACCAGTGGCTGGATTGCCATTGTTCGAAGGAATTCAGTCAGTATGCTGTGTCCATGGCACTGCACAGCGTGAGCGTGATCGTCCTCGAACCGGTATCGGTCTTCGAGTTCGGGGTCGCGACCGAGATCTTCGGCATCGACCGCGCCGCCGACGGCATCGAGTTCGACTTCCGGGTCTGCGGCATCCACCCCGGGCGTCCGCTGGCCGCCAAGGTCACGACGCCGCTGAGCATCACCCCCACCCACGGCCTGGACGCGGTTGTCGGTAGCGACCTGGTGATCGTCTGCCCGGCGCTGCCCCAGCCGGAGTACCCGGCGGAGGTGCTGGACGCGATCCGGCAGGCCCACGCCGGCGGCAGCATCATCCTCAGCGCCTGCTCCGGGTCGTTCGTGCTGGGCGCGACCGGGCTGCTCGACGGCCGCCGCAGCACGACCCACTGGCTGTACGCCGACGAGATGCAGCGGCGCTTCCCCGCTACGACGGTCGACCCGAGCGTCCTGTTCGTCGACACCGGAGACATCGTGACCAGCGCCGGCACCGCGGCAGCGGTGGATGCCTGCCTGCACCTGGTCCGCCGCGAGCTCGGTGCCGCCACGGCGAGCACGATCGCCCGACGCATGGTGGTGCCCCCGCAGCGCGACGGCGGCCAGCAGCAGTTCGTGGCCACCCCCATCCCGGACTGCTGCTCCGACGGCTTCGGCCACGTCCTCGACTGGGCGGTGGAACACCTCGCGGACGACCACAGCGTCGCCTCGCTCGCCGGACGCGCGGCGATGAGCGAGCGCACGTTCGCGCGCCGGTTCGCCGCCGAGACGGGCACCACCCCGCACAAATGGCTCACCCAGCAGCGCGTCCTGGCCGCCCGGCACCTGCTCGAGACCTCCGACCTCCCGGTCGAACAGGTCGCCGGCCGGGTCGGCTTCGGCTCCGCGGTCGTGCTGCGCGACCACTTCCGTCGCGTCACGGGGCTGGCCCCCACCTCGTACCGCCAGCGCTTCGGCACGACGACGGAGTAGGTTCAGCAGAGTGAACCTCACTCCTGCCGAACTGGCCCGCTACGTCGATCACACGCTGCTCTCCCCTACCGCGACGGACGCCGACGTCGCCGCGCTCGCCGCTGAAGCGGTGCAGCTCGGCACCTGGTCGATCTGCGTCTCGCCGTCCATGCTGCCGCTGACCGTGGCGCTCGGCCCGGTCAAGCTCGCCACCGTCTGCGGCTTCCCTTCCGGCAAGCACACCGCCACCACCAAGGCGGCTGAAGCCGCCGAGTCGGTGGCGCAGGGCGCGGACGAGGTCGACATGGTGATCGACCTCGGCCTGCTGAAGGGCGGGCGCCCCGAGCTCACCCAGGCCGAGATCGCCGCAGTGCGCGCAGCCGTGCCGTCCCCGACCGTGCTCAAGGTGATCATCGAGTCGGCGGCGCTGACTGACGACGAGATCGTGGCGGCCTGCCGGGCGGCCGAGGCCGCCGGCGCCGACTTCGTGAAGACCTCGACCGGCTTCCACCCCGCGGGCGGCGCGTCCGTGCACGCTGTCGAACTGATGGCGGCGACGGTCGGCGGACGGCTCGGCGTGAAGGCTTCCGGCGGGATCAGGGACTGGGCCACAGCCGTCGCCATGATCGAGGCGGGAGCCAGGCTCTGTGGGGCTGGACCGTCGCAACCCGCCTCAGCCCAACCCCTGCTCCTTCAACCACCGCGTAGCGACGTCAGCCACGGTGCCGCCTGCTGCGACCTGGGCCTGCAGGTCGAGCAGCGTGTCCGTCGTGAGGGCCTGCGCGACCGCGTCCACAGTGAGCACCTGCTCGGGCTCGGCATCGGTGAGGGCGGTGTTCACGAGCACCAGCCCGGGGTCGGCCACGGTCAGCTTCTCCACGTCGACGAGATCGACGAGACCGGACGCGCCGGTGTACTCGGTCTGGCGGAACGCCGCGATCACGGCCGTCCCACCGGTGAGCAGGGACGCCCGCTGCACGGGGTCGTCCACTTTCAGCAGCTCGAACCGCGCCCCGTAGACCGTCTTCAGCCCGGGCACTCCGTCGGCGCGCGAGACGGCCAGCTTCGGCACCGCCGCCACCTTCCCGTCCGACCAGTCCCGGAGCCGGGCAAGGCTGGTGATGCCATCCCGGGCAGTGTCGGCGGTGACCCGCCACACCAGCGATCCGTCCACACCCGGCATCGGCAGCGCGCTGACATCGGGCGCGAGCAGGCCGGCCACCTCACCCAGCAGGTCCTTCGCTGCCGGTGGTTCGTCGTCCTTGCTCAGCGACGCCCAGACCGTCCCCGCGTACGCCGGGAGTGCGGACAGGTCCCCATGCCCCAGTGCGGCCAGCCAGTCCTTGCCCTGCGCCGCCACCGCGGCGCCGCGCCCTTTCGCCATGAGCGCCCCGACGACTAGCTGGGCGAGCATGGCGCCGGCCGGCGTCCCGTCCTGCCCGATCGCGAGTGGCGCGGCGGCCGGGGCACTCGACGCCGGCGACAAGGAAGCCTCGGGTGGAGGCACCCGGGCGCAGCCAGCGGCCAGCAGTGCGGTCGCTCCGACCAGGAATCCTCGTCTGTCCACCCGTCCAGTCTCACCGAGGGCGCGTCGTCAGCCGGAGAGGCCACGCCGGAGCTCCTCTGACCCGTCACCCACACGGGGGACGTCGCTGGTGGCAATCGGCCGCTCGATCGGCTATCCTCGCTTCAGGCCGTACTTCTCGGGGGGGAACAGGCGGCCGCGTTCGGGCCAGCTACCCGGACAAAGGGGGACAAACCTGGCATTCCCGCAAGCGAGAGCGGACGAAGCCGTTAGTCCTAACCGGGAGCCCGGCGACCAGTCGCCGGGCTCCCGGTGCATTCCCAGCGCGATCTGAGGACGCGGCCCGCCCTGCGGCACCTCCTCGGTCCCACCGTGCGGACCCGGACAGACCGGTGCGCCGCCTCCTGGACGGGAGACGGCGCACCGGGATGACTCAGCCCTACCGTGCCTTCAACGCGGACTGCGCGGCGGCCAGGCGCGCGATCGGCACCCGGAACGGCGAGCAGGACACGTAGTTGAGGCCCACCTGCGAGCAGAACTCGATGGACGACGGGTCGCCACCGTGCTCGCCGCAGATGCCCAGCTTGATGTCGGGCCGGGTGGTCTTGCCCAGCTCGGCCGCCATCTTGACCAGCTTGCCGACGCCCTCGGTGTCGAGCCTGGCGAACGGGTCGGACTCGTAGATCTTCTTCTCGTAGTAGGCATCCAGGAACTTGCCCGCGTCGTCACGGCTGAAGCCGAACGTCATCTGGGTGAGGTCGTTGGTGCCGAAGGAGAAGAACTGTGCTTCCTTCGCGATCTCGTCGGCGGTGATGGCCGCGCGCGGGATCTCGATCATGGTGCCGACCAGGTAGTCGAGCTTCACGTCGGAGGAGGCGATGATCGCGTCCGCGGTGTCGGTGACGATCTTCTTGACGTACGCGAGCTCCTTCACCTCGCCCACGAGCGGAATCATGATCTCCGGCACGACGGTCCACTCGGGGTGACGCTTCTGCACGTTGATCGCTGCCTCGATGATCGCCCGGGTCTGCATGGCGCCGATCTCGGGGTAGGTCACGTCGAGGCGGCAGCCACGGTGGCCCATCATCGGGTTGAACTCGTGCAGCGAGGAGATGACGGCCTTGAGCTCGTCCACCGTGATGCCCATGTCCGCGGCGAGCGCCTCGATGTCGTCCTCGTCGGTCGGCAGGAACTCGTGCAGCGGCGGGTCGAGCAGGCGGACGGTGACCGGGTAGCCCTCCATCGCCTCGTAGATGCCCTCGAAGTCACCGCGCTGCATCGGCAGCAGCTTGGCCAGGGCGGCCTCGCGCTGTTCGACGGTCTTGGAGACGATCATCTCGCGGATGGCCGCGATCCGGTCCGGCTCGAAGAACATGTGCTCGGTGCGGCACAGGCCGATGCCCTCGGCGCCGAACTCACGCGCCTGCTTGGCGTCCGTCGGGGTGTCGGCGTTGGTGCGGACCTTCATGGTGCGGATCGCGTCCGCCCACTCCATGATCCGGCCGAAGTAGCCGCTGATCTCCGCCGGAACGGTGTCGATCTGCTCGCCGTACACGTTGCCGGTGGAGCCGTCGAGGGAGATCCAGTCGTTCTCGGTGTAGGTCGCGCCACCGAGGGTGAAGGAGGTGCCGTCTGCGGCGAAGGAGATGTCACCGAGGCCGGACACGCAACACGTGCCCATGCCGCGGGCGACCACGGCGGCGTGGGAGGTCATGCCGCCACGCGCCGTCAGGATGCCCTGGGCGTAGTGCATGCCCTCGATGTCCTCCGGGGTGGTCTCGAGCCGGACGAGAATGACCTTCTCCCCCGCCTTGCCGCGGGCTGCGGCGTCCTCTGCGGTGAAGGAGACCTTGCCGGTTGCCGCGCCCGGGGATGCGGGCAGGCCCTTGCCGATCGGGGCCGCCGCGCCGAGCTTGGCGGTGTCGAACTGCGGGTGCAGCAGGGCGTCGATCTGCTTGGGGTCAATCATGGCCACGGCCTTGTCCGTGGTGATCTTGCCCTCGTCGACGAGGTCGCAGGCGATCTTGAACGCCGCGGCCGCCGTGCGCTTGCCGTTGCGGGTCTGCAGCATGAAGAGCTTGCCATCCTCGATGGTGAACTCCATGTCCTGCATGTCGGCGTAGTGGTTCTCCAGCTTGGTGACGATCTCCTGGAACTGGTCGTAGACCGCAGGGTTCTCGTCCCGCAGCTGGTCGATCGTCTCCGGAGTGCGGATGCCGGCCACGACGTCCTCGCCCTGGGCATTCATCAGGAACTCGCCGAACAGGCCCGCCTCACCGGTGGCCGGGTTGCGCGAGAACGCGACGCCGGTGCCGGAGGTGTCGCCGGTGTTGCCGAACACCATCGACTGGACGTTGACCGCAGTCCCCCACGATGCCGGGATGTCGTTCATGCGGCGGTAGTAGACCGCGCGCGGGTTGTCCCAGGAGCGGAACACGGCCTTGATCGCGCCGAACAGCTGATCGACCGGATCAGAGGGGAAGTCCGTGCCGACCGCAGCCTTGTACTGGGCCTTGAACTCCTCTGCCAGTTCCTTCAGGTCGTCGGCGGTGAGCTCGGTGTCGAGAGCGACCCCACGGTCCTCCTTCATCGCATCGATCAGCTTCTCGAAGTGGGACTTGCCCACCTCCATGACGACGTCGGAGTACATCTGGATGAAGCGCCGGTAGGAGTCGTAGGCGAAGCGCGGGTTGTTGGTCTTCTCGGCGAACCGGGCGGCGACCTCGTCGTTCATGCCCAGGTTGAGGATCGTGTCCATCATGCCCGGCATCGACGCGCGGGCGCCGGAGCGGACGGAGACCAGCAGCGGGTTGTCCAGGTCGCCGAACTTCTTGCCGATGCTGGCCTCGAGCTTGGCCACGTACTCCAGGATCTCGGCCTTGATCGCGTCGTTGATCGTCTCGCCGTCGGCGTAGTACTGCGTGCACGCCTCGGTGGTGATGGTGAAACCTGGCGGCACGGGCATGCCCAGCCCGGTCATCTCGGCGAGGTTTGCACCCTTTCCGCCGAGGAGGTTCTTCATCGAGGCATCGCCCTCGCTGAACTCATACACAAACTTGTCGGTCATCGTGACGTCGAGTCTCCTTCATTGGGCTCCGGTAGTGGCCGGTGTGGGTCCGAACGGTACGTCGGCTCTGACTCCCACGGCGGCGGCGGAGCGTCCACCGCCCGGCGCATACGGGAGTAACCGTACCTGTTCGGAGCAGCAGGTTCACCCCGGTGGCGGCCGCGCCCGAAGGCTGGACATTGACACATTCCCGACGCCGCAAACACGATGGGGCATGCGTGCAGAGCGGGTCACCGGCCAAGTCAGCTTCCACGGCGAAGGGCCGGTGTGGTGGCCCCGGTGGCAGCAGCTCCGCTTCGTGGACATGTTCGCCGGCGACGTCCTCACCCTCGACGGGGACCGGGTCCTGCGCACCTCTGTCGGCTCGTCGATCGCCGCAGTAGTCCGGCCGCGGCTCGGCGGCGGTGCGATCGTGGCCAGGGAGCACGACCTGGCGATCAGCAACTTCGACGACCTCTCCGATCTGGCCGGGTTCGTCAGTGTCGACACCGATCACGGCATGCGCTGCAACGAGGGCGAGTGCGATCCGGACGGCGGGTTCTGGATCGGTACCCTCGCCTATGGGTTCACGCCCGGGTCGGGGACCCTCTACCGGCTGGACGCCGGGTCGCGACAGTCGCGTCCGGTCGTCTCGGGTCTGACGATCAGCAACGGCCTGGGCTGGAGTCCGGACACCAACACGATGTACCTGAACGACTCCGGGACCGGCACCACCTGGGCGTTCGACTACGACCCGATCGACGGTCCGACGCACCGCAGGGTGTTCGCCGACGGCGGCCCCGGAGGCCCCGACGGGCTGTGCGTCGACGCGGAGGGCGGAGTGTGGATCGCCCGCTACAACGGCGGTTGCGTACAGCGGCTCGACCCGTCCGGACGCCTCGACGCGGTGGTCGAGGTGCCCGGCGCCTCGAAGGTGACGGCCTGCTGCTTCGGCGATGAGGACCTCGGCACGCTCTACATCACGACGTCGCGGGAGGACCTGCCCGAGGACGCGGAGCCGGCGGCAGGCTCGGTGTTCAGCTTCCGGCCCGGAGCGAGCGGACTGCCGACCGCGGGTTTCGCCGGATGAGCCGCCCCCCGTGGCACGACGCGCGCCCGCTTTGGGGTCGGGCATAATCGCGGCATGTCCGGACCGACCGACGCACCCCTCGCCCCGGCTGGGCAAGGACCGTCGGCGGCGCGGCCGCTGGGCGAGGTGACGCTGAGCCGGCGCAGCCTGATCGCGGGTGGCATGGCTCTGGCCGCGGCCTCCTTCGCCGGGTGCGCGCTGGACCGGCCGGACAGGCCCGTGCACACCTTCGGCGAGCTGGTCGGCGAGGAACCGTTCTACGTGGCGCACCGAGGCGGTGGCGCCAACTGGCCCGAGATGACCGCCTACGCCTACGACCAGGCCGCAGCCCTTCCGTTCGTCCAGGCGCTGGAAGTCTCGGTCTGCCTGAGCTCGGACGGCGTGCTGGTCTGCAGCCACGACCCGAACACCCTGCGGGTCAGCGGCGTCCCTCATGAGATCAGCCAGACGCCATGGGCCACGCTGTCGCAGCTGACGGTGACGGCTGCCGAGACCGAGGATCCCGACCAGCCCCGCCGCCCGTTCAGCCGCTTCGACGAGGTCGTCGAGGCGCACATCGATCGACTGGTGATGTTCGTCGAGCCCAAGGTGGCCCCGGCCGTTGAACCGTTGATGGCCGCGATGGTCGGGCTCGGCCAGCCCGAGCGGGTGGTGTGGAAGCAGCCGGTGAACCAGAAGAACTTCGCCCTCGCCAAGCAGCACGGCTTCGGCACCTGGGGCTACGTGCTGGACGAGCCCAGTCACGTGAACCGCCTGGGCCAGTTCGCCGCCGACCCGAGTCTGGACATGCTCGGGGTGGCGGTCACCGCCAGCGACG
>PHEU01000057.1 GCA_002841295.1 Actinobacteria bacterium HGW-Actinobacteria-6
GCGGCTCGCCGGAGCCCGCAGTTGCCTCCTTAGCTCAGGGGATAGAGCGTCTGCCTCCGGAGCAGAAGGTCGCAGGTTCGAATCCTGCAGGGGGCACCAATCCGGAAACGACGAAGGCCCGGCCATAGCGGCCGAGCCTTCGCTTTGCGTTCTGGCGAGCTAGTGCTCCTCGGCCTTTTCCTTCTCGTGCTGCTCGATTATCTTGGCGGACATCTCACGAGGAACATCCTCGTACGAGTCGATCGAGATCGTGTATGAGCCCGTGCCGCTCGAGAGTGAGCGAAGCGTGGGGGAGTAGTGCACCACTTCGACATATGGCACGTGCGCTCGGATCTTCTGAGCACCGTCCTCTGTTGGCTCCATGCCGAGAATCCGTCCACGTCGTGAAGACATATCGCCCATCACTGCTCCCGCGTACGCCTCGGGAACCTCGATGACCATGTTCGCTATCGGCTCGAGCAGAACCATGTCTGCCTTCTCGGCAGCGGCCTTGAACCCAATGTGACCCGCCGTGCGGAATGCCATCTCGGAGGAGTCCACCGCGTGATAGGAGCCATCGTATACGGCCGCCTTCACATCATTCATGGGGTATCCGGCGAGCACACCATGGAGCATGGTGTCCTGAATGCCCTTGTCGACAGCCGGGATGTACTGACGCGGAATCCGGCCACCGACGATCTCATCGACGAATTCGTACCCCTTGCCCGGATTCGGCTCAAGTCGGATCCAGCAGTCGCCGAACTGGCCGCTTCCTCCCGTTTGCTTCTTGTGGCGGCCCTGTGCCTGCGCGGTCTTGCGGATAGTCTCGTGGTACGGGATTCGGAGGTCCTGTAGCTCGGCCTCAACATGGAACCGTTCGTGCAGCCTACTCAGCACAACGTCGATCGCCATATCGCCAATACCCGAGAGAACCGTCTGGTGGGTCTCCTCGTCGCGCCGCATGGTCAGCGTTGGGTCTTCATCCACGATTGACTTGAGACTCGTGCCGAGCTTGTCCTCATCGGCCTTCGTCTTGGCAACGATCGATACCGGGTACAGCGGCTCCGGGATGGGCAGTGAGCGGAAGGCGATCTCGCCCTTTGCCGAGAGGGTGTCGTTCGTGAGCGTGTCGGATAGCTTCGGCAGCACCGCGATGTCGCCCGCCGGGACAGCGTCCATGTCAGACGTGTCTTTGCCGGTGAGTTTGTAGATGTGCCCCGCACGTTCCTTCTTGGTCGTACGCGAGTTGATGAGCTCGGTGTTCGGCGTGAGGGTGCCCGAGACGACCTTCACGAAGCTCAGGCGTCCAACATACGGATCCGAGAGTGTCTTGAAGACATGTAGCGCGAGGTCGCCATCCACGTTGAATGGGACTTCTGTGTCGTCGACCGTGATGAGCGGCCCGTGGGCCGTTGGCTGCGGGAAGAACGTGACGATTTCGTCCATGAGGTCTTCGACACCCTGAAGCGTTGTTGCCGAGCCTACGAAGACCGGAATGAACATTCCCTGCGCGATCGCTGCGTCGAGAAGCCGCTCCAGCTCTTCCTGGCTCAGACGATCGCCCTCAAGGAACTTCTCCATGAGTTCGTCATCGGCCTCGGCCACCAGCTCGCAGAGCTTCTCGCGTGCTACCTCAGCGGCATCCACCATGTCTGCTGGAATCTCAAGAACCTGCTCGGCGTCACCTTCGTGGTGATATGCCTTCATGCGGATGATGTCTACGACGCCTCTGAACTGAGCCTCTGACCCAAGAGGGAGCTGCACAGCACCCACTCGGTGTCCGAATGCGTCGTCGAGCGCCATCATCACGGCATCGAAGTCTGCGTGCTCTTTGTCCATCCGATTGATGAACACTGCACGGGCGATTCCCATCTCGCCAGCGTGCTTCCAGAGCCGAATGGTCTGGACTTGTGGCCCCGATACGGCATCGACGACGAAGAGTGCCATCTCGGCGGCTTCCATGCCAGCGATTGCGTCTCCCACGAAGTCGGCATATCCAGGAGTATCGATGACGTTGATCTTGACACCGTTGTGCTGGACTGGGGCAAGCGAAAGGTTGATGGTCATCTTCCGCTTGATCTCTTCAGGGTCGTAGTCGAGGGTAGAGTGTCCCTCGTCGACGCTGCCGAGGCGCTTCGTTTGACCTGCCATGAAGAGCATTGCCTCGGCGAGAGATGTTTTCCCCGCGCCCCCATGGCCAACAAGAACGACGTTGCGGACCTTCTCGGTGCTTGACGCTCCCATGAGCATCTCCTCCTCAAGACGGATGATCGCTAAAGGACGCACACCCGGGCTCCAGGCTTGAATACCCGGGCGGAGTACCACCGAACGTCTTGCGCCGCAGTTCAATCGACGCAATGAAAAGATAGCACACCAGCTTCTCTTCACGAGCTACAGGACGCCGTACAGTTGCAGGTATGCTGGATGTCGCTGCAGACTGCTAGAATGAAGCGGTTTGAGTCATCCGGTCACGCGCACTGCGAGAGGAACCACAAGCATGAAGAGTCGTCTCAGACGAAGCGGCACGATCGCTTTCGTGATCGCACTTACACTGCTCGTAGTCGGCCTGCAGGGCTGCTCTGCCAATAAGTCCGCAGGTAACGCCACAGATACGGCCAATCAGGAATCAACGCAGACGAAGCCAGAGGCTGCCGAGTCAACACCAACTTCCGAGGAGGGCACAATGCACGTTTCTGACGTAAAAGTCACCGGTGATGAGATCGCGGTCATCACGACCAGCCGCGGTGTTATCAAGTTCAAGTTCTACCCGGAAGCCGCGCCAAACCATGTTGCCAGCTACATCGAACTTGCTCGCGCAGGCTTTTACGATGGAACCACGTTCCATCGCGTCGAGCCCGGTTTTGTCATTCAGGGCGGCGATCCGAATTCCAAGACCGGTGCCGGCCCCGTTGGAACGGGTGGCCCTGGTTACTCGCTGGCTGCTGAGTTCAGCAAGGTACCGCACCTTGAGGGCACGGTAGCGATGGCTCGTTCGCAGAGTCCGGATTCTGCCGGTTCCCAGTTCTATATCTGCCTTGCGCCAGCCTCGTTCCTCGACGGTCAGTACACGGTCTTTGGCCAGGTCATCGAGGGGATGGACGTGGTCAAGGCCACGAAGGTCGGCGACGTCATGGAGTCTGTCCGCATCGAGGAAGGCCAGTAGCGCCTGGAGGCGATTGTGGACAAGACACACAGAGAACAAGCCGACGCGGCATACGCTGCAGGCGATTGGCGAGCAGCCGCAAGAGAATACATCGCAGCAGCGGGTGAAGATGGAAATGAGAGCGGTGAGCCCTACCATCTGGCTGGCAACGCTCTGCTCCGCCTGAAGCGATTCGACGACGCTGCTACCGTCTATGAGAAGGCACTTGAGGACGAAGGCTACTCGAAGAGCGCCGCAGTGAATGCGAATCTCGGCATGGCACTTTGCCAAGCCGGGATGCACGAGCGTGCTCTCGCGGCGTACGGGCGAGCGCTCGATGATCCGATGTACGGCTCGCGCTACAAAGCGCTTCAGGGTTTGGCCGGTGCGCAGTTCGAACTCGGACTCATTGAGGAGGCGGGGGATTCGTATCGGCGCGCTGCACTCGACGATGCCAACCCCGAGCCCGGCAAGGCACTGAACAATCTCGGACTGTGTTTTATGGCGCTCGGGAGACCCGAGGACGCGGTAGAGGCATACCGCGCGGCGCTTGATATCGAGGACTACAGTGGCCGAGGCCGCTCAGCCGCGAACATGGGTCTTGCGTACGCGTCACTTGGTAATCATGTGAATGCACTGAATGCCTTTGATCGTTCGGTCTCGGCATTCGGTTACGAGCTGACCGGTGCCGCAGCCGCCGCCGCTGAGGCGTCCCGGAAGGCCATGGAGTCGCCGCAAGTCGTCGAGGGCTGGAGCACAGGTGAATTGCCCCCTGTGTTCGACGACGGCTCTGGTACTGATGGCGATGACGAGGTCTCAGCCTTCTTCCGGCGTACTGACGATGAGATGCGGGTTGTTGATCGGGAGACTCGCAAAGAGGAGCGCAAAATCCGCAAGTCGGGCAAGAAGGCGTGGGTCGGTGCTGCGATTTGGGTCGTAGGTGTACTCATCATCGTGGGGGCGATTGCTTTTGCGTGGCTCAGCGGTCTGGGATATCCCACACAGGCTATGACTGTGAACGGATTGCTGGCTGCTCATCGAGGCGGCGAGGCTGTCGAGTCATACTGGGTTGCCGTTCCGTCGACCGACGTCGAAAAGGAGATGAGCAACCTCCCTCCAGAATTTGCGTCCTATGCCGTTGACGGCATTGAGCGAAGTGCGAAGACTTCCACCGTTGATGTCACTGTCGTGCTGGACAAGGGCGCTCCGCTCACCTACAAGGTGTCGCTGGTTCGCGAAGGAGTTGGCTGGAAGGTCAACGGCGTTACCAACGACTGGCGGTCAACTGGGGGCGGTTCGTAGAAATCAACGCAGGGAATCCGTTGCAGGGGACGAATCTTTGTTGCTAATGTTACAAAGTTCGTCAACCCAACGGAGGAGTACGCGTGATTCTGAAGACATACGTCATGATCAAGCCCGATGCTGTTGCACGGGGACTCGTCGGCACTATCGTCGCTCGCGTTGAAGCTGTCGGCCTCACGCTGGATCGCCTGGAGCTCGGCATGGTCACGCCCGAGCAGGCTGCTGCCAACTATGTCGAGCACGTCGGCAAGCCGTTCTACGAGGGTCTCGTTTCGTACATCACCTCGGGTCCCGTGGTGAAGATGCAGATCTCTGGCGAAGAAGCCGTTCCGGTGATGCGCAAGCTCATGGGCGCGACCAATCCCAAAGACGCCGCCCCCGGCACCATTCGCGGAGATTTCGGTCTGTCCCTGGATGCAAACATCATTCATGGCTCCGACTCTCCCGAGAGCGCAGAGCGCGAGCTGTCGATCTTCTTCGGATAGCCACCGGCCTACCGCGTGCCGGCACGGCGGAATACTGGGGGGTGTCCGATGTTCTTCAGAGTCATCGATAAAGGCCGTCTGCCAGACCTCGTAAGGGGTCTGGCGACGGAGTACGAGGTAGTCGCACCAGTCGAGAAGGATGGCAGTTTCGTCTATGCGCCGCTTGTCGATGCTGGCGAAATGCGCCTCGATTACGATTCGACGCTACTGCCTCCAAAGAAGTGGTTCTTCCCGGCTGAGGAAGAACTCATGCGCTTCCGCGTTGCGGACAACGAGGTGCTCGACGACGAAGTTGTCGCTGCGCCGCGCGTTCTTTTCGGATTGCACCCGTGTGACATCAATGCACTGTTGCTCATGGACAATGTGTTCACCGGGCGCTACGCCGATCCCTACTACTTGCGCCGACGCGAGCAAACTCTGCTTATCGGGGTTTCGTGCACGCCGTCGGACACCTGCTTCTGCAATGTCTGGGGCACCCATGAAGTCCATTGGGGCTTCGATGTGTTCCTGACCGATCTTGGCGATCGCTACTTCGCGTCATGTCGCACGGTCAAAGGCGCCGAGATCCTCGATCGATTCGTTGAGAATCGTATCGTCACGGATGAGGACACGGCTGAGTTCCAGCGCGTCGTTCGTTTGTTCGATGATTCCTTCACAGGCAACGTCGACACGACGCAGCTTCCGGTTCTGCTCGATGCAAAGTTCGAGAGCCCGATCTGGGACGAGTTCGGCGACAAGTGTCTCTCGTGCGGAGCATGCTCGATGGTGTGTCCGACGTGCTACTGCTTTGACGTCAAGGACGTGCTTGAGCCTGACCAGAAGTCCGGAGTTCGCGTTCGCACATGGGACTCGTGCCAGTTCAAGGAGTTTGCGGCCGTTGCTCACGGGCAGAACTTCCGCGAATCCAGGGCTAGCCGGGTGAAGTATCGCTACTACCACAAGCAGTGGGGCTACCTGAGCAAGTTCGAGCGTGTACTGTGCGTGGGCTGCGGCC
>PHEU01000020.1 GCA_002841295.1 Actinobacteria bacterium HGW-Actinobacteria-6
CAGAACCAGAACCAGAACCAGAACCAGAACCAGAACCAGAACCAGAACCAGAACCAGAACCAGAACCAGAACCAGAACCAGAACCAGAACCAGAACCAGCACCAGCACCAGCACTCTCGCCGGAGACGCCGCATGCCACCGTCTATGCGCTGCTGGAGGAGCTGATCGACTCAGGGGACTCGCTATCGCCTGGCGATGCTCCGATGCCAGAAGCCGCCCGGACGCCAATACCAGAGGTCAGGGTGCACGTCGAGCCATCACCCGTTCCACCGTCGCCTGGCAGCGTGCTCTCGTCGGCAAGCGGCATCGCCGCAGCGCGAGTCGCGGTTGGTGAGACTCTGGCTCCGGCGATCCTGGATTCTCAGCCAGCCACTCGGCTGCCTCGACAGCAAGACGATGTGCCCGAGTATCGACTTGTCTCTGCCGTCGAGCTGGAATTCACGGCGGGGGACGGTCGGGTTGGAGTCCGACCCGGAACTCGAGCCTTCACTGAGTTTCAGCGGCTTGCCGCCATACTTCTTGATGGCATCACTGATTCACGGCAAGAGCGAAATTCCTAACGCAGGGCCGCATGCACGCAATTGCCCTCAAATGTCGTACGATGGTTCCGCACGGCTGGGGGCTGTGTGCGATCGTGCGATTCATTCGGCTATGCGTAGGGAGTTCTGCTAGTGGCGGAAGCAGGTCAGCGGCTAGGACAGCTCCTCCAGCGCGCAGGTGTCATTACTGAGCGTCAGCTGAACGATGCCCTTGAAGTGCACAAGGCGACCGCTAGTCCGATAGGCCGCGTCCTCGTCGACCTAGGCTATGCGACGCAAGGCTCGATTCTCGCCGTGATGGCCCGGCAAATTGGGATTCCGTACATCGATTTCTCCGAGAAGCAGCCCGATCCACACGCAATTTCGATCGTCCCTCGTGATTTGGCCGCGCGGTATACCCTGATGCCGGTAGAGTTCGACGATGACAACCACCTCGTCGTTGCGATGGCCGACCCGCAGAACGTACTCGCACTCGATGACCTGCGAATCATTACTGGTTATGAGATTCGTCCGGCGATATCGACGAAAGACGACATCCTTGCGGCGATCGAGGACTACTACAAGGTCGCGACGCACGTCGACACTGACTTCCTTACCGGCGACGAGGGACTCAACCTCGATCTCGAAGCGCTCACCGAAGTCTCCGACGAAGCTCCCATCGTCAAGCTGGTTAACTACATCATCAACAAGGCGGTCACCGACCGGGCTTCTGACATCCACATCGAGCCACAGGAGAAGGATCTCCGTGTCCGCTATCGCGTTGACGGCGTGCTTCACGAGGTCATGAGAAGTCCCAAGGCAACCCAGCAGGCAATCATAAGTCGGTTCAAGATCATGTCCGACATGGACATCGCCGAGAACCGCAAACCTCAGGACGGGCATACAGCGCTCACAGTTGCGGGGCACAAGCTGGACTTCCGTGTCTCCACGCTTCCGACGGTGTACGGAGAGCGAATCGTTCTTCGTATTCTGCGCAAAGACAGCATCATGCTCCGACTTGAAGATCTTGGCTTCTTGCCGGGAACCCTCGAGCGCTTTGAGTCGTCATTTCGTAAGCCCTATGGCGCCATCCTTGTAACCGGTCCGACTGGTTCCGGCAAGTCGACCACCTTGTATGGTGCTGTGAACGTTCTCAACGATCCCGGCAAACATATCCTGACTGCCGAGGACCCGGTCGAGTACCGATTGCCTGGCGTCAACCAGATTCAGACCAATGCTCGAGCCGGCCTGACGTTCGCGAGGGCCCTCCGGTCGTTCCTGCGTTGTTCGCCCGACATCATTCTTGTCGGCGAGATCCGCGACCAGGAGACCGCCAAGATTGCAATTGAGTCCGCCCTCACGGGACACCTCGTGCTGTCCACCCTGCACACGAACGACGCCCCTGGCGCTGTTACTCGCCTCACTGAAATGGGCGTTGAGCCTTTCTTGGTCGCGTCGGCCGTGGATTGCGTGTTGGCGCAGAGACTAGCACGCAGGTTGTGTTCGGAGTGCAAGGAGGAGTACGTTCCCATGGAGCAGGCTCTTCTGGACGCGGGATACGATCCCGAGAACCTTCCGGAGAAGCTCTTTCGCCCGGTGGGATGTAAGAAGTGCGGGGGAACCGGTTACAGAGGCAGAATGGGCCTTCACGAGGTTATGCTTGTGAGCGAGGAGATTGGGGATCTCACCGTCAAAGAGGCTACTGCTGACGAAATCAAGCAAATGGCGGTAGCTCAGGGCATGCTCACGCTCAAGCAGGACGGGCTCGAGAAGGTACGCATGGGGATGACGTCAATTGAGGAGATCATGCGGGTCGTCGCCTAGGTCTTGCGTTGAGGTACTGCCGCTAGTTCTCGGGGAGGGGTGCGGCCAGTGGTGGACTTGAACGAACTACTTGCGAAGCTCGTGGAGTTGAACGGCTCCGACCTGCATCTCACAGTTGGTATGCCGCCGGTCATGCGGATAAATGGGCTACTCGTCCCAACCGACAATCCACGTTTGACGCCGCGCGATACCAAAGAGATGGTCTACGCCATTCTGCGCCAAGAGCAACGAGAGAAGCTTGAGCGTGAGTGGGAGTTCGACTTCGCGTATGCGTTGCCCGGGGTAGCGAGATTCCGGGTGAACGGGTACTTCCAGAGAGATAGCCTTGGCGCGGCATTTCGTCACATCCCAGTGGGTATCAAGCCATTCGATGAACTGGGACTCCCAAAGATCCTTCCTGAGTTGTGCAAGAAGCCGAGAGGCTTCGTGTTGGTCACCGGACCCACCGGATCTGGGAAGTCCACAACTCTTGCCTCGATGCTTGACTACGTGAACTCCACTCAGGAGCTCCACATCATCACGATCGAGGATCCTATCGAGTATCTGCATCAGCACCGCAAGTCGGTCATCAATCAGCGTGAAGTGGGGGCTGATACACACAGCTTCTCAAGCGCTCTCAAGTACATTCTCCGCCAAGATCCTGATGTGATCATGATCGGGGAGATGCGCGACCTCGAGACCGTAGCCGCTGCTCTAACAGCTGCCGAGACGGGGCACCTCGTGTTCGCGACTCTCCACACGCAAGACGCAGCGCAGACAATCGATCGCGTGATTGATGTGTTCCCTCCGTACCAGCAACAACAGGTTCGCATACAGTTGGCCGGAACGCTTCAGGGCATCGTCAGCCAGCAGCTGCTCCCGACCGCTGACGGCGCGAGTCGGATCGTTGCCTGTGAGGTGCTTATTCCGACGTCCGGAATACGCAACATGATTCGAGAGGGCAAGACGCATCAGCTCATGAGCGCGATGCAGGCAGGGCAGCAGTATGGTATGGTCACGATGGATCAGAGCCTTGCGGATCTTCATAAGCGAGGGCTTGTGACTCTGGACTACGCTCTTCAGAGAGCTATCGATCCGAACGTGCTTCGCGCACTGCTGGGTCATGCGCCGTAGGTAGGTCAGAAAGAAGGGGGCCTCGTGGCCACTACTGTCACCTTCAAGTACAGCGTTCGCGATAAGGCGGGCAAGGTCGTCACCGGCAAACTTGAGGGCGAGAGCCGAGAGGCTGTCGCGTCAAAGTTGCGGCAGATGGGCTACATCATCCTCGATTTGAATGAGGACAGGTTTGCCGCGCTGAGCAAGATCCAATTCGGCACGACCATCAAGATGAAGGACATCACGATCTTCGCGCGCCAGTTCGCGACGATGATCAATGCGGGTCTCTCGCTGACCAAGTGCCTGAGCATTCTTGGCGGGCAGTCTGAGAGCAAGGAACTTCGTGAGGTCATCGGGCAAGTCGGGCGAGACGTGGAAGCGGGCCAGTCGCTTTCTGAGGCGATGGCAAAACACCCCAAGCCGTTCCCGCCGATTTTCATCAACATGGTTCGCGCCGGCGAGACTGGCGGTGTCCTCGATGAGGTCCTACTGCGTGTAGCAGACCACTTCGAGCGCGACGCGTCACTGAAGGCAAAGATCAAGTCCGCGATGACGTACCCGGTCGCCATGGGATCGCTTGTCCTGATCGTCTTGGTAGCGATGATGGTTTTCGTTGTTCCGACGTTTCAGAAGATGTTCGCCGATATGGGCGGAACACTTCCGCTCCCAACCCAGATTCTCGTCTCGATTTCCGATGGTGTGCGCGGATGGCCCGGAGTCATCACTCTGGTAGCCAGCATCGGCTCGTACATCGCATTCAAGTTCTGGGTCGGCACCGAGTCCGGTCGGTTCATTTGGGACGGCATCAAGCTCAGACTGCCTGTGGTTGGTGGCATGGTTCGGAAGCTGGCTCTTGCTAGGTTCACGAGAACGTTCGGCACGCTGGTCGCTGCCGGAGTGCCGATTCTCTCGGCTCTGGATATTGTCTCAGAGACAGCCGGCAATGAAGTCGTTGCTCGGGCTGTGAAGAAGGTGCGCTCGGCTATCAAAGAGGGCGAGACCATCGCCAAGCCCCTGGGAGAGTCGCCGGTCTTTCCCTCGATGCTGGTTCAGATGATTGCAGTCGGCGAGGAGACCGGTGCCCTTGATGCGATGCTTTCCAAGATCGCGGACTTCTACGATGAGGAAGTCTCGACGGCAGTCGATGGCCTCACATCACTTATCGAGCCGCTCATGATGGCGACTCTGGGTGTCATCGTCGGTGGTATCGTCATCGCGCTGTATATGCCGATGTTTCAGGTCATCACGCTCGTCAAGTGACGAGTCACACAGTTTTCCTAATGTTTTGCTAAAGCTGGGCCAAAGCACGCCGATACACAACTTGTAGGCCAGTGGGGGACGTGGTCCCCCGGAAACCAAGGAGGTGGGCATCCATGCGGATGTTCAAGAAGGATGAGGGCTTTACCCTCGTCGAGCTCATGGTCGTCGTACTTATTATCGGTATTCTTGTTGCTATCGCGATCCCGGTCTTCAACTCAGCGTCTGAAAGTGCTCGGCTTCGCACCTGCCAGTCGAACCAGCGCACAATTGAAGGTGCTGTTCAGCAGTACCTGGCCTCGAACCCGACTCTCACGTGGGCTTCGTCCGTGATCAACACCACCAACACTCTGACTTCTGGCGCGGCGCCGTACATCAAGACCGCTCCCACCTGCCCGAGCGCGGTGGCGGGGACCAACTTCTACGGTGTTAATGCCAGCGGTACCGTAACTGCTGACAACCTTGCCACCGGTGGCACAGCTCCTGCCACCTGGACCACGACCACGGGTCACACGCACTTCTAAGTCGATTCGATCTTCTTGAGCAAGGGCCGTCGGCATGTGCCGGCGGCCCTTAGCGTTTCCTGCGGTCTTGTGAACTGCTACCCTGTCGGAGTCAGATATCTCGGGAGGTATCACTTCGTGATCGTTATCCCTGATTGGTACTTTCAACTTTCTGTAGGACTCTTTGGGCTGCTCTTTGGGAGCCTTGCGAATGTCATCATCTGGCGCGTTCCTCGCGGCGAGTCAATCGTCTCTCCTGGCTCGCATTGTCCGTCGTGCGGGCGCGAGATTCGCTGGTACGACAACGTTCCGATCATATCTTGGTTCGTTCTTCGTGCGCGGTGCAGGGCATGTGGGTCTCAGATTCCCGTCAGGTACCCGGTTGTTGAAACGATTTCCGGGCTGCTGTGGCTGCTTGCGGCGCTCCTCTGGGGGATGACGTTTCGTACCCTCTTCGGTATAGCCCTCTTCTACCTCCTGTTGGTGCTGACGTACATCGACCTTGATCACTTGCGGCTTCCCAATCCGATTGTCGCGACCTTGGCCGGAGTCGGGCTTGTCGGCACCGCAGCCTCTCAGCTGACGGGCGTACCCGTACTTCCTCTGTTCGAGGGAGCTGGACTTCTTGCAAACCCCGCGGTATATGCCGTTGTCGGCGTGGTAATCGGACTCGGAGTGAGCGCCATTATGGCGGGGACCTACGCGCTCATTCGAAAGACAGCGGGGCTCGGGATGGGGGATATCAAGCTGCTTGCGGTTCTCGGAATCTACTACGGACCGTATGTGCTCATGGTTCTTCTGATTGGGAGTATCATCGGTGCCGTTGTAGGTGGAGTACTGATGGTCGGCAAGAAGGACTCAGACGAGCCAGCCCGAATCCCGTTCGGGCCATTCCTTGCGATTGCTGGCGTTCTTGTTGCCGCGTGGGGGCCGACGATATGGGCTTGGTACATGGGGATTGCTCACCTGGGATAGGTCACGTGAACCGGTGAGGGTACAATTACCGCTGGGAGCGGTTTGTTGAGTTGCCGTGAATCCCGTCACATGTACTTCAAGTGGGTGTCAACAGCTGCCGATAACGACATTATGAGCGGTCTCGAGTAATCCGCTCGATTCGGCTATGAGCCGACGACTGGGGCGTGAGGAAGATGATCCACACGATAGGCAAGGCAATTCGCCGAGACGACGGCATGTCGATCCTCGAGATCATGATCGCGGCCGTCATCCTGTTTATCATACTGACTGGCGTGCTCGGTCTAGTGGGGACGACCACACTGATGGGCGTCGATGCCAAGCAGCGCAACGTCATGGTGAACGCGCTCAACGCGTATGTTGAGAAGGTCCAATCGCTGCCGTTCGCCTCCGTGGCGCTCACAACAGGGGGCGGCGCACTCGCCTCAGAGGAGACGACGACGGTTGGGGAGTTCACGGTCACCATCCGGCCAACCATTGCCGCTGGAAGCAACGACTCTCTCAAGAGCCTCACTGTGGTCATCGAGGTCACCGCTCCCGGTCGCCGGAGTACGTCTTTCACGACGACGGTGCCCATACGTGACAGGGCACAGTTCCTCACGCAGGCGAATCGGACGCCCGAAACCGACCCGACCATCGCGTTCAATGATGCCTACACACCCGCTCAAGGCGCAGTGGTCTGGGGTACTTCGTGTACGGGCGCGACCGGGGTGCTCAAGATTGCCGCAGATGCCACGGCCTCGGATGGCAGGCTTGTTAATGCCGTCTCGTTCTGGATTGACGACAGTTACTACGCCAAGGACTCCGCTGACGAGATTGCGTCATGGAGTCCCGCTTCGCAGACGTTCAGTGTCTCCGATTTCGTGTGGAACACGCTTCAGACAGAAGAGGTACTACAGGGCGACGGATCGTATCTTGCCGTTCCGATTATCGCCGATGGTATGCGCTCGGTGGTTGCTCGTGTTGAGGATGACGAACAGATTGCAGTATTCACGGTGCGGCAACTTCTTGTTGATAACTACGCTCCAGGCATACCGACAATCGACGGCACTACGACCGTCATCGCTGCGACTTCCATCACCAACACTTCGGCGACGCTCACATGGCCAGTTGCGAACGACGGCACCACGCCTGCGGATCACTATGAGGTTCGTTTGTTCAGACACCCGCTTGGTGACACTGGCCCGATGAATCCCTTTGAGCACTGGCCTGAGGTTTCAGTCGGAACGCCGACGGAGAATTCGCTCGCACTCACATCGCTCACGGCGTTCAGCCGGTACTACCCGGTGGTGCGTGCGTTGAGTCCGCGCAATCTCGCATCGGAGTACACCACGGGCGCGCCCCTCTTCGTGACGCGTCCGCTCATCACTGGAACCTACAAGATAGAATCACCCAAGGTCGCTGGCACCGACCCGTATGTGTTCACATCGACTCTGACTTGCTCCGTGCCAACGTTCCCGGCTTCAAACATCACCTATAAGTGGTATCGAGTGGATCCCACGAATCCGGGCGGCATCGAGGTCGTGGGAACCGGCCAGACACTGACGGCCGATGTGTACTCGATACAGATGCCGAGAAGCACGGATCCTGCTCCTCCGGTTAAGTACTACTGTCGGGTGACATTCACGCCGCTCGGTGTGGCTGGCGGGCCGTCTGTCGTCTTGTCGAACACCGTCGTGACAACCGCGACGGGCGAAGTCGCCACGACTGCCTATGGCGTAGGGACGTGGTAGGCATGACCGCACGGACGCGACATGACGAAGGATTCACGCTCACGGAACTTATGGTCGTCGTGACTCTGCTCACCGTTATCCTTGGCGTTGCGTATCTCGGCTTCGACGTTGTACGCAATGGCAGCAATCTGAGCGACCGAATGGCCTACACCAGCCGAGAGGTTGGTTTTCCGCTCGATTATATGGAGCGGATACTTATCCAGAACTACGGCTTCGACAACACGACCACCCCTACCAACTACAAAGTTACGGTGCTGACGGATCGTGACAACGATGACCACTCGGAGAGGTACATCTTCGAGGCTACCAGCGCAGGCACGCTGCGAGTCTTGTCCCTTGAAGAGCCTGAGACTGATTTAAAACCGTATGTGCTGTCGACCAAGAACAGTAACGTTGCGCAGGGCAAGTCGCTCTTCCGGTACTACGATGCGAACCTTACTGAGATCACGAACATGGGCAACGTCAGTAGCCAGGCTCGTAGCATGACGATGACGATCGTGACGACGTATGACGGACAGTCATTCTCCGATACGCGGCGGGTTTACTTCCGAAATCGGTAAACGAAACACCAGGAGGTGTGCTTGATGAACGCGAAGATGCGCAGAATGCTCTCAGATGAGAGCGGCGTGGCGCTCATCACGGTGATTGGCGTGATGGTTGTCATCACGATTCTCGCAATCGGATCGTTCGTGCTGGCACAGCAGACGTTACACGAGTCGAAGAAGATCGAGGATCAGACGAAGGCGTTTCGGTCAGCTAGTGGTGGGCTGGACATAGTGCTCACGACGTTCTCCGATGAGTCGACCGCCACTGACTTCCCGGTGTCGGGCTCCACACAGGATGGTTCTTACACGGTCACCCTCGAGGATCTAGGCGGGAGTGAGTACCGCCTGACTTCCACAGGCATCGGTACAGATGGCAGCGAAGAGAGGGTCAAGCAGCAGTTCTACTACATGAACCTGTGGAAGATGAACTTCGCCGGAACCGGCCCTCAATCCCTTATCAGTGGATCAGGCGGACTTGCTGGTACGTCCAACATCATCGGTCCCTTCTACATGAAGGGTAACCTTCCAATCGGGAACAACATGTCGTGCCTCGAAGGACCGTTCTTCGTCAAGGGTGGCAATATCACTGTAGGTTCCAGCGGGTCACTCGGGACGTCGAGCAAGTACGTCAAGGTGTACTGCGACGGCACCGGCAACCCGGCTGTTCCTGCGAACAACACGCAGGGCGGTGCCGGCGGGGTCTTTGTGACTTCAGTCTCACGCTCGGTTCCCGATATCACGTTGCCCACGATCGACGACGAGATGATGCTTCAGTACGCTTCGAAGGCGCAGGCGGAGTCGGTAGATAACCTGCTCGGAACACCAGAGAAGAACTTCGGCGCCAACCTGGAGACCAGCAATGGCCAGGCGACCGACTACAGCATCATGAAGCCTCCCAGCACGACAACGTACACACGTGCGATGGCGCAGGCGACGCCGACGAACAGCAATTACAAGTTCATAGGCAGTGCCGACGGTGTCATCTCGGCGCGAGGTGCGGGGACAACGGCGCTTACTATTGGTGGAAGGACATTCGGTGCGTGGGGCTCCGTAGTCACCACGAATGGCGTGTCGCTTGCCGCCGGGCCAGCTGGTGCCAACTACACACTGGCGAACGCATACGACGATTTTGCCTACGACAATGTGAACAAGCGCCTGTACATCTCCGGGACCGTGTTTGTAGATGGGCCGGTGACGATCGCTGAGAACATGACGTACGTCGGCAACGGAAGCATCGTCGCAAACGGTCCGATCTATATCAACGGCACGCTCAAGCCATACGGCACGAACACTCAGGGCGAGCTGAACCAGTGGGCGCTTGGACTCGTCACGCCGGTTGACATGTATGTCAACTTCACGAGCAACAACAACTACGCAAACAAGACAGCCGATGAAATCCGAGCGATTTCGCCAGACTTGGCCGGAGCGTTCTTCTGCCAGGGGACCGTGCACTTCGGCAACAACCCGCTTGTTCGCGGGTCGGTCATCGCTGGGAAGCTCGACTCCGGTGGTCCGAACATGTGTCTGGTCACTAACCCGATACTACCTACATACTTGCCGGACTCGCTTCCGGGTGTTGACAAAGGGCTTCTCATGCCAGGATTGTGGACCCGTGGGTAGGCTTGTATTGACAAAGAGTGTATGAGTGCGGTTCGATGATACGTGGTGTATGCACGGTTCGCGTGTGTAGTACTTGCGGCAGGCACTCTGTGCTATCCTTGGCCTGGGGAAACGTCGCATAGCCACAGCAATAGTCGCAGTCTAGTCGTGACAGGGATTGAAGGAGGACTCCTTTGGGCTCGCTCTCCTTCGGCAGCAGTTCGTCGACAGTTGGCCTGGATATCGGAACCGACCATGTGCGTGCCGTGCAGCTACGGCCCGCTGGCGCTGGTTTTGCGCTCACGGGTTATGGTGCGGTCGAAGTGCCCATGGGTGCGGTAGTCGAGGGCGAGATTGTCGATATTGATGCCGTAACATCAGTTATACGCGAGGTCTGGCGTCGTTCCGGCATGCGGGGCAAGGACGTCTCTATCGGCGTGTCTAACCAGAAGGTTATCGTACGTCTGATTGACCTTCCGTTCATGGAGCGCGCGGAACTCGTCGGCGCCATTCAATATCAGGCGCAGGACTACATCCCGATGGCTATCGAGGAGTCGATTCTCGACTTCCAAATCATCGGCGACTATATGACGCCGAGCGACGAGCACATGATGGAAGTGCTGCTTGTGGCCGCGCATCGGGACATGATCAGCTCAACCGTTGCTGCCGTTGAGGGTGCAGGGCTGAGACTCAGTCAAATCGACGTGTCCTCGTTCGCAATCGTCCGATCGCTCATGGGACCTCATGGCATGTCCGATCTGGATGAATCTGGGTTTGCTACCGGTATCGTCCACATCTCATCAGGCATTACGAACATCGCGGTCGTCGAGAAGGGCGTTCCGCGGTTCAATCGCATATCCTCGCTTGCAGGTAATCAATTCACGCAGGCGGTGGCTAACGTTCTCAACTTGACGTTCGACGAGGCGGAGCGTTTGAAGATTGCTGTTGGCCTACCAGATATCGAGGGTGGAGCCTCTCAAGCTCTTCCTGACGTTGACCCTGCGATGGCTCCGATCGTCCAGGATTCACTGGAGCGCGAGGTCAATAAGTTCATCGCTGAGGTTCGACGTTCACTCGATTATTACTTGACGCAGACATCGCAGGTTCGCACCATCCAGCGGATTCTTCTGACGGGGAGCGGTGCGCAGCTGAAGAACCTCGCAGGCTACCTCGAGAAGGGTCTGCAGGCGCAGGTTGTCATTGGAGATCCTCTCGCTCGGGTTCAGGTTCCCGCCAACCTCCAGCAGCAGGTGTTCGCCGATCGCATGGGTTGTGCAACCGCGATTGGCCTGGCGATGGGGGGGATTGAGCAATGATGCGAATCAACCTTCTGCCCCCCGAGATACTCGAGAAGCGAAAGAGCGAACAGCGACTTGTCTATGTCGTCCTCGTTGCTGTGCTCGTCGTGATCGTCCTCGCGGGTGTGTTTGGATTCGCGAATCTACAGCTGAGCGAGAAGAATAAGCAGGTTGCAGCGCTTGAGCAAGACTTGGCTGAAAGGCAGACTCAAGCGCAAACGTTGGTCGTGTTCGAGTTGAATGCCGATGAGCTCGCGCGCCGAAAGGCGATTGCTGAGACCGCGCTTGCTGCGCGGATCAACTGGTCTCAGTTGTACGACGAGCTTTCGCTCGTCATGCCGACTGATATGTGGGTGACAGTGATTGTTACTGACCAGACCGCCGGATTGCAGCTCGATGGCTACGCCGTGGACAGTGCCACCGACTCGCCGGATCTTGGGCACAAGTCAATCGCGAAGTTGCTCGTTCGGCTTGCTGATTTGGACCAACTCCAAGATGTGTGGCTCACGAACGCAGCCAAGACCACGCTGGCCGAGTCTTCTGCGATTCAATTCAGTGTTACCGCAGGCGTCGATGCGTCCATGTCCACGTCTTCGAGCGCCGGGAACTGAGGTGGCAAGATGAATCGAGTCTCAGCGCAGACACAGATGATTATCGCCGGTGTCGTCGTCGTATTGATCGTGGTCGCGGCGCTCTTCCTCGGCATACTGCCGACGTTTGAGAAGGCGGGCTCGGCCGGCACGCGTATCAACGAATTGACCGCCAGCATTCAGGCGGAGCAGTCGGTGGTGGATCGTCGCCTGAGTTACAAGTCACAGTCTGCACAGACTGAGGTTGAATTGATCAGGGTAGCCGGCGAGGTTCCGGAAACTCCGGACCTGCCTTCGCTTATCATCAACTTGCAGGATACTGCCAATGACGCAGGTCTTGAATTCGCGCAAATCAGTCCTGAGGCACCGAATGCGATCGTTGGTGCCGATGGACTACCGGCCGGCTACAGCTCGCTTCCGATCGTCGTCAGAGTCAAAGGCAAGTGGGCTGACGTCATCGAGTATGTTCGGCTGCTAGGCAAGTACACACGGGGCGTTCGAATCACGAATGCGACCATGACCTATGTCAGTGCGACCGAAAACACAGATGGGTACGTTGAAGCGAACATCAAACTTGAGGTCTATACCATGTCCGTGATCAACGTGAGCCAGTCTGTCCCCGCCGTTCCGTCTGCGCCGGCAACGCCGTCCGCAGACGCGCAGCCCTCGCAGTAGCCGACGGAAGGGATCGCCGTGTCCGAAGAGTTTGTAGTTCCCGGGACTGAGCAGCCTCCTGTGGTGGCCGCTGAAGTGTCGTCGGCCAAGAAGACCAACAAGGGGCTACTCGTCGCGCTTGGAGCAGTGGCCGTTCTGGCGATAATCGCAGCGATTGTTGTGCTGCTCGTGTTACCGCTGTTTACGGTTGTCGACGAAGTCGAGGTACGGGTACCCGAGCAGGGTGCCCCGCAGAATCCGGTTGTCACTTCTGAAGAAATCGAGTCTACCGAGGCTGCGGACAGAGTCACCAATGATGAGGTCTTCACATTCCGCGATATCTTCAAGCCGTTGCTTGGGGCAGTAACGGTTGGAACAACCACTGCCACCGAGAGCACAACTGAAACGGTTGAGATTTCCGAGTACGCTGCTGGCACCTTGTATTTGACCGCAGTCGGCAGCGAGAACGGTGAGCAATTCGCGAGTTTCGTTTGGAATGGCGAGGATTATGTGCTCGGCGAAGGCGACATCATCGATGGCACACCCTGGAAAGTACTCGATATCCGGACGAGTGATGTCGTGATGCTCTATGGTGACCAGCAGGTGGTTCTCTCTGTCGGTCAAGGTATCAGCAAGTAGTCGTTTGCCCGGGTCCCCGCCCGGTACGAGATCTCCGTAGAGACGCCGCTTAGCGCGGCGTTTCGCGTTCCTGCTAGAATCTCACCATCCGATCGAGAGGCCGCACGATGCGCTACACGACCGCCGGGGAATCACATGGACGCGCTTTGGTAACGATTGTTACCGATGTTCCAGCTGGAATTCTCTTGGATGGCGCCCGCATCGACGCTGATCTTGCTAGGCGTCAGGGCGGCTATGGGCGCGGTGGCCGGATGAAGATCGAGACGGACCGAGCGACGATTCTCTCGGGCGTTCGTTTTGGTCGCACTATCGGCACGCCAGTGGCTTTGACCATCGGCAATCGTGACTGGGACAACTGGACCGATGTCATGTCGGTATGGGGTGACCCCGTCGAGTCGGCCCGAGTGACAGCCCCTCGCCCCGGGCACGCTGATCTCGCAGGTATTCAGAAGACTGGTTCTCGGGATGTTCGAGACATTCTTGAGCGCGCGAGTGCACGGGAGACCGCTGCAAGGGTCGCCGCAGGCGCACTCGGAAAGGCGCTCCTGCGTGAACTCGGAGTTTCAGTCTCTTCATATGTTTCGCGTATCGGCGATGTCGCTCTGGATCCTGCGTTTGACGTATCTCAAGTCGACGTCGCGGCCGTTGAAGCCAGTGATGTGCGCTGCCCGGACGAGACTGTCGCCTCAAGAATGCGGGCAGCGATTGATGACGCGCGCGATGCAGGAGAGAGCCTCGGTGGTGTGTTCGTTGTGACTGTCAGCGGTCTTGTGCCGGGACTTGGAAGCTATGCGCAGGCCGACCGACGGCTGGATGCTCGGCTCGGTGCGGCTGTTCTCTCGATACCCGCTATCAAGGGCGTGGAGTTTGGAGACGGCTTCGCGCTTGCGGGAACGGCCGGATCCCTTGCTCATGATGCGATTCGCTACGAGGCCGGCCTCGGCTATGTTCGTGACACAAACCATGCGGGTGGCCTTGAGGGCGGAATGACGAATGGGGAAACGCTCGTTGTCCGTGCGGCGATGAAACCTATTCCCACGCTGATGACTCCGCTGGCAAGCGTGGACATCGACTCTCACGACGCTGTTGATGCGTCGCGTGAGCGCTCCGATGTGTGCGCCGTGCCTGCTGCGGCAGTCGTTGCTGAAGCCGAGGTGGCGCTCGTGCTAGCGACCGCATATATGGAGAAGTTCGGCGGAGACGCCGTTTGTGACATGAAGGTCGCGCTAGCCGCCTACGCTGATAGGCTATCGACGTGAGCCACGTACTTCTCATCGGTTTCATGGGAGCGGGGAAGTCCCGAGTAGGGGCTGCGCTTGCTGCGCGACTCGACCAGAAGTTCGTTGATCTCGACACGCTGATTGAGACGCGAGAAGGCATGTCTATTCCTGAGCTTTTTACGAGCGGCGAGGATGTGTTCCGAGACGCCGAGCATGAGGCGCTGCAATCGCTTATCGATGTACCGGACAGCGTTATCGCCTGCGGCGGTGGAATCGTCGTGCGCGGGGAGAATCGCGCCTTGCTCGGTCAGCTTGGACGCGTGGTCTATCTGTCGGTCTCCGCTGCCGAGGCGCTCGCCCGCATCGGCGACACCAGTGGCAGGCCACTCCTTGCTGGAGACGGCGCTCGCCTTGCACCGCAGATACTGAATGCCCGGCTGTCCTTGTACCGCGCGGCAGCTGATTTCATCGTGGACACGAGTGGTCGCGATGTTTCTGAAGTGCTGAAGGAAGTCGTGAGCGTGCTCGATGCGGCTACTGTAGGCCGCGTGCTGCATGTAGATGCGGCCGCAGGTTACGACGTTCGTATCGGCCCCGGAGCACTCGGGGGGCTCGCTGAGACGGTCAAATCAGCTACAGGTGCTGGGAAGGTCGTCGTTGTAAGTGACACGAATGTCGCTCCGCTGTACGGGACGCGTGTGGTCGAGTCACTCAGCGCCGCTAGCATCGAAGCGGATCTTATCGTGATCGAGGCGGGGGAGCCATCGAAGGACTGGGAGACCGCCGGTAGACTGGTTTGCGAGTTGGCTGATCGCCGTCTCGGACGCGATGGGGCGGTTGTCGCTCTCGGCGGAGGTGTCGTCGGTGATATCGCTGGCTTCGCTGCAGCGGTGTATGTGCGCGGCATTCCAGTAGTGCAGGTCCCGACGACCCTCCTGGCGCAGGTTGACAGCTCTCTCGGCGGCAAGACGGGCGTGGACCTGCCCGCTGGCAAGAATCTCGCCGGCGCGTTCTGGCAGCCATCGGCTGTCGTCTCTGACACGACCGTGCTGGCTACGCTTCCCGATGCCGAGTGGACAAGTGGGCTCGTCGAGGTCGCGAAGTCGGCACTCCTGGCAGGCGAGGCCGAGACTGCGCAGCTGGAGTCTGCTGCGCGGCATCTGCTCATGCGGGATCATGTTGCTGTGCAAGACGCGGTTCTCATGGCCGCCGGATTCAAGGCATCAGTCGTTGGCGGTGATGAGCGTGAATCCGGAGATCGTGAGTGTCTCAATCTCGGCCATACGCTCGGTCATGCGATCGAGCGCGTGCTCGGCTACGGGGTCGTATCGCACGGTATCGCCGTCGCGGCCGGTATGCGGTTTGCGGCGCGACTGGCCGAGGATGTCTTTGGTGCGGCGCCGGAGCTGACGTCACGAACCGAAGCGCTCCTCGACGCTCTCGGTGCCACGTACACAGTGCCGGCGGATGTTGCAGCTGAGACTTTGTTTGATGCGATGTTGAGTGACAAGAAGACACGTGGTGGTGTCATCCGGTTTGTACTCTTACGAGCGCCGGGTGACTGGGCCGTGGTTCCGGTAGAAGCTGCAGTGGTTATGCGGCACCTGGAGCGGTTGCTCCGGGCCGAGTAGGGCGGAAGTGGTCGGTATGTTGCGAGTGCTCATCATGAACGGGCCGAACCTCAACCTGCTCGGCAGGCGGGAAACGGACGTGTACGGATCGAAGACGCTCGAGCAAATCGAAGCCGCCATCATGCAAGTGGCTGATGAGATGGGCGTGACCGTCGTGTTCTTCCAGTCGAATCACGAAGGCGCAATCATCGACAAGCTGCATGAGGCGCTCGATGACTTCGACGGTATCGTCATCAATCCGGGCGCGCTGACTCACTATTCCTACGCAGTGCGCGACGCCATCGCGGCGATTGCGATGCCGGTCGTTGAAGTCCACATGAGCAACATCCACGGGCGTGAGTCCTTCAGGGAACGCAGTGTTACCGCAGCGGCGTGCACTGGGCAGATCTCGGGCTTTGGCGCTGCTTCGTATGAGCATGGAATCCGGGCGGTCGTCCAGTCGATTAAGGATGCAGCCGATGTACGCTGAGCCAAGACTCGCCGCGCTTCGCAAGAGGCTCTCTGATGACGGCATTCAAGCGGTTCTGCTAACGGGTGTCTCGAACATGCGCTATCTCACCGGATTCGATGACGTTTTCGACCCGATGATCAACGCGGCGTGTCTTGTGACCTCCGAGTTCGCTCGCTTCTACACCGACCACCGCTACAGCGAGGCCGCAGAGCAAGCAGCTGAGGGCACTCCGTGGAGCGTCCGTATTCCGGCGGAATCGCTCTACATCGATGCGTGTGCCGAGTTGCACGAAGATGGCATCTCGGAACTCGGTCTTGAGGCGTCCGTACCTTACGGCCGGTTCAAGTTCATCTCCGAGCAGTTCGTGGGCGGCGTGCGAGTGCTCGATCATCTGGTGGAGGATTTGCGCCAGGTCAAGGAGTCGCACGAGCTCGATCGAGTGGAGGCTGCGGCGCGGCTTACTGATCGCGCATTCGATCACATTCTTGGCTTTGTCGGACCCGGAAAGTCGGAGCGTGAGATTGCGCTTGAGCTTGAATTCTTCATGCGCACCAACGGCTCCGACGATGTCGCGTTTGACCCGATCGTTGCGAGTGGGCCGAACTCTGCCAGGCCGCACGCGAGCGTGAGTGACCGCATCATGGGGGATGGCGAGTTCCTGAAGCTTGACTTTGGCGCACGTATCGACGGGTACTGCTCGGACATGACCCGCACGATGGTCATCGGGAAGGCGAGCGATCGCCACCGTGAGATCTACTCGGCCGTGCTTGCGGCAAACAGGGCTGGCGTTGCTGCCGTGAGGGCGGGGGTTCCGTGCAAAGATGTCGATGCTGCGGCTCGAAGGGTGCTTGAGGACCTCGGATTTGCCGAGTATTTCACTCATGGTTTGGGCCACGGTGTGGGTCTCGACATACACGAGATGCCAACGCTGGGAAGGCGGAGTCACGACTCACTCAGGGTTGGCTCAGTCGTCACCATCGAGCCCGGTGTCTACATGCCGGGCTTCGGCGGTGTTAGAATTGAAGACTTACTAGCGGTCGAGGAGGCTGGCGGACGCGTTCTTTCTGCCTCACCTCGTGAACTTATCGAGATCTAGAAAGGGTCTATCCCATGTCAGTTACAACGAACAACTTCAAGAACGGCATGTGCATCATGTACGACAACAAGATGTGGATCATCGTCGACTTCCAGCATGTGAAGCCTGGAAAGGGCGGTGCGTTCGTTCGTACCAAGCTCAAGGAACTCAAGTCCGGACGTGTTGTGGACATCACGTTCCGCGCTGGTGAGAAGCTTGACGACGTGCGGGTCGAGACGAAGCACATGCAGTACCTCTACAACGATGGCTCGGCGTTTCACTTCATGGATACCGGTACGTACGAGCAGATCGAGCTCGGTGCGGACTTCGTCGGTGAGACGGCCAAGTGGCTCAAGGAGAACGACGAGGTTGACCTGATCGTCGCCGGCGGCGACTACATCGGTGTCGAGCCTCCGATGTTCGTGGAACTTGAGGTCACCGAGACCGATCCTGGATTCAAGGGTGATACCGTGCAGGGCGGTACCAAGCCTGCGACGCTCGAGACGGGTGCTGTTGTTCAGCTTCCGATGTTCATCAACGTTGGTGAGCGAGTGAAGATCGACACACGTGACGGGCGCTATATAACGCGCGTCTAATGTCTTCGTTTTGCTTTGTCGCTACAGTGCCCTCCGCTATACTATTGCGACCACGAAGCACGATTGCCGCACGAGCAACGTCAGCCGCATGTCCCAGGGATGGTGCCAATGCGACCGGTTCACATTACTGACACCACACTACGCGATGCTCATCAGTCGCTATGGGCTACACGAATGAACCTAGCCGATATGCTGCCGATTCTGCCGAAGATGGATTCGGTGGGGTACTGGTCGCTTGAGGTCTGGGGTGGCGCAACGTTTGATGCCGCACTGCGATTCTTGGATGAGAATCCCTGGGACCGCCTGCGAATCATCAAGCACCATGCGCCGAAGACGCCATTGCAGATGCTGCTCCGCGGACAGAATCTTGTCGGCTATCGGCATTACAGCGATGACATCGTTCGCCGCTTCGTTCACGCAAGCAAGCGCAACGGCATCGATGTGTTCCGGATATTTGACGCACTCAATGACATCCGCAACGTCGAGGTGTCGGCTGCGGCCGTCAAGGAGTGCGGCGGTCACTTTGAAGGCGCCATAAGCTACACCGTGAGTCCCGTGCACACGCTCGATAGCTATCTCGAGTACGCGCAGGAGCTCAAGGACATCGGTGCGGACACCATCTGCATCAAGGATATGGCGGGAATGCTTACGCCGTTCCGTACCGCCAAGATGGTCAGCGCGCTCAAAGACGAGATCGGACTGCCGGTTCACGTCCATTGCCACTACATCGGTGGCATGGCCCCGATGAACTACCTCAAGGGCGTCGAAGCTGGTGCCGACATCATCGACACGGCTGTCGTTGCACTCGCGTTCGGCAACAGCCAGCCAGCAGTCGAGATGATCGTCGCCGCGCTCAAGGAATCCGAGTACGACTCGGGCCTTGACCTTGACCTTCTGTTCGAGATCGCGGAGTACTGGGAAGGCGTGCGCGAGGCGAAGAAGCTCAAGCGCGGTGTCACGTCACTCATGCACATGGAAGTCTTCAGCCATCAAGTTCCGGGCGGCATGCTCAGCAACCTGGTCAGCCAGCTTGAGCTTCAGAATGCCAAGGACCGGCTGCCCGATGTGCTGAAGGAGATCCCTAAGGTCCGCGCCGAGGTCGGCTACCCGCCGCTCGTGACCCCGATGTCGCAGATCGTCGGCACTCAGGCTGTCATCAACGTCCTCACCGGAAAGCGGTGGGCCGTCGTTCCTCAGGAGATGAAGGATTACCTGCGAGGCTACTACGGCAAGGCGCCGGGTCCGCTCGACCAGGAGATTGTAACCAAGGTTCTCGGTCAGGAAGTGCCGCTCGGGCCGGATGTTCGACCTGGTTCGCTCGTGACAACCACGTATGAAGAAATGGCCGAGGAGATCGGCGATCTTGCTCACAGCGAAGAGGATGTGCTGATGTACGCCCTCTTCCCTAATGAAGCGCGCATATATCTTGAGAAACACAAAGAAGGCGCCGAGCGCGCCGTTTTCCTCATGGGTGAGGAAGCTAACACCGTCAGGGAGGCAGATTCTGTGGATGTAAATCAGATCAAGGAACTCGTGAAGCTCCTCGAAGCTTCCGATGTGAGCGAGATCATAATCGAAGAGGGCGACTCAAAAGTCATCGTCCGCAAGGCTGGAACGGCAGGAGCCGCTGCAGCGCCTGCTGCCGCACCCGCCTCTCCGGCACCGGCAGCTACCGCAGAGGGCTCACCTGCTCCGGCGGCGGGGGAGCGTCCCGCTTCCTGGAAGACGATCGTTGCTCCGATGGTGGGCACCATATACCGTGCCGGATCGCCTGGCGCCGCACCGTTCGTTGAGGTTGGCGATGCCGTCAGCGAAGGTCAGACCCTGTGCATCCTCGAAGCGATGAAGCTCATGAATGAGATCACCGCCGAGGAGAGCGGCGTCATCCGCGAGATTGTCGCGGACAACGCTCAGGCGGTTGAGTACGGCACGGTTCTGTTCTACTACGAGCCGGTGGTCTAGCTCATGTTCAGCAAGATTCTCATCGCCAATCGCGGCGAAGTCGCCCTTCGCGTGGTTCGTGCGTGCAAAGAGATGGGCGTTGCATCCGTTGCCGTCTTCTCCGAGGCTGACCGCGACTCGCTTCACGCCCGGATGGCCGATGAAGCCATCTGCATCGGTCCAGCTGCCTCAGCGATGTCGTACTTGAACATGCCCAATATCATCTCGGCAGCCCTTACGACAGGCGCCGAGGCGATTCATCCCGGATATGGCTTCCTGGCCGAGAACGCGGCGTTTGCCCGCGCGGTCGCCGATTCCGGCCTCGTGTTCATCGGGCCTTCGCCGGACGCCATAGAGCGCATGGGCGACAAAGCGGTTGCGCGTCAGACGATGATGACGGCCGGCGTGCCGTGCGTTCCGGGCAGCAAGGGCGTCGTCGAAACCTCGGATGAAGCGCTCGAGTTCGCACGCGAAGTCGGATTCCCCGTCCTCATCAAGGCGTCTGCCGGTGGTGGCGGCAAGGGTATGCGCGTCGCTGCTGATGAGAAGGAGTTGCACGCCAACTTCACCGCTGCGAAGACCGAAGCAGCTGCGGCCTTCGGTAATGACGAGGTCTACATCGAGAAGTATCTCGCCCGTCCGCGCCACGTTGAGATGCAGATACTCGCAGACACTCACGGTAATGCAGTGTACTTGTACGAGCGCGATTGCTCCGTTCAGCGTCGGCACCAGAAGTTGATCGAAGAGGCGCCATCGCCCGCACTTTCTCCGGAGTTGCGTGCCGAGATGGGCGCTGCTGCGATGAAGGCCGTTCGCGCAGTCGATTACGTGAACGCCGGTACCGTCGAGTTCTTGCTCGACACCGACGGCCGTTTCTACTTCATGGAAATGAATACGCGCGTGCAAGTTGAGCATCCCGTGACCGAGCAGGTCACCGGGGTCGACATCATCAAAGAGCAGCTGCGGATCGCTGCCGGTGAGCCGATGAAGCACGCACGTCAGGAAGATGTGCATCTCAGTGGACACGCAATCGAGTTTCGGATCAATGCCGAGGATCCGCTGCATAACTTCCGTCCGCATCCGGGCACGATTGATGTATTCAATCCACCCGGCGGTTTTGGCGTACGGATAGACAGCCACATCTACTCTGGCTACAGCGTCCCGCCGTACTACGACTCCCTGCTCGGCAAGCTGATCGTCTGGGGAGAGACCCGCGCTGAGGCTGTCGCCCGTGCCCGACGTGCGCTTGATGAGTTCATAGTCGTGGGTATCCCGACGACTATTCCGTTCCACCAGTACGTGGTGGAGGAGGAGCACTTCATAAGCGGAGAGGTCTATACTGACTTCGTCGAACGATATGCAACGACTGAGGACATCACGGCGTTCGTGAATGGTGTCCCGGTCCCCGAGAAGGAGGCGAGCGAATGAGTGACGAGATCATGCTCGAGGGGCTCGGCGTAGCCCCCGGCGTCCTCGAAACGATTGCGACACTCGCTGCCGAGCAGGTTGAAGGTGTCGTTGCTGTGCTCACGCGTGGTGTCGCCGGTCTGGTTCAGAAGGGTCCGGGTCGTGGCATCGCTGTGACTGTGTGCGATGACAATACCTTCTCAGTGCAGCTTCATATTTCCGTCAAGTACGGCACTCCTTTGCGCACGGTCGCCACCGCGGTGCAGCGCTCAGTGAGTGACGCATTGCTTTCACAGACAGCTCAGCAGGTTTCGGCGGTTGATGTTTTCATCGACTCCATCGTCTTCCCTGAGCAGTGACCGTGCCTGTTTCGCAAGGGGAGTACTAATGCTTGAGCGCACTCGTGCACGCCGACAGGCGATGCAGATTCTCTATCAACGTGAGATCACCGGCGACACGGTTGGGCAGATTCTTGCCGAGAAGTCGTACAGCGAGGAGGACGGGATTCCGTCTGAGTACTGTCGTGAGTTGGCGCTCGGAACCGAACGGTTCCAATCTGAGATCGACACGCAGATCGAGTCGACCTCTGAGCACTGGGCGCTTTCCCGCATGCCCACAGTCGACAGGAACATCCTCCGCCTTGCAATCTACGAAATCGAGTATCAAGAGGCGATTCCGGACTCTGTCGCAATCAACGAGGCCGTCGAGATGGCCAAGGTGTACGGCGGACCCGACTCGTCGAAGTTCGTGAACGGCGTTCTCGGTCGAATCGCTGAGTTGCATGGCGGCGTGCCGAATGAGCCCGCCGAGGATACGGAGGAGTAGTGGCCGACGAGAAGTACACATTCGAGCAGGCTCGCATCCGCCTGGAGGAGATCGCCTCGCTTGCACGCAAGAAGGACACTTCACTGGAGAAGAGTCTGGACTTGCTCGAAGAGGGTGTTCGACTTGCAAACATATGCACAGAGCTGGTCGATCACACCGACATGAGTGCCACAGCCACCGTTGAGGTAGCTCCATCTGATGCCTCCAGCCATGCAACGCCCGACGCCGTCGCGCCGCTTGACGGCTCGGCTCCGGGAAGCAACGACGACGACACCACTGCAGTTGAGACGGCTGACTAAGGGTGGTCCTAGCTCCGCGCATCCTACGGCGCGGTGACCATGGGCGGCCTGTTCGCCTCGGAGTGGTACGATTCTGTTCAATGGGTGGATGGCACCCGGTGAGTAGAGCCCCGTACGGCAGGAGAAGGAATCCTCTGTGTGCGCCGAGCGCATCCTTGATCGCATAGACTCACCGGCTGACCTCAAGGACCTTGATGTCGTCCAGCTCGAGCAGCTGGCGCAAGAGATCCGACAGGAGCTCGTCTCGACGGTCGCAGACACCGGGGGACATCTCGCGCCTAACCTCGGCGTGGTCGAACTCACGCTCGGTCTTCACCGTGCCCTCGACTGCCCTGACGATAAGATCGTTTGGGATGTCGGGCATCAATCGTATGTCCACAAGCTCATCACGGGGCGTCGTGATCGGTTCTCGACCCTTCGAACCTATGGTGGCGTCTGCGGCTTCCCAAAGCGCACCGAGAGCCCGTATGACGTACATGACACCGGGCACGCCTCAACCTCGATATCTGTGGCGCTCGGTCTGGCGTGTGCGCGTGACACCGTCGGGGGTCGCGAGACTGTGGTCGCGTTCATCGGCGATGGCTCACTAACGGGCGGCATGGCTTTCGAAGCCCTCAATCATCTAGGGCATCTGCAGAAGCGCATGATCGTTTTGCTCAACGACAACGAGATGTCTATCTCGGCGAATGTTGGAGCTCTCTCTGGCTACCTGGCACGCGTGCGACTCGACCGGCGTTATCGGCGGCTGCGCGACGACGTTGAGTCAGCCCTCGGGCGCACCAAGCTTGGTGCCGCGATGGTTGCGGCTGGCGAAGCTGCCAAGGAATCCGTGAAGCAGCTGCTGGTGCCGGGCATGCTCTTCGAAGAACTCGGTCTGAAGTATGTCGGCCCGATTGACGGGCACGATGTGGCGCAAGTTGAACGCGCGATTCGGCTTGCAAAGGATGTTGACGGACCGGTTCTCGTTCACGTGGTCACTCGAAAGGGTCTGGGCTACTCGCATGCCGAGGACCACCCCGATACGTTCCACGGAATCAGTCCGTTCTCGATCGAGAGCGGTAAGGTCAACGGTTCATCTGGTCATATGTCATACACGGAGGCGTTTGGCAGAGCGCTTCTCGCTGAAGCGGAATCAGACAATCGTATCGTCGCCATCACCGCAGCCATGCCGTCAGGCACCGGACTCGCGGGATTCGCGGAGCAGTATCCTGAGCGCTTCTTCGACGTTGGTATCGCTGAGGAGCATGCGGTCGGCCTTGCGGCCGGACTCGCCGCAGGTGGCTGCGTTCCAATCGTCGCCATGTACTCGACTTTCATGCAGCGCGCCTACGATCAGCTCATCATGGATGTCGCGCTTCAGGGCCACCATGTCATCTTCTGTCTGGACAGGGCGGGGCTGGTAGGCGAGGACGGTCCGACGCATCACGGGGTCTTCGACCTGTCGTTCCTGCGCACTGTACCTGGTCTGAGCATCATGGCTCCGGCTGACGAGAGTGAGCTCGTGAACATGCTCCACACGGCGGTTCATTCAAGCGGTCCGGTTGCTATCCGTTATCCGCGTGGGTCAGGTGAGGGAACCGGGCTGCCTGCCGAGCCGATCGTGCTGGAAGCAGGGCGTGCCGAGGTGCGTAGAACGGGGAGTGAGGTCGCGATTCTCGGCATTGGGCGCATGGTCGGTGTTGCTGAGCGTGCTGCGGATCTCCTTGCCGAGGATGGAATCAAGCCGAGCCTCGTGAACGTGCGCTGGCTCAAACCCCTGGATCTGGAAGCGGTCTCCTGGGCGGCGGAGCATTCGCTCATCGTGACCGTTGAGGAGAACACCACCGTAGGCGGACTCGGCGGGGCCGTGCTTGAGGCGCTTGCCGACCTCGGGAGCGCAACTCCGGTCCTGCGGTTGGCGGTCCCCGATTGCTTTGTGACGCATGGAGCGACAGACACGCTACTTGCCGAGATCGGCCTCACGCCTGAAGCGGTGCGAGGTGCGATTCTCGGCAGGCTCATGGGTATCCGTGGTGGAGACGAGGAGCGCAGCGATGGCAGGACGCCGGGCAGACGTTGAGCTTGTTGAGCGAGGGCTGTTCACCTCGCGCGAGCGTGCTCGCGCAGCCATCCTCGCAGGTGAAGTGAAGGCTGACGGTGTCCGGATTGAGAAAGCGGGACATCCGCTCTCGGCTGAAGCTGTCGTTGAAGTTGCTGAGCGCCAGCGCTTCGTCTCTCGAGGCGGCCACAAACTAGAGGCGGCACTCGATGCGTTTGGTGTTGATGTTGCCGGACTGCGCGCAATCGATGTTGGCGCATCCACCGGCGGGTTCACCGATTGCCTGCTTCAGCATGGGGCATCTTCGGTCGTCGCGCTCGATGTGGGGTACGGCCAGCTTGCATGGTCCTTGCGCACGGATCCCCGGGTCACCGTCGTTGAGCGTACGAACGTGCGCGCTGCAGATATGGAGGCGCTCGGGGCGCCATTCGATATCGCCGTTATCGATGTCTCCTTCATCGCACTCGATAGAGTTCTGCCAAAGCTGCTTGAGGCGGTGGGCGACGACGGTCAGGTGATAGCCCTGGTTAAGCCTCAGTTTGAGGCCGGTAAAGGCAGAGTTGGTAAAAAGGGAGTAGTTCGGGACGCAGTGGTCCATGAGGACGTCCTGAGTGGCGTCGTGGCTGCCATCGAGGGCGCGGGGCGCATCGTCTTAGGTGCGACCTTCTCGCCGCTCAAGGGACCTGAGGGTAACATTGAATTCTTGGTCTGGTTCGGTCTGCAGGGTGAGCCTGCGCGCGTTACGCCGGCAGACGTCGTGCGTGCGGCGCATGAAGCGTTAGGGGTCTAGAGGTGCGAGTACTGCTGGTTCCAAACCCGATTAACGAACGCTCGACGAGTGCAGCCCGCGAGGTCGCTGCATGGCTGAGCGCTCATGGTCGCGAAGCGGTGCTGGTTTCTGGAGATGCCGAGGCCTGTGGTCTGCCGCTGAGTGGTGTATCGCGTTCAGAGATCGGTCAACCAGAGCTTGCAGTTGCGCTGGGTGGCGACGGAACGATCCTCAAGGCAGTGCACATCCTTGCCGGCGCAGATGTTCCCATTCTCGGCGTGAACTTGGGTCGGCTCGGCTTCTTGTCCGGTGCCGAGGAGCCCGCGCTGATAGATGCGCTTGAGACCGCGCTAGCCGGTGAGGCGCGTGTTGAGCGGCGGGCGACTCTGCAAGCGCGCGTGGATGTTGGCGGCCGAGAAGCAGGCCATTACCATGCGCTTAACGAGATCTTCGTCGGCCGTGGCGGCGGCGCCAGAGTCGTCCAGCTTCAGGTTCGCGTGAACGACGTCTTGCTCTGGGATTTCGCGTGTGACGGCGTTATCGTGGCAACCCCGACAGGCTCAACGGCGTACGCGCTCTCTGCAGGTGGACCGATAGTATCCCCTGAAGTCCGCGGTATCGTCTTGGTGCCTGTTGCGCCGCACACGCTCGAGTCGCGTCCGATAGTGCTCGGCCCGTCTGACCGCGTTGACATCACATGCCCCAATCCGGCGCGTGCCGATGCATGTATTACTGTTGACGGCGATCAGGTTCCTTGCCGCAGGGCGCTCGATTCTGTGAGCATCTGGGCAGGAGAGTACGACGTCAAACTCCTCAAGCCAGACGGCAAGAGCTTCGCTGAAGTGCTTGCCGATAAGTTCCTCGGAGAGTGACATGCTGCTTGAACTGCATGTCAAGAATCTGGCGCTCGTTGAAGAGGTCTGGCTGGAGTTCAGCGAAGGCCTGACAGTGCTCACCGGCGAGACGGGTGCAGGAAAGACCGTTCTCGTGAGCGCTCTGCAGCTTCTGCTCGGCGATCGTGCCGATACGACGCTTGTGCGTTCTGGAGCCGACGAAGCGTTGATCGAGGGACGATTCCTCATCGATGGCAAGGAGCGACTCGTACGCCGCCGTATCGGCGCAGAGGGCCGCTCCCGTTGCACGATCGACGATGCCATGGCAACGGTCGGTGCTCTCGGCGAACTGCTTGAGGATGTTGTTGATCTGCACGGTCAGCATGATCACCAGGCTCTGTTGTCAGTGTCGAGGCACGCCGGGTATCTCGACCGCTTCATCGGTGATCCTGCCTTAGATGCATTGGCGGCATATCGCGAAGCGCTTTCTGCACGCCGCAACGCTCGCACCGTGCTGTCTGCGCTAGAGGAATCCCTGGCAGATCGCGAGCGCAGGATCGACTACCTGCAGTTCCAGATCTCGGACATCGATGCTGCAGCGGCCTACCCCGGGGAGGATGTTGAGATTGAGGAATCCCTCCCCAGGATGCGACACGGTGACAAGCTCACAAACGCAGCCGGATCTGCGTGGGGTGCTCTTCAGGATGAAGGGGCTGCTACCGAGCGGCTCGGCGAGGCTCTGACTGCACTCGGGCGGGCAGCAGGTCTTGACCCGGCCCTCGACAGCATCGCGGCAGAGCTTGATGCGGCGCTCGCGTCCGCTGACGACATCGCTTCGCGTTTGCGCCAGTACGCAGAGTCGGTCGCGCATGACCCGCGAGCGTTGGATGCTGCTGAAGAACGTCTCGGTGTACTGACCGCGCTGAAGAAGAAGTATGGCGACTCCCTTGAGGCGGTCCTCGCGGTTCGCGGTGAGGCAGCCGATGAACTTGCCACTCTCGGTGAGGGTGAGGCGGGGCTGGCGCGCGCACGGGATGAGCTTGCGGCTGCCGAGGCCGAGCTGCGTGCACGTGCGAGCACTTTCGCTGCCGTACGGCGCAACGCTTGCGACGCATTTGAAGTCGCACTCACTGAGGCGGCCAAGAGTCTCGCATTCGCCGATGCGAGTTTCGTCGTGCAGCTAGAGGACCTTCCCGCGGACTCATGGGGCGCAGATGGTCCGCAGCGAGTAGAGTTCATGTTCTCGTCCGGTGTGGGAGACGCCCCGCGTCCGCTTGCCAAGATCGCTTCCGGTGGTGAGATATCGCGAGTCATGCTTGCGCTGAAGGATGTTCTCGGCCAGGCAGACCACACGCCCGTACTCGTGTTCGATGAGGTCGATGCGGGTATCGGCGGCGCGACTGCTATTGATGTTGGTCGTCGACTTGCATCGCTTGCGACCACGCATCAGGTGTTGGTCGTGACGCACTTGGCACAAGTCGCCGCGTTCGCTTCCACGCAAGTCGTCGTCGAGAAGGCGTCAGCTGACGGCAGAAGTGTCACGGTGGCACGCAGGGTTGGCCCCGAGGAGCGAATCGTTGAGATAGCACGGATGCTTTCCGGCGGAACGACTCAGACCGGGCTGGATCATGCGCGTGAGCTTCTCGCTATGGCAACGCACGCGTAGGGGCTGCGACCTGGTCTGCTAGACTTGGGCGTCAGGCTGGATCCGAAAGGGACTATATGCGGTTTCAGGGCATTGCCCGGCTAGACAGGCGTACAAAAGACCTCGTGAAGCGCCTCGGCCGTAATGACATTGCGATCATCGATCATGTCGACATGGACCGCGTGAGCGCCGAGTCGCTGCTTGAGAGCGGCGTCGAGGTGGTCGTGAACGCGTCGCGGTCCATCTCCGGCACGTACCCAAACCTCGGTCCGCTGCTGCTGGTGCGTGGGGGCGTGCGCTTACTTGACGACGCAGGCGAAGGCGTCTTTGAAAACGTCAAAGAGGGTGATGTCGTCGAGGTCGTTGGCGACGACATCCTTATTGACGGCAAGGTTGTCGCATCGGGTAGCCGGTTGACCGTCGATATCGTCGAGCGGGCTATGGAAGATGCAAAGTCCGGCCTTGACCAGCAACTCGAGAACTTCGCGCGCAACACGCTTGAGTACATCTCCCGCGAGAAGGCGCTGCTGACTGAGGGCGTCTCGGTCCCGGTCACACGGACGCTGATCGCGGGTCGACAGGCGCTCGTAGTTGTCCGCGGATACGACTACAAAAAGGATTTGCAGGCGCTTCTTCCGTATATCCGAGAGGTCAAGCCTGTTCTTATCGGTGTTGACGGCGGAGCAGACGCGATCCGTGATTTTGGCATGAAGCCCGACATCATCGTCGGAGATATGGATTCGGTGAGCGACGAGGCTCTCAAGAGTGGTGCAGAACTCATCGTGCATGCGTATACCGATGGCCGCGCACCGGGCGAGAGTAGGCTTGATGAGCTGGGCGTCGCCGGAGTCGCCTGGGCGATGGCGGGCACCAGTGAGGACCTCGCGCTTCTGCTCGCGTACGAGTCGGGCGCCGAGTTGATCGTTGCTGTCGGTACCCACGCCAATCTGATCGAACATCTAGATAAGGGTCGAAAGGGCATGGCTTCGACGTTCCTCGTCAGGCTCAAGGTCGGCCCCAAGCTCGTAGACGCCAAGGGCGTGAACAAGCTCTACCGCGCGTCGGTCAAGCCTTCGCAGCTCGTCGTGCTGGTCGCGGCCGCGCTGACCGTTGTTTCTACCGCTATCATGATTTCACCGCAGGCCAGGAACCTCGTGTCGTTGCTGCTACTCAAGCTGCGCGCGACGGTCGGCCTCTAGTCCGGGAGGACGCATGTACAACATCAGATACCATCTCGCATCGCTGGTGGCGGTCTTTCTGGCGCTGACCGTGGGACTCGTGCTGGGAACCGTGGTTGCCGAGCGGGGCACCCTCGACAACCAGTCGACTACGCTTGTTGATGACCTCCAGCAGCAGTTTGCCCAGATTCAAACGGATAACAACGCGCTGCGTGACGGGCTGGAGCGGGATCGCGCGTTTGCCGACGACGTTGTACCTGCGTTGACGTCCAATGCTCTCGCGGGCAAGAACATCGCGATTCTCGTTAACGGCGGCCGGAGCAATGGCCTGAATGCGACCATGGCTGCGATCGAGGAAGCGGGCGGCAGTCCAATCGTCTTCACGTTCGCAAGCTCTGATCTAGGTTTTGACTTGCATGTACCCGAGGGCATTTCGGAGCTCCTCGGCGAGGGGTTCACTGAGTCGACATCGGCACCGGCCACAGTAGCGTTCAAGAACGCGATTGCCGATGCCCTGGCTGCTGAGCTCCGGCAGTCGGGACCGCGACCGATACTCGACTTGCTTGCGAAGAGCGCCGCATTGAGCCTCAGTTCGCCGACAGACTTCGGTGCCGTGGATGCGTGCGTGCTCATGGCGTCGTTTGACGGTCAGCCTGATGAGATTTCCTCGAAGATCGCTGGCGCGCTTGATGTTCGCGGTGCGGTCGTGGTTGGTGCGGAGGCGACGAATCAGGCGACCGGAATTGCCGTTGAAACAGTCGACCTGGGCTTCTCTGCAGTGGATCACGTAGATACGCCTCAGGGAGCATACTCGCTCGTGTGGCTGCTCTCTGGTCGCGCAAGCGGCTACTACGGGATCGGTGCCGGTGCTGACGCGGTTTACCCGACGATTTCAAAGCAGGGCTAGCGGCGCTCCACCCCGAGTCGCACGAGGGCAATGAGAACGTGTACGAACTGGCGTCCGCGGTGCATGAAGCCCGCGAGGTCCTTCCCTGTGGCCGCATGCGACATTGTGGCGGGCACCTCGAGCAGCCGAAGCTTCGCTCGAAGCACGCGGACACTCAGCGCTACTTCCGCGCCGTAACCTGGGGCAAACGGTTCGGCCGCTACCCATGCCCGACGGTTGAGGGCGCGCTGTCCCGAGAGTGGGGCCGTGGCCTGGAATCCTCCGCCGAGAACTGCGATTCCGTGCCGGGCGAGGCCTTTGACGAGGCCGAATCCCCCGGAGCCTGCAGGGCGGGGAAGGACAGCAACCGTCATGTCGGCGGTATCCGACAGCACCGGGCCCAGCAGTGCATCGGCTTCGCTCGCGCTGCTTGCGAGGTCTGCATCCAGCAGCAAGACGATGTCGGCATATGCTCGAACTGCGTCGAGACCTGCTTGAAGTGCTCCGCCCTTGCCGACGTTTCCGGGCAGCGCGATCACCTCGGCACCGGCATCGCCGGCGAGTCGTGCGGTGTCGTCGTCAGATCCGTCGTCGATAACGACCACTCGCGTCACTCCCGCAACGCCCAGCGCCGCCTCTACTGTGGCCGAGATGCGCTCGGCTTCGTTGTGGGCGGGGATGAGTGCGATGACGTTCATCGCGCGCTCCGGGCGCGACCGATGATGCGAGAGAATCGCTTCGCGCCGGTCTTGACCTCGGTCACACCCGCGAGCGCGGCAAGTCCGTACGTCGTGCCGAGCCCGGCCAGGCCGGCGAGCGCAAGCTGAAGCAAGAATCCGGCGCCGAGCGCCAGAGGAGACGTTAGCGCGACAACACCGAGAGCGACCGCTGCGCCAGCGAGAGATGCCGCGAGCACGCGTGCCACGGTCCACGCGATTCCGCGGATATCGTATCCGCCTATGTGGCGGCGGAGTAGCAGCCCGAGTATCGTCAGGTGGACGATGAAGAAGACGCCGTCGGCGATCGGGATGCCCTTCAGGCCTATGCCCGCCCAGCCTGCGATGCCACCTGTGAGAATCGCGTAGAGGCTTATCTGCAGTATCGACGCCCCGATGTTCGTGAACATAGGGGTTCGAGTGTCCTGTAGTGAGTAGAACGTCTTGAGGACGAACATGTAGCCGGCAAAGAAGAAGAGCCCGGCCGCCCACCATATGAGAACGTCTGCGACTACCGGCACATCCGTTGCCTTGAAGCTGCCCGCGCGGTAAAGCCGGATGACCGGCTCGGCAAGCACCACCAGGAGCGTCGCCAGCGGGATGATGAGTACGGCTGTGGAGCGGAATCCGCTCGAGAACATCGCCTTGAATGCGGGCCAGTCGCGTTTCTCGGCAAGCGCGGAGAGTTCAGGGAAGACTGCCGTTGCCAGCGCGACCGCAAAGATGCCGTAGGGGAGCTGATAGAACATCCAGGCGTAGGCGAGCACGGCTGGACCCTTGTCGCTTGCCTGGAAGGCGTACGCGTTACGGAACGAGATGGTCACGAGGTTCGTGATCGTGTAGATCAGCAGCGGTCCCATCTTGTGCGCGATAGTACGCAGCGCCGGGTGCTTCCAGTCGATTCTCGGCGTGTAGCGAATCCCGAGCTTGATGAGGCTTGGGATCTGCACGACGGTCATCGCAACGACGCCGAGTGTTGTGCCCACGGCCAGACCGGTAATCGCAAGCTGCGGGTTGCTGTCTTTGAGCGGCACGTAGAAGCCGAGTAGCGTCACAATGACGACGAGGTTGTTGAAGATCGGGGCAACTGCCGGCCAGAAGAACTTCCGGTACGAGTTCAGGATGCCCGTCGTGACCATACCCGCGCCGTAGAAGACAACCTGGATAGCGAAGAAGCGGAAGAGGTACACCGCAAGCTGCGCTTTCTCGGGGGAGATGCGGAACGTTTGTGTGCGCACGAACGGCTCGGCCCAGATGGTGCCGATGAATGCGACGATGCCGAGGACGAGCACGGTGATGTTGAAGACGTAACTCGCGAACTTCCATGCCTCATCCTCGCCGTCGCGCTGCATCCGCTCGATGAACAGCGGGATGAACACTGATGAGAGGACCCCGCCGGCGGCGAGTTCGAAGATCATATTCGGGATGTTGTTGGCGACGCTGTAAGAAGCCGAGAGAGCAGTCACACCGAGTGCGACGGCCATCGCCCATGTGCGCACGAACCCGGTGATGCGCGATGCTGCAGTGGAGATCGACATGATCGCGGTGGAGCGCGCTATCGAAGGCTGAGCGGCGATGGTCCCTCCTCGGCAGAGTGTTGAGTGGTGCCGGGTCGATTGTAGCTGAGAGATGCCGCTTACCGCTCGGCCAACACGAGCGCGTTGTGTTCCGGTATACTGGCGGTCGGGCACCCCGAAACGCGAATCGCGGCGGGTGCAGCTCCCTGAGCCGGTAGTTCCGGCTTAACGCATGTCCGAAAACGACCGACAGGGAGGTGAGCGTGAAGCAAAGAACCGTCATCGCGGTGGTCCTACTCGCGATCATGCTCGCAGCCCTCAGCGGCTGTGCCAGCGTCCCTGTTGCTCCCTCGACGACCGCACATCCGGTCGTCTTCATCGTTACGCCTCCACTCACGTGGAGCGATATCTCGTCTGATGAGACGCCCGCCCTCACGCGCATGGCCGAGGATGCGGCTATCGGTGCGGTCGTGTCGAAGGACCCTGCGTCGTCTGTAGCCACACTGTCCGATCAAGGAGCAGGCACCGCTCAGCCGATCACTACCATCACAGTGACAGGAAGTCCCGCCACTATCGATCGCGCAATCGCAGAGCAGGTCTCGAGCGCGCCCGCAGGAGCCGCGATAGTCGTCGTCTCGGCGGCCGGCGCCGCGACTCCGGGGCATGGTGCCTCAGCGGGGATCGTGCTCGTTTCGGGCGGTGGCTACGGATCCGGACTACTGACGAGCGTTTCGACCCGTCGCGGGGGCCTTGTGACCGATTCTGACGTCGCCGCGACTGTCGGGGCTATCGCAGGCGCCACTGACGCGCTGAAGGCCGGAATCGCAGCCTCGGTCCTTGATGATGGTCGGATGGCGGCAGATAGAGTCGCATGGCTAGCGCGGGTTTCGGTATTCCTCACTGCGGTCGAGAAGATTCGCGTCCCCATCTTCAACGTCTACACGGCCGCCATGGTCGTGCTACTGCTCGGCGGATGGTTCGTAGCCGAGCGATACCGCACTGCAGCGAAGTATGCGTACTGGTCGCTCGTTCTCAGGCGTTTCATCGTGCTCGGGCTTGTGTTTCCCGTCGGTGGCACGCTCCTGCACGTGGCCGATCGGCTCCCCGACACACCACAACGGGTCGTGTCGCTGCTTCTCGCTGCCTCCGGCCTCCTCTGGATATTCGCCGAGTTCGCCTGGCACAAGTGGGGGACGGCCGGTGCGATCGCCTTCTCCGGTCTCGCTGCGGCGCTCATACTCGGCATCGATCAGCTGGCCGGGGCGACACTTTCGCTCTCAAGCATCTTTTCGTATTCGCCGCTCATCGGCTTCCGCTTCTTCGGCATCGGCAATGAAGGCGCTGCGATCCTGTTCGGTGGCGCGCTCGTCGGATTGTCACTTGAACTTGATGCCGCCAAGAGCTCCGCGCGCGTTCGCCGTATCTCGATCGCTGGTGTCGGCGCAGCTGCCGTCATCGTGTGTGCTGCACCATTCTTCGGCGCGAACGTCATCGTCGCCGTATGGGGCACGGCGACCTTCGCCGCGTTCTGGCTTGCTGCCGAGAGACGCCGCATCCGCACAGCAGACATGCTTTTCGCGCTCGCGCTCGTGGGCGCAGCGTTTGCCGCGATGGTCGCGCTCGACCGCTACACGGGTGGAACGCACATCGGGCGCGCCGTTGGCGAGGTCGCTGGTGGCGGGCTTGGGGCGTTGCTTGCCGAGCGGTTCGCGACGAGCCTCAGGATCTTCATGGACTCGCCGTTGCCTGCCATCGTGCTCATCATTGCTACCATTCTCGCGTACATGCGCCTGCGTCCCCGCGGGCGTATGGCGGTCGTGCTCGGCAGGTACCCGGTATTCGCCGCAGCTATGACTGCAGGCCTCCTTGGCGGCTTCATCGGAGCGCTGACCGAGGACTCGGGCGTTGTCGTGCTGGCGCTCGTTATCACCTACCTGGTTGGTGGACTGGTGGCGCTCATGCTTGAGCCAGACGGGAGTGTGGTCGCATGACCGACGCCCTTCAGGCACTGCTAGTGCCCATGCTCTCACTCGTCGGATGCGTGGTTGTTCCGACACTCTTCATGAAGATGCTGGTGCCCTCCCTCGAGCGGGGACGCAGCGTCTTGAACTTCCGCGGTCGCGAGGTCTTTCCCGGGCTCGGCATCGTCTGGATCATCTGGGCGGGCTGCGCGATCATCACGGGCGTGGGGTCAGCGGCACTTGGAACTCAGTCGGTGATGATGATGCTCACCCTGCTCGGTCCGCTCGCGCTCGTTGCGGCGGCACTCGGCCTGATCGACGACGCGTACGGCACTTCCGCCGATCGCGGTTTCCGCGGCCACTTCCGCGCGCTAGGTCATGGACGAGTGACCACCGGCATGCTGAAGCTCATCGGTATCGGCGCGGCATCACTCGTGGTTGCAGCGATTCTCGGCCAGATAGCGCTTTGGGGTGTCGGGGCCTCGATTCTCGGCAGGGTCGTGGGCACCTTACTTGCCGCCGCGGCGATAGCGTTCACGGCGAACCTCGTGAACCTGACCGATCTGAGGCCGGGTCGCGCTCTCAAGGTGTATTTGATCCTCGTGACGCTCGGCAGCGCGCTCGTGCTCAGGGCCGTGTTTGTAGGCTTCGAGCTGGGCTCAAGTGACGCTTCGCTCGCGGTCATCTTCACTGGCTCGCTCTACTTGGCGCTCATCGGCCCGGTTCTTGCGGTATGGCGATTCGACCTCGGGGAGCGCGGGATGCTTGGCGATGCCGGAGCCAACGCCATGGGGGCTGTTGCTGGTGCGCTTATCGTCATCGCCATGCCGATGTGGACGCTCATCATCTACGCAATCGTCTTGCTCGGTCTGAATCTAGCTGCCGAGAGGGTTTCATTCTCGGTGGTTATCGAGCGAACGCGGGTGCTGAGGTGGTTCGACATACTCGGCCGACTGCCGGAAGACGCGTCCGGAGCACATAATGCGGAATCGTCCGCAGGTTCACCGTCTGATGTCGGTGACTCGCGGTATCATCTTGAAGAAGACCACGAGACAAGGGAAGTATGAGGGACAGTATGGCGACAAAGCACATCTTCGTGACTGGTGGCGTGGTCTCATCGCTCGGCAAGGGAATCACGGCGGCTTCACTCGGCCGACTCCTGAAGTCGCGCGGACTCAAAGTAACCATCCAGAAGCTCGATCCGTACTTGAACGTGGACCCGGGTACGATGAGTCCGTTCCAGCACGGCGAGGTCTTTGTGACCGACGACGGGGGAGAGACCGACCTCGACTTGGGCCACTACGAGCGGTTCATCGATGAGTCACTTTCGCGTGACTGCAACGTCACAGCTGGTTCGGTCTATCAGACGCTTATCGCCAAAGAGCGCCGTGGCGATTTCCTCGGTGGCACCGTGCAGGTCATCCCGCACGTCACCAACGAGATCAAGGATCGCATCAATCGCCTGGCCGAGCAGACGAAGCCCGACGTTATCATCACCGAAGTCGGCGGCACTGTCGGCGACATCGAGTCCCTGCCGTTCATCGAAGCGATTCGTCAGCTTCGCAAGGACAAAGGCCGCGACAACGTCATCTACATCCACGTGACACTTGTGCCGTACATCGCGGCATCATCCGAGCTCAAGACGAAACCAACCCAGCACTCGGTCAAGGAACTGCGCTCGATAGGTATCCAGCCCGACTTCATCGTGTGCCGTTCAGACAGGCCTATTGATGCGGGTATCCGACGCAAGATCGGCCTGTTCTGCGACGTGGAGCCATCCGCGGTCATCTCGGCCATGGACGCTGCCTCGATCTATGAAGTTCCGCTGACGCTGCGTGGGCAGGGTCTCGATGCGATGGTCATCGAGCGGCTCGGCCTCGAGTGCGGCGAGCCTGACATCACCGAGTGGCAGGCGTTCGTGGACCATCGCCGTTCGATCGTCGATGAGGTCGACATCGCACTCGTTGGCAAGTACGTACAGCTCCCGGATGCCTATCTCTCGGTCACCGAGGCGCTCAGTCACGCTGGAATCTTCCACGACAACAAGGTGAACGTACACTGGGTGGATGCCGAGAGTCTCACACCAGAAGAGGTGGATGAGGTTCTTGCAGACTTCGATGGCATCCTCGTACCGGGTGGATTCGGCATCCGAGGCATCGAGGGCAAGATTCGCGCTGCTCGGTATGCTCGAGAGAACCTGGTGCCGTATTTCGGTATTTGCCTGGGAATGCAGGTGGCTGTTGCCGAGTTTGCCCGTCACGTCGCGGGACTTGAGGGTGCCAACTCGGGCGAATTCGACCCGGTCACACCTCACCCGGTCATCGACCTGATGCGTGAGCAGGTCGACGTCAGTGACATGGGAGGTACGATGCGTCTCGGCGCGTACCCATGCACGGTCGTTCCGGGCACCAAGGGCTACGAGGCGTACGGTGAAGAAGTAATCTACGAGCGCCATCGTCACCGCTATGAGGTCAACAACGCATATCGTCAGCAGCTCGTTGATGCCGGCATGATTGTGAGCGGCGTGTCGCCCGATGGAAAGCTCGTCGAAATGATCGAGCTGCCGGAGCATCCATGGTTTCTTGGCCATCAGGGCCATCCAGAATTCAAGAGCCGCCCAACGCGGCCCGCACCGCTGTTCAGGGGTTTTGTTGGCGCCGCAGTGGCGTACCGCAAGGCGCGCGGGTAGCGTCACGGCCAGGCGGAGCATCATATGAGACTGGTCTGGGCCGAGGTCGTATGTATTACGAGCGTTCGCGCCGGTGTGCAGCGGCTCGGCGTTGTGCTTGACGACGGAACAACAGGCGATGCGCTGCTGTACACGACGCTTTGTGCGTCGTGCACATCCGGAGATCGAGTGCTGCTGAACGCTACTGCCGTCGACTTGTCCCTTGGTACCGGCGGGCTGCACTTCGTGGTTGCGAAGGCTGGATGCGGAGTCTCTTTTGATGAGGCGTCTCGACGTACTGGCTGTCGAAGAGGCCGAGAGTCCGCATGCCTCGGTCATGGCGACTGCCGTTTCACTGGAAGGGATGCCCGTCGTGTGCTGCGGGCTTCACTCTCAAGTGCTTCCTGTTGCTGCTGCTATCAAGCAGTCCGACCCCGGGTTGCGCATTGTGTACGTGATGACAGATGGCGCGTCTTTGCCGCTGGCGTTCTCAGATCTCGTTCCGGGCATGCTTGAAGCGGGACTTATCGGTGAGACGATTTCTGCCGGTCAAGCGTTCGGCGGTGGACTTGAAGCGGTCACGCTTCACTCGGCACTCCTTGCAGCGCGTCATGTGTGTGACGCCGATGTCGCGATTGTGGCGCTTGGCCCGGGAATCACGGGAACCTCAACGCCGTTTGGCCATGGGGGCATAGCGCAAGGCGAAGCGATCAATGCGGTCTGCGCGCTCGGCGGCCGTGCCGTGGCTGTACTGAGGCTGTCATTCGCCGATTCGAGAGTGCGGCATCGCGGCGTGAGCCACCACTCCCTGGCTGCGCTGGCGACTATTGCGCTGGGAAGCGCGACCATTGCGGTGCCAACGCTGCCACAGCCTCAGTCTGCTGAAGTCGACAACGCGCTACAGGAGTCAGGCGTGTGGAGCAGGCACGCCCGCGTCGATGTGCCTGCGGCGATTCTACCCGACACTGGCGAGCTCCGAATGCGCTCCATGGGACGTTCGCCTGATGACGATCCTGCGTTCTTCCTGGCCGCTGCCGCTGCCGGCACTGTTGCAGCAGACCTATGCGGTCGCTGAGCCTCGTTCTACGAGGTCATGCTATGCCGTTTTCGCGCGCATTCACGCCGTCTAGCGATAGGCACTTGCACCATGCCTGACCTGCGATACACTGGTCGAAGCCTCCGGCGGTTGGACCATGCAACTTCCACTGAAGCATCGTGCTTAGGCTATGCATGCAGATCGGGTTTATACCCACGGCAGGAAGGATACGACGGTGATAATCGGCGTACCCAAGGAGATCAAAAACAATGAGTTCCGCGTTGGCATGACCCCTGGTGGTGCTCGCGAATTCGTCGAGTATGGCCACACTGTCGTTGTCGAGAAATCTGCCGGCGACGGCTCTTCATTCACCGATAGTGAGTATGCAGCGGCCGGCGCCAAGCTCGTCGACACGGCTGACGAGGTATTCGCTACTGCTGAGATGATCGTCAAAGTGAAGGAGCCGCAAGCGGCCGAGATCGCGCGCCTGCGCCCCGGCCAGATCCTGTACACGTATCTCCACCTCGCTCCCGATCTCGCGCAGACCCAGGGCCTCATCAAGTCAGGTGCCGTTTGCATCGCGTACGAGACCGTTGAGCTTCCCAACCGTTCGTTGCCGCTCTTGGCACCGATGTCCGAGGTTGCCGGTCGCATGGCCTCCCAGGTTGGCGCTGCGTATCTGCAGAAGCCGAACGGTGGCCGTGGTGTACTTATGGGCGGCGTTCCAGGAACGTATCCGGCCAAGGTCGTCGTTCTCGGTGGTGGAGTCGTTGGTACCAATGCGGCGTATGTAGCAATGGGTATGGGCGCCGACGTCACGATCATGGACGTCAACCTCGACCGGCTTCGCTACCTGGATGACATCTGGGGCAACCGCATCCGCACGATCTACTCAAGCAAGCACAATGTCGAGGAAGCCGTATATGCTGCCGACCTCGTGATCGGTGCTGTGCTCCTCCCCGGTGCCAAGACGCCGTACCTCATCACCAAGGACATGCTGCCGGGAATGAAGACCGGTTCGGTCGTGGTTGACGTCTCAGTCGACCAGGGCGGCTGCATCGAGACCACGCACGCGACCACGCACGCCGACCCCATCTACTTCGTTGACGGCGTTCTGCACTACGGCGTGGCGAACATGCCCGGCGCTGTGCCCAACACTTCGACGCTCGCGCTCACGAACGCGACGCTGCGCTACGGCCTCGCAATCGCGAACAAGGGCTGGAAGCAAGCCGTCGTCGACGATGGCGCGCTCGCCAAGGGTGTCAACGTGCTCGACGGCAAGATCACATACAAGCCCGTTGCTGATGCACATGGCATGAACTACACAGCGCTGGAGAAGCTTCTCTAGTATCAGTTGCACATGGGTTGTACGCGAGGGCGACCAACAGGTCGCCCTCGCTCTATAATCGGGTCATGGAAGCTAGCATCAATGAGTTCCTCACGTACCTCGCTGTAGAGAGAGGCGCATCGCCGCATACGATCTCGGCGTATCGTCGCGACTTGCTGGAGTATTCGAACACGCTCGAATCGCGCGGCGTTCGATCGCCGAACGGTGTTGTCAGAGATGATGTCACTGCGCATATTGCTGCGCTTAGGACGAAGGGTCTGGCTCCGAGCTCGATAGAGCGAAAGGTTGCCGCGATCAAATCCTTCCATCGCTTCTGCGTGCGCGAGGGTATCGCTGAGGAGCAGCCGACGGCAAGGATCCCTCTCCCTAAGGTTCCCGACAGACTACCGGATGTTATCTCCATCGACGACGCTGAGCGTCTGCTCGGCCAGCCGTTTCCCGAGGGTCCTGTGGGATGCCGAGACCGAACGCTGCTTGAGACGTTGTATGGGTGCGGGCTGCGCGTCAGCGAGGCCACTGGTCTCGACGTGGAGAATCTTGATCTTGACGGCGGTTTCGTGAGGGTTTTTGGCAAGGGAAGCAAGGAGCGCCTCGTACCGGTGAGCGGTGCAGCCGAGCGGAGCATGCGCGAGTATCTTGCGCATGGTCGACCGTTCCTCCGCACCAAGAAGGCGAGCGTGCGACAGGATCCGTCCGCGGTCTTCCTGAACCAGCGGGGCCAGCGTATTTCCCGTCAGGCTGTCTTCGGAATCGTGCGAACGTATGGTGGCCGAGCCGGTCTTGAGCTACACCCGCATTCGCTGCGGCATTCGTTTGCGACTCACATGTTGGAAGGGGGAGCGGATCTACGTGCGCTGCAAGAGATGCTCGGCCATGCTGATATCTCGACGACGCAGGTGTACACACATGTCGATAGGGCACATATCCGAGAAGAGTACCTTTCCACGCATCCTCGCGCTCGTCTGCGATAGCGTACGGGGGGCTGGAAAATATCGTGCTACTCGTGCTCTGTGGGAGTAGAATGTATCAGGTGTTTGGGTTCCGGAATAATGAGGAGGCGGATCGAGCGTGGACAGTAAACGAATCAAGATTATCTCGGTAGTGCTCGCACTGATGTTGCTCGTGGCGTTCGTACCTGGTTGCGCTGCAAAGACGGATGAGACTCCTGCAGACAGTGGTACGGAAACTCCGGAAGTCACCATCAAGGCGGCAATGGTCACCGACGTCGGTGGACTTGGCGACAAGTCGTTCAACGATGGTGCCTACTCGGGTCTTCAGCGCGCGGAGTCTGAGCTCGGCGTGGAGATCAAGGTTCTTGAGTCCAAAGAGATCACCGACTACGAGTCGAACATCGACCAGTTGGCAAATGCGGGCTATTCGCCCATATTCGCCGTCGGCTTCCTGATGACCGACACGGTCGCGAAGATGGCTGTGGATTTCCCGGACACGCAGTTCGGTGGCGTCGATGAGTGGTTCGAGACGGTTCCTGCAAATGTTGTCGGTCTGAACTTCAAGGAGGAGGAAGGCAGCTACCTCGCAGGTGTCGTCGCTGGTCTCGCCACCAAGGATTCGTTCGACAGCAAGCTTAACAAGGACAATGTCATCGGCTTCGTCGGCGGCATGGATATCCCGCTGATCCAGAAGTTCGAAGCTGGCTTCATCGCTGGCGCGAAGTCGGTCAACCCCGACGTCAAGGTCATCTCGCTCTACGCGGGTAACTTCACCGACCAGGCGAAGGGCAAGGAGCTCGGCTATTCGCTCATCGAGCAGAAGGCCGACGTCATCTACGCTGCTGCAGGCCAGGTCGGCCTGGGCACCGTTGAGGCATGCAAGGACAAGGGCGCCCTCTTCATCGGCGTCGACGTGGACCAGTACGAGACTGTCGCCAACAGCGGCGACGTCATGCTGACCTCCATGATCAAGCGCGTTGACAACGCTGTCTTCGAGACCATCAAGGCAGTCGTTGACGGTACCTTCCCGGGTGGAACCATCCAGGTCTTCGGACTTGCCGAGGAGGGCGTGGGTCTTGCTCCGTTCCACGATTTCGAGACCAAGATTCCGCAGGCAATCAAGGACGCGGTTGAGAAGGCTCGCACCGATATCACCGCCGGTACGATCACTGTTCCGACTGCTCCGTAGGTAGCAACGTGATGGACGCGCTCTGTCGCGACCATCTAGGGTAGACTGAGAGGGGCGGCCGGCATCGTCCGGGCGCCCCTCTTTGATGGATTCGTCGGGCACGACCCGGGAGGGCTGGATGCCACTACTCGAGCTGCGTGAGATCACAAAGGCGTTTCCAGGAGTACTCGCGAACGATCGCGTGTCGATGAAGTTGGACAAAGGTGAGATAGTCGCCTTGCTCGGCGAGAATGGCGCGGGCAAGTCCACGCTCATGAACGTCGTCTACGGTCTCCTGACGGCGGACGACGGAGAGATTCTGGTCGACGAGAAACATGTCAAGATCAAGTCTCCCCGGCACGCCATCGACCTTGGCATAGGTATGGTCCATCAGCACTTCATGCTGGTCGAGCCACTCACCGTCACCGAGAACATCGTTCTTGGCCGAGAGCCCGGACGCTTTGGCGTCATCGATTTCGCAACTGCGCGCCAGCGCGTGCGTGAGATCTCCGATCGTTATAGCCTCAAGGTCGATCCTGATGCCAAGATCATCGATCTCTCTGTGGGTATGCAGCAGCGAGTCGAGATACTGAAGGCACTCTATCAGGGCGCCAGGGTCCTCATTCTTGACGAACCCACTGCGGTGCTCACCCCACAAGAAGTGACCGAACTGTTCAGAGTCGTACGCTCGCTCGTGGACGAAGGTCTCTCGGCGGTTTTCATCACGCATAAGCTCGAGGAGGTCATCGCTATCGCGGATCGGATCCTCGTCATGCGTGACGGGGCGGTCGTGGGGGAGACTACCCCGAGCGCAACTGATGAGATCGGGCTCGCACGGATGATGGTAGGGCGAGATGTCGTCCTCAGCGTCGAAAAGGGCGTTTCGCAGTGCGGGGATGTGGTCTTGTCCGTCAACGATGTTCATATCGAAGACGATCGTTCCCTTGAGGCCGTTAAGGGAGTCAGTTTTGCGATTTGCGGTGGAGAGATTCTCGCAATTGCTGGGGTTGACGGAAACGGGCAGCGTGAGCTGGTTGAATCAATCGTCGGTCTCCGGCGTCCGACACGTGGCACGATCGAGCTGAAGGGCAACGACATCACTCGCGCCAACGCGCGCGCGTCGATTGAGGCCGGTGTTTCGCACATTCCCGAGGACAGGCAACGGCGAGGACTCGTCCTCGAATTCAACATTGCCGAGAACATCATCCTCGGCGATCACCGCGAACCGCCAGCAGCCGACCATGGCATCATGCATCCCAAAGCCATCGCCGAGTTGGCACGCAAGCGTATTGCCGACTATGACATCAGAACCCCTTCCGAGCGCGTGCTTGCCGACAGTCTCTCGGGCGGGAATCAGCAGAAGGTCGTTGTTGCTCGCGAGATCGGGCGAAATCCTGAGCTGCTCGTTGCGGCACAACCGACTCGCGGACTCGATGTAGGTGCTATTGAGTTCGTCCATACTCAGATCATTCGCGAGCGCGACTCTGGCAAGGCAGTTCTGCTTGTCACGTTCGAGTTGGAAGAAGTCCTGTCGCTCGCAGACCGAATACTCGTTATCTATGAAGGACGGATCGTGAAGGAGTTCGCAGTCGCTGATGCCGATGCAGAAACACTCGGCTATTTTATGACCGGAGGCGGAGGTTCGAAGCTCGCCGAGGAGCAGGAATCGAAGCCTGTCGAGTCATCTGTGGCTGGAGGTGACAAGTGAACACCTCGAAGGCGAAGTCATCCGAGGGTCTTGATTGGATTGCGATCACCCAGAAGATCGGGACGCCTGTCGCGTCGGTCATACTGGCCATATTGATCGGGTCGTTCATCATGTGGGTGTCGGGCTACAATCCCGTCGCAGCGTTTTCGGCGCTGTACCAGGGGTCGTTCGGAAGCCCCAAGGCGTTTGGGGATACGCTGCTTCGCTCGACGCCGCTCATCCTCGCCGGTCTCGGATTGGCGTATGGCTTCAAGGCCAACCTGTTCAACATCGGGGCCGAAGGACAGCTCTTCATGGGTGGTCTTGCGGCAGCGGCACTCGGGCTCGCGCTCGCGGGCCAGCCGTGGTATCTCGCTATCCCGCTGCTTCTGATCGCCGCGATGCTTGCCGGAGCGGCGTGGGCGTTCATTCCCGCCATCCTCAAGGCTCGTATCGGTGCGCATGAGGTCATCACCACGATGATGTTCACGTACATTGCTCGGTATGTCGTTTCTTGGTTAGTGGTTGGACCACTCAAAGACCCCGGGCAGATCCCGCAGACGCGGCTGCTACCTGTGGAGTCTCAGTTGCCGCGTATTCAGTCGCTCTTCTCGGATGCGACACTCCAGGCGATGCCATTCCTGAAGTTTGGTCGGGCGCACATGGGTATACTCGTGGCGCTCATCGCTGCAGTCGTTCTGTGGCTGGTTCTCAAGTACACGACCCTCGGGTATGAGAACCGCGCCGTAGGTTTCAATCCGTTCGCCGCCGAGACTGGCGGTATCTCGGTGCAGTGGACGACGGTCAAGTCGCTGTGCATTTCTGGGGCACTCGCCGGCCTGGCTGGAGCGGTCGAGGTAATGGGAGTGCATCATCGGTTGTTCGACCAGTTCTCGTCCGGGTTCGGCTTCACGGGTATCGCGGTCGCACTGCTCGCCAAGAATCATCCGCTGGCCGTGATTCCCGCCGCACTTCTGTTCGGTGCCATGTCGGCCGGTGCTGGTACGATGCAGCTGGTTGCCGATGTTCCCCAGAAGATCATTCTCATCGTGCAGGCGTTGGTCATCTTCTTCGTCGCCGCCGAGGGGATCATCACGTACTTCTTAAAGCAGCGTCAGAAGGAGGTGCCGAGCCATGTTGGGTGACATCATCACACCGGATCTGTTTGCCTCCGCGTTCCGTATGGCCACGCCTCTCGCGCTTGCTGCTATAGGCGGTACGATCTGTGAGCGTTCAGGGGTTGTGAACATTGCCCTTGAGGGCATCATGTTGGTCGGTGCCTTCGCGGGTGTTGCGGTGACGCTCGCCTTCGGGAGTCCGTGGCTCGGCGTGGTGGCTGCTGTGCTGGCCGGAGTTGCTATCGCCGCGATCCACGCGTTCACGTCGATCAACCTGCGTTCCGATCAGGTGGTCTCCGGTACAGCGATCAATATTCTCGCGCTCGGTCTCACAGGTTTCTTGATGGAGATCATGTACGGGCATCCGGGAACGACCGAAGCGATTATCACCATCAAGCCGGTATTCAGGTTCGCCACGGAGCGCGGTTCTGGGACGTTCTTCGGCGTCATCTGGAATTGGTTCAACACGATTGTCTTGTCCCACACGCCGATCGTGTATGGCGCCATCATCATTGCGGTCGTTGCGCAGTGGGCCATGTACAACACGCGCTGGGGACTCCATCTTCGCGCTCTTGGCGAGCATCCGCGGGCTGTCGACACTGTCGGCGTGAGCGTTGTTCGCGGCAGGTGGATCGCTGTGCTCATGAGTGGCGCGCTTGCCGGGCTTGCAGGTGCGAACCTCACGCTGGAGCAGGTTGGTTCGTTCACCGAGAACATGACGAACGGCCGAGGATTCATCGCGCTTGCTGCTAACATCTTCGGTCGGTGGACGCCGGTCGGCTCATACAGCGCATCTCTATTGTTCGGCTTCTTTGATGCGCTGCAGATCAAACTGCAGATCTTCCGAGGCGAGATCAACATTCCGCCTCAGTTCTTCCTGATGATGCCGTACGTACTCACGGTTGTCGTTCTTGCTGGTGTCGTAGGCCGAGCAGTCGGGCCTGCAGCAGTAGGTAAGCCGTACAAGAAGGGATAGCTGCGTGCTGCTCTCCCGTGATGGTGGGCCGCTCAAGCTCATGTCCGCGCTCGGTTGGGCGCTGACGTGGGCGCTCGGCGCTGCAATCGGTGTTGCCCTCGGGGGATACCTGACACTCGTGAGCGGCTCCGGAGCACCCGGCCAAACAGCACTCGACCCAACGACTGATCTCTTCGTGCTACCGCTCGTTGCGTTCGGTATCGTGCTGGTCGTCCACCTCGTGGGGCAGACCATCGCCGGTTTCGTCAGGGCCCACCGAGCGTCGAGTCCAGGCGACGACCGCGATCAAGGCGAGTAGCAGCAGCCCGACCACGGTATCCTGAGGCAGATCCGGGCGGAAGCTCCAGCCTCGGTTCGCTGATCGCAGCACGTAGGCGGCGACCGGAAGACCGGCCGCCGCCCAAAGCGGGATTCGCAGTGTCGGCCTGAGCACGTTACTCCTCATCGAGCGGTGTAGGGAACTCATCACTCTCGGTCGCCGCGCGCTTGGCGCGACGCGAGCGGACGATCGTGCGACCGACGAAGAAGAGAATCGCCATGAGCACCAGGTACGGTGCCAGCGTGATCGTCACGATGATGAGCAGTTGGATGGCGCCGGCCGCACCCCTGAATCCGGTGGTGACGGCGTCTCCGAAGCCCCAGTCCTGGCCGCTCGGCCGAACTACCGACTGCGGCTCGGAAAGGTCTATCGTGACCGTAGCCATCGCTGCCTGTCGCTCCAGGTACTTGACCTGTGCATCCATGCTTTCGATCTCGCCGCGCACGCGGGAGAGCTCTTGTTCGATCGACAGCATGTCCTTGACGTCCTTGGCAGCGTCGAAGAACTCGCGCAGTCGCTTTTCCTCGGCACGCAGGTTCTCCAGTCGCGCCTTCATGTCCACGTGCTGCTGAGTGACGTCGTCGCTTGTCTCGGCCTGATACCGGACGGTCCCGATTGTGGAGACCTCATCAACGAACGCCGAGAACGAATCAGCGGGAACGCGCACGGTGATATAGCCGAGCAGAGGTGCGCCGTCTGACGGCGAGCCGGTGTCTTCGTAGCGGTAGATCGGGGAACCGTTGTCACTGGCTACCTGCATGTTTGTGATGACCGCATCATGCGTCTTTGCTGCGGCTTTGATCTGATCGACGGCGACGGCGACCTTCTGTACTTCGATACGGAGCGACTTGTTGCGGATGATGAGTCGATCTGTTGTTGAGATGATTGCTGCGTCCCCAGCGGCATACGGAGCGGTCATATCTGACTCGTTCACCGCCAGATCCTGCGCGATCTCGTCCTTCGCAGCGTCTGTGTAGATGCCAGGTGCGCCCATTGATGGGCTGCTAGTGCTGGCCTCACGCCCTGAGTCAGTGAGTGAGTCGATTGCTCCGCATCCTGCGATGCTTAGAGCGAGCGCGAGGAGCGTCACGATCGCAGCAAGCCTGAGTACGGTTGCGCCTTTGTGCTGTTGAGCCAACATCGTGGCCTCCTTCGCGTTGAGCCTTCGTTCGGTCTGTTCCCGAAACGAGGACGTCCCGGTTTACCTGACAGAGCAGGCGAACCGGGACGTCGATACTTCAGACAGCGTACGGGTTATTCGCCCGTGCCGATCTCGCGCTTCTTCATTTCCTTGGCAGCGTACGCCAAGAAGCCGATGCCGATCGCGACGACCGCAAAGAAGGCGACTGCAAGCATGTTGACCACGATGCTCGCAACGTTGTAGCCGAGTGGTGCCATAAGGGTGGTTCACCTCCATCGCGCCCCGCGAATGTTACTGCTGATTCTAACGTTCGACCCACTGAATGGGCAACACCGGGACTTCAATTCCGGCTACTCCTTCTATTCCGCTGTCAACGTCCGAATCCTGCCTGTCACATTTAAGACGCGCTCAATCAGGTGTGGGTTCACAGCGAGTCATGTCGAGATTCGGGGCCGAGAGGGGATGCCGTGTCACATTGGTGTGCCACGGTGGGAAACTTGCCCATAAAGTGTTGCAAAGTGGGATAGAGAGGAATAGAGTTGTGCCATCGGGGCACCGATGGGTGCAGATATGGGTCCCGGAAAAGTGAAGGGGAGGGACAAGATGTTTCTAGGCGAACACCAGCACACGCTGGACGCCAAGGGTCGTCTGTCGCTGCCCGCGAAGTTCCGGGGTGAGATGACCGGAAGGCTCGTCATCTCGAAGGGACTCGAAAGTTGTTTGTACGTTCACTCCGCTGATGACTACTCAGGATTCCTCGCCCGCTTGACCGATAGGGGCGACTTCGATCCAAAGTTCCGGGAGGTCCGGAGGTTCTTCACATCGGGCGCCACGGACACTGAGCTGGATTCGGCGGGCCGCGTTTCTGTCTCGTTGAATCTGCGCGAGTATGCGGGACTCGACAAGGATGTCGCGGTCATCGGCAACGGTGATCGTATCGAGCTGTGGGATGCGGCCAAGTGGGCTGCCTACAACGGTGAGACGACCGCGCGCATCGAGGATGTAACCAGGGAACTCGCCGAACTCGGCATTCTGTAGGGCCTTGATAATGGAATACCGGCACATCCCAGTTTTGTTGGCCGAGGTGACGCAGCAACTTTCGTTGCACGACGGCTCTATCATCGTCGATTGCACTTTGGGCGGGGCAGGACACGCTAAGCGGGTAGCACAGCTTATCGCGCCTACGGGGATTCTCGTGGGAATCGATCAAGATGACGCCGCTCTCGCCGCAGCAGCAGACACACTACCCCTCGGCCAGCATGTTGTTCTTCTCAAAGGGAATTTCGGCGACCTCGATCGGTTGCTCGCAGAAGCGAGTATTCCGTACGTCGATGGATTCCTGTTCGACCTCGGCGTTTCGTCGCCGCAATTGGATGTAGCCGGCCGCGGTTTTACGTACCAGGAGGACGTTCCCCTCGACATGAGGATGGACTCGTCATCATCGCAGCTTACCGCGGCCGACATCATCAACACCTACAGCGAACAAGACCTCACCAGGGTCATTCGCGAGTACGGTGAGGAACGGTGGGCCTCGCGCATCGCAGCATTCATCGTAGCCGCGCGGGGCCGCCACCAGGTGACGACGACCGGAGAGCTTGTCGAGCTCATCAAGAACGCGATTCCTGCGGCAGCACGCCGAACAGGACCGCACCCTGCCCGTAGGACCTTCCAGGCGCTCCGCATGGAAGTGAATCACGAGCTTGACGTTCTGGAGCACGGGCTCCGCTCGGCAATCAAGTGGCTCTCTCCGGGTGGGCGAATCGTTGTGATCAGCTATCACTCGCTTGAAGATGGCGTGGTCAAGCGTGTTTTCGCTGAGGAGTCTGTGGGGTGTATATGTCCGCCTGATATGCCCATTTGCAGGTGCGGACAGGAGCCGGTACTCCGATTGATCACGAGAAAACCCGTCGTACCAACGGCGGAAGAGATTGAAGGCAACCAGCGGGCGCGAAGTGCACGCCTGAGGGTGGCCGAGAAGCAAAAGGCGCAGTAGGTGTCGTAGTAGAGGAGGCAGTATGGGAGCGGCGGCGCGCAAGATGGCCGACGACAGGCGCACGTCTGTCGCCCGCCCGCACCTCCGCCTCGTTCCGGCATCCTCGACCAAGTCGAAGAGTCGCTCTCGCTCGCGTGCGGCCAGTCACTCTGCTGGTCTGTTCCGCGCCTGCTGCCTCGTAATGGTCGCTCTTGCCTGCGTTGGCATGCTGCGGGTCGCATTCGCCGTTCAGGCGGAAGAAGCCGCTATCGATGCCATGACGCTGCGCGCGGACATCCGCTCAGAGGAGCTTGCGGGCAAGACGCTTGAGGCTGACGCAAGCGCGCTCAAATCGCCGTCGCGAATCGAAGCTATCGCCGGCTCGGCACTCAACATGACCGAGGCGCAGAAGGTTCGGTACATCGACATCCCGAGTGGGAATCAGACGGCCGAGCAGGTTGAGGTCGCTTCCCTGGCGTCTGACAGCTCCGGTGTGTCCAGCATGCTCGCCAAGGTGATGGATATGGCGGCCGGCGAGGCTCAGGTGCTGCTCGTCGGCGACGTTGGTCTATCTTCGCGGTGAAGAAGGCTGTGACGCGCTCGCGGGAGGCCACAATGAACGGCAAACGACGGCCGCAGCGCTCCAAGCGCTATGTGCTGCTGCTTGCCCTATTCGTGCTCCTGATGTTGGGTGTTGGCGTCCGACTCGTCCATTTGCAGGTTGTCGCCGGTCCGGCATACGCCTCCATGGCGTATGACCAGAGGAATCGCGAGATGGATGTGCCGGCTCGTCGTGGCTCCATCTACGATCGCGAGGGTGAGCCGCTTGCGGTGAGCATGGAAGCACGCGATGTCTATGCCGTTCCGGCTCTTGTGGTAGACAAAGAGAGCGCGGCCAAGGCGATCGCGGGCGTGCTCGGTGGAGTGGAGAAGGATTATCTCGCGAAGTTGAAGAAGGATGCGTCCTTCGTCTATCTTGCGCGCAAGGTCGAGGTTGAGAAGGCTGATGCCATCAAGCAACTCGACCTGGCCGGTATCGGGTTCCAGGATGATGCGCGTCGCGTGTATCCCTCGAACGAGCTTGCCTGTCAGATACTCGGCTTCGTTGGTGTTGATGATGTGGGTCTGGCGGGTCTCGAAAAGTACTACGACGAGATCCTAGCCGGGATGCCGGGCAAAGTGATTGCCGAGAAGGGCACACACGGAATTCCGATCCCTGGTGGAGTCTCGGTCCAAGAGGACGCGGTAGACGGCGAGAACATCGTGCTCACCGTCGACAAGGATATCCAGTATCAGGCGCATGTGGAGCTCCAGGCTGCAGTTGAGAAGTGGGGCGCCAAGGGAGGCTCCGTGCTCATCATGGACCCGTCGACCGGCGCCATCCTTGCCATGGCATCCACTCCGACCTTCGACCCTAACAAGTTCGCGCAGGCTGACGAACAAGCGTTCCGAAATCGACCGATCGCCGATACATATGAGCCCGGCTCCACCATCAAGTCGCTTACGGCTGCCGCAGTCATCGAAGAGGGACTGTTCAAGCCTACAAGCATGTTCAAGCTTCCGCCGACGCTCAAGATCGGTGGGCGGACCATCCATGAGTCACACCCCAGAGGCACTGTCGAGTGGTCCCTTACCGACATAGTCACGAACTCCTCGAACGTTGGCGCTGTCAAACTGGGCATCGCACTCGGAGAGGACCGTCTCTACAGCTACTTCGCGCAGTTTGGGCTGACTGAGAAGAGCGGTGTGGATTTCCCCGGGGAGGCCACGGGCTGGTTGCCGCCGCCCTCGCAGTGGTCGGCTTCGTCAATCGGCACGATCCCGTTCGGGCAAGGCATCAGCGTGACGCCGTTGCAGCTTGCACGAGCGCTCGGAGCGATAGCAAACGGCGGCGAGCTTGTTACCCCGCATTTTCTAGAGTCGCTGCCTGACTCTCCCGAGACGACGCTCATATGGCCAAAGAAACGAGCGATCTCCGAGAAGACCGCCGAGGAGATGCGGGTGGTTCTTGGGGCGGTAGTCGACGAGGGAACGGGCGCTGAAGCCCGCGTGAGCGGCTACACGGTCGCCGGGAAGACTGGGACAGCCCAGAAGGCGCGAACCGACGGCAAGGCCGGATACGCGGCAGGTAAGTACATAGGGTCATTCTCGGGATTCTTGCCTGTCAACGATCCAGCTGTACTCATCATCGTCACGATCGACGAGCCCTCGAACTCGATCTACGGCGGCACCGTGGCCGCTCCAACGTTCTCCAGGCTGGCGGCGTATTGCATGGAGCACCTGAAGATTCCTCCGGCTCAGAAGAAGTCAGCTTCACAGGATGCGTCAAAGACAGCTAGTGGCGCGGTAACGGACGAGTCACAAAGCGACGGGAACTGAACAGGAGAGAGGTACCGCTATGCTAAAATCGGTGCTCTCCCGAGCGGTAGGCGATGATGAACAAAACGACGCTATCTGTGCTGCTCAATGACATAGAAACGACCTCAATGACGGGCGCTGAGACGCCCGTCTCCGGTGTCGCGTACCGTGCCGACGCAGTGCGTCCCGGCGATGCCTTCTTCTGCATTCCCGGGTTTCGCCACGACGGGCATGATTTCGCCACTGATGCTGTGGATCGTGGCGCGTCGGCAGTAGTCTCAGAACGTCCAGTCAACGCGGGAGTGGCTGAGGCTATCGTTCCGAGCACGCGAGCCGCTTTGGCGCTGGCCGCTTCCAGGATTCATGGGTTTCCATCTCGGCACATCGGCGTCGTCGGAGTCACGGGAACGAATGGCAAAACGACGACCACATACCTGATCGACAGCATCATGCGCGCTGCAGGGCGTAGGACCGGAGTCATCGGCACGGTCGAGACACGCATAGCAGGAGAGCGTCAGGCGGCGTCGCGGACGACACCTGAGTCAGCTGACTTGCAGGCGCTCTTCGCTCAAATGCGGGACGCGGGTGTAACAGGCGTAGCGATGGAGGTTTCCAGCCACGCCATCGATCTCCACCGGGTCGATGGCACGCGCTTCTCTGTCGCTGCTTTCACGAACCTCACGCAGGACCACCTTGATTACCATCACACCCTCGAGGAGTACTGGTCCGTCAAGCGGCGTCTGTTCACTGAACTCGACGTCGCCGAGCGGGTTCTCAATATCGATGACCCCGCAGGCGCTGAGCTCGCCTCGATGTTTCCGTCTGCCATAACCGTCGGTCGTTCCGAGTCAGCGCTGGTGCGGGCCGAGAGCGAAGATCCCGGTCCGATTTCGACCCGGTTCACGCTTGTCATTCGCGGCGAGGCGTGGCCCATGCTTCTGCCGCTGGCAGGCGCGTATAACGTTGAGAACGCGCTTGTTGCCGCAGGTTCGGCGTTGGGTCTGGGTATTTCGGTCGAAGATATCGTTTCCGGGCTTGAGAACGCTCCTCAGGTTCCGGGACGCCTTGAGCGTATTGATGAAGGGCAGTCTTTCGCTGTGCTCGTTGACTATGCACACACGCCCGATTCGCTCACAAAGGCGCTCGCTGCCGTGAAGTCGGTGACGCCCGGGCGGGTTATCGTCGTGTTTGGCTGCGGAGGGGACAGGGATCCAGACAAGCGATCGCTGATGGGTGCCGCCGCCGCAGTGGGTGCGGATGACGTCATCATCACGAGTGATAATCCGAGGAGCGAGGATCCGGTTGGCATCATCTTGCAGGTTGAAGACGGGGTACGCGATGCCGGCGGCCGGTACACGGTAGAGGTCGATCGCCGCAGGGCTATCGCCAGTGCGGTGAGGATGGCCGGGGCTGGCGATGCCGTGCTGATCGCTGGAAAGGGTCACGAGGATTATCAGATCTTCTCGGATCGTACTGTCCACTTCGATGATCGCGAAGTCGTGGCGGAGGAGTTGAGGTCGCTATGCTGACACTCTCGGTCAAGAGGCTGATAGAGGTCGTCGGAGGCAAGTTGCTCACCGGTGATGAGAACACGATGGTCAACGGGCTTGCCATAGATTCGCGAGACGTAGGCCCGGGCGCTGCTTTCGTCGCGTTCGCCGGTGAGCACGTTGACGGACATGAGTTTGTTGCTCAGGTACTCTCCGCCGGAGCTCGGGCGATCATCGTAACCAAGGACGACGAGACCATCCGAGAGACGATTGCACACTCGCGTCGACATGATGTTGCCCTCGTCCTGGTCGATGATGCAACAGCCGCCGTGCAGGAGCTTGCTGCGTATCACCGTGAGCGCCTGATGTGTCCCGTGATCGGCGTGACCGGTTCAACGGGTAAGACGACGACTAAGGACTTCCTGCGCTCTGTCCTCGGCATGAAGATGCGTGTTGTTGCGACCGAGGCAAACATGAACAATGAGCTTGGCGTTCCGCTGACGATCATGCGGGCCGGTGCGGATACGGGTGTTCTCGTCGTCGAGATGGCGATGCGGGGTGCCGGTCAAATAGCCCGACTTACTGAAATCGCCCGACCGACTGCCGGTCTTGTGACGAACGTCGGCGTGAGCCACATCGAGATACTCGGCAGCGAGGAAGCAATCGCCTCGGCAAAGGGCGAGCTGGTTGAAGCCATACCTCAGTCGGGCAGGGTCTTCTTGAACGGTGACGACGCATGGTCGGCCACGCTCTTTGACCGTACAGGCGCAGCGATCACCACGTATGGCCTCGCCGAGACGTGCGATGTTCGTGCGACTGAAGTGACGCTTTCTGAGACAGGGACACCGGTATTCAAGCTCTGCACTGAACAGGGCAGTGCACGCGTTGAGCTGCCCATACCGGGTCGGCACAATGTCTACAATGCACTTTCGGCTGCGGCTGTGAGTCTCTACCTCGAGGTTAGTCTTGAAGATGTCGTTCGCGGTTTAGAGCAGGCGACGTTCACCGCAATGCGGATGGAAGTGTTCCAAACCGCCACGCGCGTGACCGTCGTGAATGATGCATACAACGCCAACCCCACGTCGATGCGTGCTGCGCTCGATGCGCTCGTCGATCTTCCCGCTGAAGGCAGGCGAATTGCGGTACTCGGTGACATGGCCGAGCTTGGCTCGCTTGAGGAGCTCGCTCATTTCCGGATGGGGGAGTATGCCGCGAGTTTGCGACTTGATGCCCTTGTGACGGTTGGGCCCCGTGCGAAGCGAATCGCGGACGGTGCGCTGGCGGTTGGCATGGTTGCTGAGGCAGTTCGTCCCTGCCTCAGTGCTGATGAAGCGAGTGAGGTACTGGATGATCTCCTCCAGCCCGGCGATGTGGTGCTCGTGAAGGCATCCCGGGTCATGGGGCTGGAGCGCGTCGTAGATGGGATAACTAACCCTCATGTTTAGCCTTATACCTGCAATAGCTCAGTATCCTACGTACCAGGTGTTCCTGGCCGCGGTGCTTGCTCTTGTGCTCTCGGGGGCGCTGTTTCCGTTCTGGATTCGGTTGCTGCGTTATCGCAACATCGGACAGCAAGTGCGTGCTGACGGGCCGCAGGGCCATTTGGTGAAGCAGGGAACGCCCACCATGGGTGGCGTTCTGATACTGATCGTTGTCGGTGTGGTCTACCTGAGTGGTGGTGTGGTCGGCAAGCGAGGCATCATCGTCCTG
>PHEU01000058.1 GCA_002841295.1 Actinobacteria bacterium HGW-Actinobacteria-6
TCGTGGCAGGCGTACGCAGCACGCCAGACAATCGTGCTCCCGGAAGGTGACGGTGCCCATACCGTTGCGGTTCAGTACCGCGATGTGGCGCTCAACACAGTCACGCTCCTGGACAGCATCATGTTAGACCCCGAGATTCGCGTCTTCGACTGGGTCGAGATATCCGGTTCTGACCGCTACCTGACCGCCAGGGCGGTCTCTCTTTCGGCTTTCGCTGGCGGTTCAGACACTGTGATCATCTCGACCGGTGAGAACTACCCGGACGCCCTTGGAGCCGGCGGCCTCGCAGGCGCCGCTGAATGCCCGATTCTTCTCGTGAAGAAGACGGGCGCGCTGCCCACGGCTGTCGCAAACGAGGTCAAGCGTCTCGGAGCCAAGAAGGTCTACATCACGGGCAGCACAGCGGCCGTCTCGGCACAGACCGAGAGCGACCTGAAGAAGATCGTCGGAAGTGCCAACGTAACGCGGCTTGGCGGTAGGGATCGCTACGCCACCGCAAACCTGATCGCGATCGAGACGGTGCGCGTTCTCGCCGCGAAGGGTACTCCGTTCACCGGCAAAGCGTTCGTGACGACCGGGCTGGACTTCCCGGATGCGCTTCTGGCCTCGCCGGTCGCCTATGCCGAGCAGCGTCCGATCTTCATCGTCGGCCGCGCGGGCGCGGACGGCTCGCTGCGTGCGACGATTGCGGCTCTCGGCGTGACTGAACTCGACATCGTCGGCTCGACGGCAAGTGTCTCCACTTCGGTCGAGGCTGCGCTTGCAGGTGTGGCCGGCGTGTCGGTGGAACGGGTCGCCTCGGCAAGCGATAAGTACGCGATGACCGTCGCGTTTGCCAAGTGGGCGTGTGCCGAGGAGGGCTTCTCTTACGCTGACATGGGGGTCACGATCGGTGACAGGTTCCCTGATGCGCTGGCCGCCGGTCCGTTGCAGGGAATGTCGCGCTCGCTCGTCGTGCTGACGCCGCAGAAATCCCTCGACTCTCGAGTTCGCTCGATGATGGAGGCAAACTACGAGGTCGCCGATAGCGTGCGGTTCTACGGCACGACGGCGGCCGTGAGCCAAACAGCGCGCGACGCCGTCATGAACGTACTCAAGTAACTACCAGAGCCGGTATGAGCCGTCGCGCTCCTCGAGCGTGGCAGGGAAACCGAAGAGTGCCGACAGTCGCTCGGAGGTCATGACCGCGCTCTTCGGACCGTCGGCGACGATCCGGCCGTCTTTGAGCATGATGACTCGCGAGATCTCCGGCACGATGTCGTGCACGTGATGCGTCACGAGCACGAGCGAGCGCTCGGGCGTGGCGAGCTCGCGAAGGGTCGCGAGGAAGCTCCACGTCGCATGAGGGTCCAGGCCGCTGCACGGCTCGTCGAGCACCAGCGCCGCAGGGTCGTGCACGAGCGCCCGGGCGATCAGCGCGCGACGCGCCTCACCGGTGGAGAGCGTGTCCATCGTGCGCTCGGCGTACGCCGAGATTCCCAGCATCAACATGAGCTCCTCGGCACGGGTTCTCATCGCGGGAGTGAGTTCACGCTCGCGGTGGAGGCCAATCGAGCCGAAGTAGCCGGAGAGTACCGTCTCACGGACGCGGAAGCCGCGGTCGTACTCCTCTTGCAGCGAGTTGGAGACCACGCCGAGAAGCCGCCGCGCCTCCATGAGATCCCACAGCGCACGGCCGCGGAGCAAGACGCACGGGCCCTCGGGGCGGAAGATCGGTCGGATGTCGCGCGTGAGCAGTCCGATGAGCGTGGACTTGCCCGAGCCGTTCGGCCCGAGGATCGCGACGTGCTCGCCTTCGTTTAAGACGAGGCCATCGACCTCAAGGATGGTGCGGCCATCGCGCACAACGGTCGCATTGCGGAGTTCGAGCAGCGGTGTGTTCATGCACACATGGTACGGGAATCACGGCGCCAGTGCTGTCGGAGCCACTACTTCGCCGGACCGAGAACGTCCCTGACCGCGTCGATCGCGTAAGAGAGCTGCTCGGCCGGGCCGATCGTCGCGCTCATGTCGCCGGGCTGTGGGCCGTACGACCCCCACTGCGCATGGTTAGCACCCTTGATCTGGGTGAAGACCGAGTCCGTCGGCAGGAGCGACTTGGTGGAGTTCACGTTCTCCATCTTCAGGCCGGGGTCGCGGTCGCCATAGACCGATGCGACCTTCCCGACGGCTTCTCGCAAGTCGGTACCGTCTGGCGGATACGCCGCGAGAAAGACAAGCGCCGCGTACTCGCCGGGTCGCGCCGCCGCGTGCGTTGCGGCCATCGCCCCGCCGAGTGAGTGCCCGATGATGCCCCAGCGTTTGATCTCGGGGTGCGCATCGCGTGCGCGGTCGCCCACATTCGGGCTCATGACCGCCAGGTTGAGCGTCACAGGTGTGATCACCACGAGATAGCCCTGCTCGGCGAGAGCTCGCGCGAGCGGCGCGTACGAGCGCGCATCCACTCGACCGCCGGGATAGAACACGATACCGACCTGCCCGTCCGCATCCGGAGCGAACTCCCATCCGGCGGCAGTGCGCGCCACCGTGACACTGTTGCCGCTTTCGAGTGCCGCGATCGCATCAGGGGCAGGCCCAAGCGGTGTCTCGGCCCAAATGATAAAGCCGAGCACAGCTACAAGCACCACGCCGAGCACCGCCGCGATGATTCGGGCGTACAAAGGAGTGCGGCGGGTCCGCCTTGGATGCGAAGAAGTCGTGATCTTCTCGGCCATGTCGGTCTCCGTCTCCATAAGTGGTCATACTGATTGTCTGCAGCGTATGCTGGAAACGCAACGCAGTGGGCAAGAAATGCATAGAAGCGCTTGACGATGTCATCATAGAGTTGCATTGTTTCGGCGATGCCTGTCGTGGGGGACGGCTGTCCGACGCGAGAAGAGGAAGCCAATGGCCCGGAAGATACTGCTCGTTGAGGACAACCCGCAGAATCGGTATCTCGTGACGTTCTTGCTTGAAAAGAACGGCTACGAAGTGGTGGTTGCCGAGGATGGCGAGGAAGCCATCAGTGCGGTTGCCGAGCATGTGCCGGATCTTATTTTGATGGATGTGCAGCTTCCAAAGCTGGATGGCTACGAGGCCACACGCCGCATCAAGTCCGACGAGCGGTTCGCCAGGATTCCGCTGGTGGCGCTCACGGCGCACTCAATGAAGGGCGACCGAGGCAAGGCGATGGCAGCCGGCTGTGATGATTATGTCACCAAGCCGGTCGACGCCGACCAGCTCATCAGTCGCATCAAGGACCTTCTCGGCGACGCTATGTAAGAGTGCGTCGGCGGGTTTGGCGCGCTATACTTTCAACTCACGATGCTCCCGGACCGGGTTCCGGGCGACGGTATGTCATGAACCTGGTCAGATCCGGAAGGAAGCAGCCATAAGTGGCCGCTGCCGGGTGTCCGGGACTCGGTCCGGGAGCATCGGAAACGCATGACGAGGTCGGGCTCATGTCAGCCCGACCTTGTATACTTCAAAGCGTCGTGGACACATTCAGACGCTCGGCGGGAGGTACGATCTGTGGCTCACCAGTCGTGGTACCGGACGTACCGGCCACAGAACTTCGACGATGTCGTCGGACAGACTCACATTGAGCGCACGCTGCGCAATGCGGTTGAAGAGGATAGCGTCGCCCATGCGTACCTGTTCACGGGGCCGCGCGGTACCGGCAAGACCTCTACTGCGCGCATTCTCGCCAAGGCGCTCAACTGTGTGAGCGGGCCGACAGGCACGCCGGACGATAGCTGCGAAGACTGCCTGTCGATCGCAGCTGGCACGCATCCTGACGTCTACGAACTCGACGCTGCGTCGCGCACCGGCGTGGATGCGGTTCGCGAGGAGATCATTGGCCGCGTCAACTACGCTCCCACGCGTGGCCAGTGGAAGGTCTACATCATCGACGAGGTCCACATGCTGTCGAACGCGGCGTTCAACGCGCTGCTGAAGACGCTGGAGGAGCCGCCGCCGCACACGGTCTTCATCTTGTGCACCACGCATCCCCACAAAGTCCCCGAAACGATTCACTCGCGCTGCCAGCGTTTTGACTTCCATCGCCTGAGCGTGGATGACATCGTCTCCCGGCTGCGCTTCATCGCTGACTCCGAGAAGGTCGAGGTTGCCGACGCGGCACTTTCACTCATCGGCAAGCACGCCCTCGGCGGGATGCGCGACGCGATCACAACACTGGAGCAGCTTTCGTCATTCTCCGGCGGGAAGATCACGCTGGAAGATGTTGAGGGCTTGCTTGGCGAGGTGGATGCCGAGGTGCTCTTCGAGGCGGCCGACCTCGTGTGTGACCGCGACGTCGCCGGGGCGTTCCGCTTCGTCGCTGAGCTTTCCGAGCGCGGCGTGGACATGACGGAGTTCACAAAGGGTTTCGTCCGCCATGCGCGCGACCTCTTCGTCGTAGCGGCTGTTCCCGAGGCGGGCGAAGTCGTCGATGTCACCGCCGGCGATCGCACGCGGCTCGAGCAGCAGGCACGCGGTTTCGGCATGGAGCGTCTCGTGCGCCTGCTTGATGTGCTTGACAGGCTGTCGAGCGAGCTCAGGTATGCCTCTGATCAGCGTCTTGCGCTCGAGGTCGCGCTGACTCGCATGGCGCGACCTGAGACCGACCTCACTCTCGAATCTCTCGCCGAGCGCCTCGCGGCGCTCGAGTCCGGTGCCGCCATAGCTCCACCGGCACGTCCCGCGCCGTCCATCTCGCCCGTGAGCACACCCGCGCCAGCCAGGGTTCCCACGAGCGCCCCGGCGCCTGTGGGCCAGCCGACCAAGCCCAGTGCTCCGAATCCCGAGCCGGAGGTCGTTGAGCCGGTGCAGGTAGCGTCTGTTACGGCGGTTGATGATCCGCTCGATGTTGCCGTGGTGAAGCGTGCATGGCCGGCGATTCAGGCCGCGTTCAAGAAGCTTCGCCCCTCACGTTCACACCTCTTCGATTCCAGTGAGATCGAGGTAGTCGGCAAAGCGCTCGTGGTCGAGTTCGCGAAGGACCAACGATTCGCTCTCGACCTCGCAAGTGATGCGGACACAGTGGCTTTGTTGCGACGCAGCATTACGTCTGTGCTCGGCGTGTCGCCGCCCGTGGAGTTCCGGCTCGGCAGGTCTGGCGGTTCAAGCGCGCCTGTGCCCGCAGCATTGGCGTCTACACCGGTGCACGCGGCGCCTGAAGCTCCCGCCCCGCCATCGGCTCCCGCCGATCCGGAGTCGATCGAGCGCATGCT
>PHEU01000021.1 GCA_002841295.1 Actinobacteria bacterium HGW-Actinobacteria-6
GATCGGCGACTACACCATCCAGCCGGAGAACGGCGGCGTGGGCGTGTTCGCGCACGAGTACACGCACGACCTTGGCGTGCCGGACCTCTACGACACCGTTGGCGGCGACAACGCCACCAGCTTCTGGACGCTCATGGACAGCGGCTCGTGGCTCTCGCAGGTGGATTACGACCTGGGCTCGGCGCCGAACCACCAGGGTCCGTGGGAGAAGCTGCAGCTTGGCTGGCTCGACGTAGTGGTGGCCGATCCGGGCACCACGGCCGAGCTTACGCTGGGGCCGGTGGAGCACCAATCCACGCAGCCGCAGGCGCTCTTGGTGAACCTGCCCGACAAGACCGTGTCGTGGACGGTAGCCGCGCCGTACGCCGGCACGTACTTCTACTACAGCGGTCAGGGCGACAACCTTCGCAACAAGATGACGAAAGCGTTCACCTTGCCTGCCGGCGCGCAGCTCACGGCGATGGTGAACTACCAGATCGAAAAGGGCTACGACTACGCGAACCTCATCGTCTCGACCGACGGCGGGGCCACGTGGAACACGGTGCCGACGAACCTCTCCAGCTCAACGGTCGAGGCGAACGGCATCGACGGCTCCACCAGGCGGTGGACGCAGCTCACAGCCGATCTCTCGGCGTACACGGGGGATGTGCTGCTGGGCTTCAGCTACATCACCGACGGCGGCGTGGCCGAGCTCGGGTTCATGGTGGATGATCTTGCGATCACCGATCAGACGCTTGATGGTGCCGAGTCAGACACCGGCTGGACGTTTGACGGCTTCAAGCGATCGACAGGCACCGAGGGCGGCACGTACTGGAACTACTACCTGGCCGAGAACCGCACGTACGCCGGGTACGACGTTGCGCTCCAGAAGGCGTACAACTGGGGCAACCTGCTGGGGAAGAGCGCGATGCCCAACTGGGCCGAGCGGTTCCCGTACCAAGACGGCCTGCTCGTGTGGTACTGCGATACCTCGCAGGTGGACAACAACGCCAGCGTGCATCCCGGGCACGGGTTCGCGCTGCCGGTGGACGCGCACCCCAAGGCGCTCACGCGCAACGGGAAGAACCTGTGGCGCAACCGGATCCAGACGTACGACTCGACCTTCGGGCTGGAGGCGACCGACGCGCTGCCGCTGCACTACAACGGCAAGCTCTATCCGATCCCGAGCCTGTCGGCCGTGTCGGTCTTTGACGGCATGCTGTCGTACTACGACGCGACCAACCCGACCGGCAGCGTGATCACGCCGGTGACCTCGGCGAAGATCCAGGTGCTGGGGACGACGACGTCGGATGATGGCGGGGTTTACATGGGCGTGAGGGTGACGGCGCCGTAGGCGGAGTAGCAAGCGAACGACGCAGGTGAGTGACGAAGGGGCGCCCGGGTGGGCGCCCCTTCTTGCGTTCGGACGAGGCGCGCCTATCAATGTCAGAGCCTTCCTGTAGGTTCATCCCAGGACGCACGGTCGTATGACCGAGAACAGATCGACCCGCACACAACCCTTGGAGGACTTCATGGCAACACTGCTTCGAGTGGCGATGGTCGTGTTGTACGTGCTAGCCGCAGTGCCTTTGGTGGTGGGAGCATTCCCGATAGCCCTGGCGATGGCCGCGCTCGGCTGGCTGTGCGGCAAAGCATCTGAGGCGGTGGATGGAGAGTAGGTTGCGTCGGGGGCGCGCCGACTGTCGCACGCGTCTAGGTCTAGTCGCAGAGAATCGTTGATTTGAACGAGAAGCTAGTGAGGCTCAGACCTTACTTCTCGTTGAGATACTTCGCCGCAACTGCTGCGAGCTGCTCCTTAATCTCCGTGGTTGGTTGCGTTATGGCGTAGACAATCGAAAGACTGGCGACTGCGTCTTTGTTCGATGATGTTGCGTCGGGAGAGCAGTCGTGAATCTGCCGCAGAACTTCCAGCATCTCCAAAGGCGGGATCTCCATCACGCCGCGTGGACCGCGGTCTCGAGCGAGAATGTCTGGCTGACCCGTAACGTGCACCGTATTAATCGGCTCTCCGCCGTCCGCATATTCAGTGCGCCTAGAGATGGCTCCCGACCGGGCCATTGAGGTCAAGGCTGTGTCGAGGAACACTCTCTCAGAGGGCCCTGCAGAAGCGCTTGATGGCGAGTTGCGGAAATAGAGGGCGCAAAGGCGTTCCACGGCGATTGGCCCCTCAGCCTCGATGATTTCTAGAAGACTATCGCGCAAGAGTTCGAGTGAGCAGCGTGCTGTATTTGGCAGTCTGCACGCGATCCACGCTGTGTAAGGACGGAGTGAGACAAGCGATTGGCACACCAAGTCACATTCCTTATATGCATTGGCTCGCGTGCGTCCGAGGTTGGTGGCTGGTCTTTTTGCGCGCTCGGGTAAGGCAGGCCTGTCTATCACAGGAGTAGATACTGCTGGCTGTCGGTGCATGCTGAGGGAGGCTTCATCACGCCTGGTTGCACCACTGCCAGCGCTTGCTGAGGCGCTCTGCACATGTGGAGTTTCGATTGGCGCACTTGCCGACGGCATGACTTCAGGAAGGGTCGGCCGCTCAGCAGCATGGTACGTTGGAACATCATCACGCGCTGTTGTTCCCGAGTGAGTTGGGCTGGCATCAGCCGACAAGTCTCGGGAAGCAACACTGCTGTAGACCTTCAGATCCGCCAGTCGCTCCCAGAGCCCTTCCATTGCCTTCGTGGGGTTTCGACGGAAGCTGCTCTCTGTCACCCGCCAGAACGGTAGGCCGCAGCGTTCCAGTTTCCGCTGTCGGGCGACATCGGCGTCGTACTGTTCAGGACCGTGCCAGGTTTCGCCGTCACATTCGACTGCTACGCAACCTTCAATCCCCTGGACCATCAGGTCGATGAAATAGCCACCGGACTTGTACTGCGGAATAACTCGGTAGCCTCGGCCAACTATGAGTAGGAACACATCCAGCTCGAACCAGCTATCGAACGGCTCGGGTTGATTGCCAAGAGTTCGGTTCTTGGAGGCACGACGTCTAAGTGCGTCGATATCTAGCCCGGACGCATCGTCCCAATTCCCGACTCGGGGTTCGAGGCAGTACTCGAGCAGTTGACGTCGGAAGCAGGCATGACTCAAATCAGCAGAGACAACGCTGTGGAAGAGCCAGAGTTGGTCTTTCGCTCGACTCACCGCGACGTTGAACCGACGTTTATGGGACTCTGAACTTAGCACGCCGATTCGCTGGTTGTTGGCGTTCACCATACTCAGGAATATGATGTCGCGTTCATCGCCTTGAAAGTCGTACGCGTCGCCGCAGATGATCTTCCGTCGCCGGATCTCCTCTGCCCCGATCCTCTCAAGTAGCAAGCGCTCGACCAGAAGCGCTTGTTTTGAGGTACTGAGCAGGCTAATGACTCCCATGGTCAGGCCGTCGTACGCGGGGTCTTTGCAGAGCGATACGATCTTTTCCACGATAGCTTTGGCTTCCGGAGGATTGACTGTTCCTTTGCCGTCCTCTTGATACCCCTGGCTCACATGTTCGACCATGATTGGAGGCAGCCGGTCCGCTCCGTACTGTCGCAGAGGCTCTAGGGGCTGGTCGGCGTAGCACAAGTTATTCGAGAACTGGATGATTTCCGGCATGCACCGGAAGTGCTCTCTCAGGCGGAGGGGATGTCCGAAGTACTGCTTGCCCAGGTCGAACAGGCTACTCCCGACGCCGAAGACGCCTTTGAATGGCATTTCGGAGAGGTAGAGGTTCACGAGGTCCTGAACGGCATCCACACTGACGCCGACATCGTCCGGAGAGATCTGCTGATCGTCGCCGACGACGATGACCTTCTTGGCGATGTACGTGACGAATAGTGCCTCGGGACCGCTCTGACTGGCTTCATCGACGATGGCTACATCGAACATGGCAGGTTTAGGATCGAGCGTCTCGGCAACCTTGTACAGAGGCATGATCCAGGCTGGGATCACGTCCTTGCAGTACTGCATGTGTTCACGGGCCGCATTGCGATGGAGCGGAGCGTGCTTGCCTGTTCCCTTTCCGAGCTTCTTGATTTCCCGAGCCCAAGCTACGAGGTGACCTCGGTGGGCATCAGTCATCTTCGACAGACAATGGGACCATGCGAGCTCGGCTGCGAGAGTAGCTACGGTGCTGTCAACGTGGCCTTGCTGTTCCTCGAGCCGCTGAGATACCTCCTCGTGTGCGGTGGGATTACACACGCGGCGCAGCCATAGTTCGGCTCGCAGCCAATTCCAGGCGACCGGCAATTGAGTCAACGTCACAGCGGAGGGTCCTTCACCCCATCCAAAGAGGTGGTTGGCCAGTGCGCGTGACCTCTCGGAGAGAGCCTCGAACGCGGGCTGAATCGCGGCGAGATGGAGTTGGCTTCTCTCAAGTACATCAAGGTCAGCCAGCACGCCCTCGTATGCGTCAGAATCGCGATTCTCGATGGCAACCACAAGCGTTGGCACGAGGGGGTGAGGCGAGGGTCCGCACGCCGTAGCCGTTTCAGCCACGCGGTGTAGGCGCTCCGTTGATTGCGTGTGGCGCAGTTGGCGAGCTGCGATCTCTGCTGCGCTGATGACTTCTTCCAGACCTGCGTCGCTGGTCAAGTTTGGGGAGAATCCGAAGTCCACGTCGGAGCACTCTTTACGCAGATTGCTAACACGTGCGGCCGCGTCGACGATCATTGAGATTCTTCGTCGCAACGTACGAAGATCGGAGACCCTTGCCGTCTGAGAGGGACCTGTTCCAAGACCGTGGTTGGAAAGGCGGAGAGTGGCGGCTCGCAGCGTTTGTTCGATTTCGATTGCCGCCGCCACTTGCTTCAGTTTTGATGCCTCGGCGCACAGCGCACCATCAATGCGAGTCTCCTCGACCAAATAGAGGCATTCCTTGACCAGCTTCGAGCGAAAGGGTCCAATTCCCAGGCTCTTTCCGCACTCAAGGTGCGTACAGAGCCTGGTTGCGTCGGTTCTGATTTGTGCGATTGATTTATCACTTGGCGATTCAATTTCAAGGTAGAGCGTGCCGAGCTGCTCAATCTCAGAGAGCACTCCGTCGAGGTACTGGGCTTCTTGTTCAGTCGCTGCAGTGTCACCAGCTAGGACGTTTCTAAGCATCTCTCCGAAGCGTTCTTGCTGATGGACAATCTGGGTGACTGCAGCAAGGTCAGCCTTGGCATCGATCGCATGCGACTTGATGGTGCTTGGATCCTGTGGCCACATGAATCCGTTACTTTCGGGTTCATGTGTGCCGAGAGCGGCCAGCGACTCACGCTCCATTGCGACCAGAGACCTGAACGTTTCTGCATCCGGCAGAGCTGCCAACGCGGGTCGCGAGAGAGCCAACTCGTCCACATATTTCAGCGTGAGGGACCGGGCCAGGGGAGCTGCGCTGTTGCACTCGTCTTGGCTGAGCGGACAGGCTCCGGGGTCAGTATCGTCTGTGAAGAACTTGGCAATCCAGCCGTACTCATGTGATTCCTCGTGCACCCGCTGTGCGACCGAGGCTCGCGTGCCCTCATACGCGCCAGGCACGGCCTGAGTTTGTTCCGTCTCTGCTTGGCGTAGCTCACGGAGACGTGCAAGGCTAGTCTGGACTGCTTCTCGACCCTCATGGTAGTTCGTGAGAAGACGCCTACGTGACTCGGCGGCAGCCTCAGGACGCCAGGCCTCGTATTTCGCTGAGATGGAGCTGACTGCCATTTCCAGTGACATGTTTGACTCATGATCTGAGCCAAGCAGGAGCACGCACAGGCTTTGCAGCTCGGGTGGCAACATGTCTCGGAGAACATGGAGTGCCCGAGCTCCCTTGCTTGTCACGAGCACACGGTTGCCTCGAGCCAGAAGGTCGCACACAAGGTTGGTGATTGTGTGTGACTTCCCTGTGCCAGGCGGACCCTGAACAATCAGGCCGCCTTCTGCTTGCGCGAGCTTCGTCACGATCATGCGCTGCTCGTCGTTGGATTTCTTCGGGAAGAAGACCATTCCGTCGAGAAGTGGATCCTGATCCAGAGCCTTGACCTCATCGCCGATCTCGGCCGGGGCCGCGTCTTCTGTCGCAGGACTCGGGACTCCAAGAATCACCGCAAGCGCGGGCGGGATGGATTGTTCGTTGGTGACCTGAGACTCGATTGATGCGAGGAGGGACGAGATTGATTTCTCGCCCCGCTTTCGCATGACCAAAACAGGTGAGTACGTGATTTGCGGGTGGGAGTCGGCTGATGAGGCTGGCATGAGAGTGTTGTCGTACGAACCGTCCGCAGCAAGCACGAACGCAATGCTGGTGAGAACGCCTCCGGCCGATGAGCGCTCGACAAGCTCGCCGCCACAGTCCGCGACCAGGCTGTGCATCATGCGCGTGGCATCCGGATCAGGTCGCCGCGTGATCGGGAGCATGTCCAGTTCGAGGGCCGGATTCGCGTCAGATTGGAGGCTCACGTTTATCGATCCGTTACCCGCGTCCATTTCCACCGTGACAGGGATGGTGAGCAGCGGTCGTCGAATGGGTTCCTGGGTGTCCTGATCCTTCCAGACCAGCGTTCCAACCCCCAGAATCATCTCCCACTGTTCGCCGAGCTGGATCTGGCGCTGGCGCCAGGAGAACAGTTGTCCGTACAGCGATTGGATGGCGGCCTTATTCCTGTCGGTCTGCGCCCACGGAAGCCAAGATCGCGAAATGTACCGTTGAACTTCGTCATAAGCCCCTGGTGAATCATCGAGTTTCATGACGATTGGGTCGACCGAAACCGAGTTCCCCTCGTCGTCCGTCTTCGGAGCGTCTGAAGGAACCGAGATGGTGCGAAGGACGAGGGGTGCCTCAAGAGTCGAGTCCGACAGGGTCTCCAAGTCAAGCCAACAGGCGACGCCTGCCGAGGGGGGAGGCGCAGAAGGACGTTGCGGTCGTTTCACAGACAGTAGTGTCCCTGTGCTGAGGATATCGTTGCTGTCGAGGAGCGCGTTGGTCACCTCGGTGCCGGATGGCCAGCTGTGAACCCACGACAGGTCCCATGTGTCCATGTTCCGCTGCTGCCGCGTGCGCAGTTGTGTGTATTCAGCGAGGTAGCGGAAGACGTTCTTCGCCAACTGAACGCTAGTGGCTGGAGGCAACGTTGAGACTCCCAACATCGATGTATGAGTTTGCGAGTGCGAAAGTTGGCGATGATTGGAGGCCCTGGCCGTTCGCCCTGCGTAGAATACCTCAGTCGCGCGCCGAGGGCGGAATCTCATCGCACCGTCGCTTCTGACTCGCAACCCCTGTTCGGGTGATCATGACTTATCGCTCTGACATTCTCGAACGCGTTGAGTGAGCGGTGAGATGTTGGGCTTCGGCTACATCATTGACGGCGGCGTGTACATGGGCGCGAGAGTGATGGTGCCATGGGTGGAGTGAGGTCGCGCTATGCACGTTAGTAACGGGGTCCCCGAAGGGATATGGGCCCTGGTTGGGCCTGTTTCTCTGATTCTTGAGGAGTCTGACTTAAGTGACTAAGAAACAAGCTGATCACGCGGCACATTCCCAGTGTTGGCGTTCGCCTGGTTCCCGTCTGTGAATGCTATCGAACCTGCTCGCCGGTTGTCGCGACGCTGTATTCAACACCCTCCAGTGCTCGCTCGAAGTGCGCGCGCCCGCACTGGACCTTATACCGCTCGAATGTCGCGAGTTCACCCTCCACCCGGCCCTTTGTCTCGGTGACCAAATACACACGCTCGGCGCCGTCCCGATCAAGCACGATTGCCCAATCCGGCCGATAGCGGCCGACGGGTGTGTCAACCTCGAACCATGCCGGCAGTTTGAGGTAGACCTTGACGTCATCCCGGGCTTCCATGGCATTGGCAAAATTGCTCTCGATGATGGAATCACACGGCACAAGATCGTACAGGCTCCGCTCCGACTCGACCACGTACTTGCTGAAAGCAGCGACTTCGTCCTCGGCAAGCAGCCTGGACATGTTGAACCACTCGCCAGTCTGCTGGTACTTGATGCCATGGACGAGCTGAGTCGCGAGGGCCGCCCTGAGACACCTAGCGGCCGCTGCGGCGAATTCATGAGGACTGTCCAGTAGGTGACTGGCGGCGGGATCCACCCTGCGAATGAAGTCAAGTAGCGTGCGTCCTGACAGGCGTACCGGCGGGCTTGCCTGTTCTAGGTGCTGTCGAATGAGCTCTACAACGTTCGGTAGGGGGAATCGCCCACTGAGATCTTTGAGACTGCGCGCGCCTGCGGACTGTAGCGCTATGAATGCATTCTCGTCGGCGATAACCACCGCTCGAGTGAAGGTAATCCGAGGTCTTTCGACAGTCTCGAGCTTCATCGACTCGAGCGCCTCCACCAAGAGCGTCTGAGAGTCCACCTCGACTGCGTAACGGCTCTTGTGGCTGATGCGGGTCCAAAGCTCCGCAAACTCAGGGCTGAGCGCTCTTTGCTTGCGCAGGTGAGCGACGCGCTCCCCGGACTTCCGAGGTGGGGGAGGAAGGATGCCCTCGCCGAAGGCGTCTTCGATTTCGCGTCGTTCCGAGTCTGTCAGATTGCCCATTGATTTGCCGTACCGCTCCTCAATCTCCGCACGGTACTCCGAGGCGATCTCGCTCTGGAGCGCCTGAACATAGGATCGGTAGCTTTCATTCGCGATCACTGTAAGGATGTTCACTCTCTCGTCATGAACGCGCTCGCCGCGCTGATCAACAGCGAGCCTCACCCCGCGCCCAATCTCTTGGCGTTTCTTGACCTGCGAGGAAGTCTGGTTGAGGGTGCAGATCTGGAAGACGTTCGGGTTATCCCATCCTTCGCGAAGCGCGGAGTGGGAGAAGATGAACGCGATCTGCTTCTTGCGTCGGGTGTCATTATCATCGTCGGGTGACGGGAAGGCCAAGAGCGCCTCCTTGTCGCGCATGATGGCGTCGTATGCTAATTGATCTTCACGTGCCTCGCCCGAAGAAGAGTCCAGCATCTCTATCTCACCGCCACGTTTGCGCTTCTCGGCGAAGTAGGCCGCCCGTACCTGATCAGGCTCTGCATCCTCCCATTCCGGATGCCCAACCTTGAGCTCATTGAAGATGCGGTCAAACAGAATCCGTATGGTGCCGTTGTCGGCTGCGTAGTTGTCTACTTTGTCGATGAAGAACAGCGACAGGACCTTGATCCCGCGCTCCCGCAGGCGCACCTGTTTGTGCAGGTGCTCATCAATGGTTCGCCTTATCTGCGCCTCGAACAGGGCTTCTTTGTCCGAGCCAATCTCAGCACCGCTCGTGAGCTCGATTCCGTTGGAAAACACCACCGTGCCCCATCCCGGATTGATTTCATCGATTACGAAATCCTGATACTCACGACGCCCGGTTCGGTCCGCCAGTGACTCGCCCGGCTTAAAAGCCAAGGTGCTCTCCCGCACCGCCCCTCCAGCGTTCGATGCATGTACTGTCAGTCGGGCATCGATTCGTGTCTTGTTCACCCGGATCTCGTCCAGGCGCACGAATGGCAGGGCGTCGTCGCCCTCCTTGAGCACTGAGTCGACCTCGATGCGCTTCACGAGGCCCTGCTGATATGCCTCGTAGGGAGTGAGCCTGTACACCAGGTTGTAGGACGTCCTGTGCGTCGCGCTATACCGCAATGCCATCAGCGGGTCGAGAGAAGCGAGCGCGATCCTGCTCTTCTCACTCTCGAAGTTCTGGGGCTCGTCTAGAATCAGCACTGGCTTGGCCATTTGAATCAGGTGGAGTGGTGTCTCTCCTTGCAGCTGATCTCTCGACTGGCGGATGATATTGGCAGCTTTGTTGAATGAGTCGATGGTCATGATCAGGAATTCAACACTATCGGAGTATGCGAACTGTCGCACCTGGGTTAAGTTGGCGGAATCGTACACGTTGTAGCGATACACAACGTTGTCGAACAGCTCCCTGAAATGGAGCCGCGTTACGTCAAACGTCTTGATCACGCCTTCGCGAACGGCGACTGACGGCACAACTATGATGAACTTTCGCATGCCGTAGCGTCGGTGAAGCTCGAGTGCCGTTCTCAAGTACACGTAGGTTTTACCTGTTCCGGTCTCCATTTCAATCGAAAAGTTCAGGAACCGGCCATACCGCACACCCTCCGGCGCGTCGAAGGGAAGCTCGAGCGCGTGCAAAGCGTCATCAACCGCTACTGCGCTCCTTGTTTGCACAGCCCGTACGTTACGAACGAGCTCCTGTTCGTTCAGGTCGATGCGGTTTGCGACTGCGGCCAACCCTAGAGAGCCGTCGCCGAAGGTAATTCCTGCGGACACAAACCCCTGCCCCTGGAATAGGTCGGCGACCGAATTGATCGCTCTTAGTTGGAATTCCTGATCAGCGTCAAACTTGAACTGCATGGCGCTAGATCGTCTTCAGTCGGCACTGGAGGGCGAGGTTCGCGGCAACGGTGTCACTCAGCGCCACATCACGACACACGAAGAGATCCCCCCGCATGAGCCCCAGCGCGTTACCCAGATCCGAGCTGACTTCGGCGTCAAGGCAAATCTGCAAGGACTGCTCGATCCCGGAGTCAGAGACAACTAGCACCGAGTTGCCAGCCACCTCCATTGTCGTAATCTCACACGTCAGGCTGAAGCCCTCCTTACAAGCTACTTCGTAGGCAACATCGAGCGGCTGCCAACCGTCGACCAGCGGATCAGAGAAGAGCGACATTGTGTCTATGAAGCGTTCAGCGTCGTCGCTGGCGACACCGGTCCACGGGCGGAAGTTGCTGGTGTCAAGGTGGAATACTCGGAACCCGAGTTGCGTCTCGCCCGCCACCTGGGCGAGCCCAAGCGCTGCGCGGCGGACGCGCTCCATGGCGAGCTTGGCGATCGATTCGAATTGCTCATCAGCGATTGGTTCAGGCAGCTGGATGAGCAAGAATCGGCGGCCCTCACCTCGTGCCTCTGTCCGGAGAACCGCCTCGCCGGTGGTTCCCGAGCCCGCGAAGAAGTCCAGCACGATGTCACCCGGGTCGGTCGCCATCTCGATCAGCCGCTCAACGAGGGCTACCGGCTTCGGCGACATAAAGAGTCTCCCGGGCACAAGCGCATCTAGATCTTCCTGGCCGCGTTCCGTGTAGAATTCGTTCTCCTGCCAGACGGTCTTGAACTTCTTCGTGACGACCTGGCCCCCAATGTGGGCGTAAGCCTTGCGGAACACCTTGAACACGCCGTCCACTTCACGACCAACTAGCAACTCAGAGGACTTTGCCGCCTTGGCTCGATTCCAAGTCCAGCAGCCTGAGAATCCGTCGGGCCATGTCGGCCAGACCTCCACGGATTTCGAGTCAATACGATCAACGCTGACTGCTCCATTGCCGGGATCAACCCATAGCGGAAACCACATGAGCTTCCTCGTCTTACTGTTGAACTGACGATGTGTATTTCGCAGTTCAGAAAGCCGATAGTGGCCGCCTTCGTCCTTGAGCGGATATTCAGCATCAATCTGTTCCGGGGTCTTCTCAACCATCAGGTCTACGTTCTTCGAATCCCGCGCGTAGACAAGCAGATAGTCATGATTCCTTGCGAACTGACCTGCCCCGAGAACTCGACCTCTCGGGTTGGTCACTACGGTGATCTGGCCGATGAAGTTCTCCTCGCCAAATAGCTCATTCATCAGCGCGCGTAGGTTGAATACCTCGTTGTCATCAATACTGATGAAGATAACGCCATCCTCCGTCAGAAGCTGACGGGCGAGGAACAGGCGCGGATACATCATTGATAGCCACGCCGAGTGGTATCGGCCGCTCTTCTCGGGGTTGCTGCGCAGTAAGTTGCCAGACTCGTCAAGCTGGCCGGACTGTCGCAGATACGCGTTCAGGGAGTCGGAGAAGTCATCCTCGTACACGAAGTCGTTACCAGTGTTGTACGGCGGATCTATGTAGATCATCTTGACCCGACCCGCATACGCTTTGTGGGCGAGTCGCAATACTTCGAGGTTGTCACCTTCAACGAAGACGTTGGCGGACGTGGCGAAGTCGACTGATTCGCTGACATTCGGCGTGAGCGTCTGTTGTGTCGGTGCTTGAAGAAGTCGCATCGCATCGCGCTTCCCCGCCCACGAGAGCGCGTAGCGCTCCGGGCCCTCGCCGCCATCCTGGCCCAGGGCGACCTGGAGGGCGGTCATGTTCAGGCAGCCGTCGACGAACGCATTGGGCACAATGTCCCGTAGGACGTCTAGCGTCTCGTCGAGCGCAGCGGACACTTCTCGGTTGGCGCGATCGGGCCCCTCGCCGTTTGCCATGACTTCCTCTCAGCTTAAGTACACATCGGCATCGTAACGTACTCGACATTGGGACGACCGACGCTCGGCCGTGCGCCCGTGGTTGCGTTGTAGACGAGTTGCTTGCCTCAGACCAAGCGCCAAAGCTTTGAGTTGCGCTCAACGCGGGATTCGGCTTCAAGTTCTCTCAGCAATGCGACCGCCCAGAACTGCTGGCTCGCCGAAGTCGCGGTGGGATAGTCTCCCCAGTCAAGGCCACAGCCTCTGAAGATAGCCGTTTGGCGCATTCCCTCACCGCCTGGCCTGCATTCGGTAGTTGCCTGCATGAAGTCGAGCACCAATTCCTTGGCCGCAAGACGAAGTCCTCGGCCCTTCTCCTCGTACGCGTCCATGCGCTCTCCCTCCTGTCGATCATGCCGCCCAATGGCGGTAGCCTATACCGTCCAAATCGCTTCAGCGACGTGTCCCAAACGGGCTTGCCGTTCGTTCAGATCAACGAGCGTGAATTCGTCGAGTACTGGTCGGTCGTCCAGCGGCAGAAGTTGCCCGACGCTATCAACGACGTGAGATCTAATTAGATCTTGATTAAGCGGAAGGCTTGACTGAGCGTAGGCCGAGTCCCGCTTTTCCGAGAACGATCGATTTGACGCAGCTGTGTTCCAGGACTGGACCAGAAGCGTTAGATTGCCTAGTCGGTTCACGATGTCGTCGAGAGTCGCCCCCTGCTGCTCAAGGAGTTCCTTCCAGTGCTCATTCGGCGTCTGCGGAATGACGTGTTCCAGCGTGGCCGTCTCTGAGTTCGTGATCATCTCCTCAGGCTCGCCGCCTGCTTGCATCGCATTGTTTATCTTGGATAGAAGCAGCCTAGCGGTGGGGCCGCTCTTGACCTTCAGGGTCCTGAAACTCTCGATGAACTGATCACGGCTCGGAGCCTCCTGCGCCAGCCAGGCCTGGAAAGCCGCCGGCTCCCGCACGCCGGCTCGGATGTCCACAGCCCATTGGCTGAAAGCTTCCTCGACAGTATTACTCGGGCGCTCGGTGATTTTTGAGTAGCGAATCATGAAGTTAAGAAGCCCTCTAACGGCATCTTCATACTCTTGTGGCGTGTCGCATAGACGTGACCAAAGCGCCATCAAGACACTTCTTGTGACTCGAATGTTGAGTACCTTGAACTCCCGCATCATTCGAGCGGTTGATGCGCTCTGCCAAAACTCGGCTGTTGGTGTTCGGAATCCGGCGAAGACACGTGCCTCCCGCTCAAGTGAGCGCAGGTAGTCCCAGACATTTCCAGCTCGAGAGTTCACTGCTTCACGCAGTGTTCCGTACAGCTCATCAGCGCGAACAAAAGAGTAGCGTGAGTTCCAAAAAGTGCGCATGAAGTCGGACAACTCGCTATCTCGGCCGAGGTTGTTAACCATCAGCGCCCAAGTGTTATCGGCTTCGTCCAAGTCCCGTTCTGTGCCCGTTCGATCTACCTCCATGAAGAGGTAGTTCTTGATTAGGTCAGCGGATGAAAGGTCTTCGCCCTTCGCGTTTAGGGATTCAAAGACCACCTGCGCGTTTATCTCCGATTCGCAGATGATGTGGATGTACCAGAACTTGCTGAGAATCGACTCCCACAGCGCCGACAAGTTGACGGTTGGATCGCCATCCGCCATCAGCTTACTCACCTGCTGCGCCAGATAGTCGTATGACTTCTTCATCAGCTTGTGAGAATCGTGTGTACATCGTGCCGATCCTGCGGTCACAAGCGACTCGAACACCTGTCGGTCTTGGCGGTTGGCCTGAAGCCGGATAAGTCTCTGAGCACGACCGCCCGACGTGACGCGCACCTTCAGCGCACCAGCGAGATCCTCGCGAAGGTTCTCGGCGTCTTCTGAATCGGGCAACGTCTCCGCCGCCGCCTTCATGCTGGCGAGCAGAAGCATCAACGTGCTGAGGCGCTGCTGCCCGTCCAGTATGCCAAGGGATGGCCTCCCTGGGTTCCTAGCGAAGACCATCGGCCCCAGGAAGTGAACGTGTCCATTTGGGGCTCTATATGCGCGAACAATGTCATCCCAGAAGACGGAGTACTCATCGATCTCCCACGCGTAGCTACGCTGGAAGCGTGGGATCTCGAAGTAGAAACGCTCGCTGAAGAGGTTGGAGAGTTGCTCTTCATTGGCTCCGATCGGCGGTCTGTGCTCATCTTCTCTTGGCACTTGAAGCTCCTCCCCGAAAGAACCTGCCATTGCTTGAACGTCAGCACACTGGACCGACGCAAGTGCAGAGTCGTCACCAAGTATGGTAGCAGCATAGCGTAGAGTTAGATGTGGGGCTTAAGTCGAGCGCTTGTTCGCTATGTTTGCCGCTGGTCGCTGCGTTCAAACGGCATCTTGGGCGTCCGCTAATCGGTCAGACGGGTGCGCACGATCGCGCTGCCCTGGGCACCGCTGCTTGAGTCCCGGCACCGAAACGCCGACTATACAGGTACTGCCATTTTCGGGGGGAGCATGACTTGGCGGATACCGAGACCGACGTACTTCGTAGCGATCCGGACCTTTTCGTCCGAATCGCCGAAAACGCACTCCTTGTAGCCGACGATCTTCGTCAGGACTACTTTCAGTCGACTCTCGGCATTGCGCGTGCGATGCGCATTGAGTTCAGGACCGGCGCAGGCCCTTACGGCATCACGCCGGTTCCGAGCGCGATTCCCGAGCCGTGTGCAGTCGCATTTGTAGATGGCGGAATCTCCAAGATCGACGTTGGCATTGCCACACCGCTTATCGTTCGCGCCGGGATCTTCCGCGTGAAGCAGGGCGAGGCTGATCTTGAGAAGCGTGAGACGTTCGATCACTTTCCGCTGATGCTCGGTCAGCTGCGGGGCGGACTGAAGGCCAACTCTCGATACGGCGATGTGGTGCGGCAGTTGGTCGAGCTTGGCGCGCTAGTCACAGCCCTAGAGGACGACCGGTTCTCAGACCTTCGAGTTCTCATGCTCTATGGACCGCTGCAGTTTGTGAGCGGGCCGTTCTTCGAGCACTGGTTCTTCCCTGAGGACTACGAGGCCATGCTCGGCCGGGACGAGCGGCCGCACGTTCTTCCGGTACTCGGCCAATTCGCGGGTTGGTGTTCCAAGTGCGAGCTACGCAGCTCTGAGCGTTGTCGGCGCGACATCAGCGACCAGCACCTTCCGGCGGTCTGCATGATGGCATTCCTGCAGCACTACGTCTTTCGCCGCGCTCGCGAGAAGGATGTACTTCTATGCGGAGTTGTTGAGCGGTCCTTTGGGCGCAGTGTCACGCGATACGTTGTGCGTGACATGCTCGAGCACAACCCAGAGGTGTTCGATCGGCTGCTCACCGTGCTCGATATGCGAGGCCGGGGGACGAAGGTCCAGGTCGAGGCGATTCTCGACGCAACTCGTTACAACGATGCGATTCTGCTCGCTCTGGCGCTCAACCGTGGCGAGGCGCTCAAGTGGTTCCCAGTGAACCCGCGCATGAAGGTCCAAGACGAGAGAGCCGTTCTATTCCCCGATGTTCAGAACACGTTTGTTCGTGTCACATCCGCGAAGTATCCGATGCGTATTGAGGTCTCGGCAGACTGCGATGCCGTAGAGCAAGAGGAAGTGCTGTGTCGGGCATTTGACTACGCAACGCTTCTGCCAGGGTATGCGTTCCCGATTGGCCTCGACATTGTGGATAAGTTCGCTGCCATTCCGGGCTGGATGACGAAGGCATATCGGCAGCTGATTCTCGCGGAATACGGACGCTTGCTTACCGGCGAGTTCGTTGAGATGACAGATGCGGATGCTCTGAAATCGATGATCATGATGCGCGGCAGCGGTAAGCGCAGCCGCGAAACGAGACCGGGGGTCTGACGCGTGGGCGATACGAAAGCAACTTCAGTGGGGACTGTCGTGGGGGTCAGCTCAACGACCGAGTTCCAGATGCAGGTGCGACCGGACGCAGTGCGGGCGCAGGACCTAGTGGCGGTCGACACTGTCGAGGGCGGGGAGACGTATCGCGTCTGGGCTAAAGTTGGCGTGATCGAGCGCCTTAACCCGCTCTTTCCTCGGGAAGCTGCGCAGGAGCTTGCCTTCCAGGGGCGCGATCCTATCGACTCCGTCGTGTCATTGTCTCGAGAGATGATCACGGCAACGTGCAAGGTCGTTGGCGTTCAGCGCGACGGCCGCCTCGAGCCGCCTAAGTACCCCGTTCAGCCGGCAGGCAAAGTGTACGTGCCGCCAGCAGAGGAGATTGAGTCGTTCTTGGTAGGCGATACGCCCGAGCATCGGCGGCTCTACCTCGGCACGGAACGTGGCAACAAGGACGTGCGGGTGTACGTTGACGGCCACATGGCGGTTTCGCGTCACGTGGCGGTGCTTGCTTCGACCGGCGCGGGAAAGACGGTCGCCACTCGCAAGCTTCTCGAGGAGCTCATGAAGAAGGGCTATCCGATTCTCATTTTCGATCCGCACGGCGACTACTCGGGTTTGCACATTGCGAAGCACACCGAGGTGACGACCTATCTCCCGGAGATTCGGCTGGCTGAGGAGGAGTTCGACCAGGTCCTCAACTACATTCGCGGAATGTCCGGCGAGACCATTTCGGCACCGCAGGAGCAGTTGTTGATGGGCATCATGGAGGTGCTCAGTGATGATGCGAAGCGAGCGGCACTAGATGTCGCTCTACGTGAAAACGAAGTTGGGGGACTGCAGAAGACCCTTGAGCACGATCACTTCTACGCGCTGGCTGAAGTTGCAGAGAAGATCGCGGTTCTGAAAGCTGCGGACGATCGCGCGCCCCTGCCGCGGGAGATCAGTCGGCTTTCGGCGGCCATCAACGTGCAGTCCTCTACCGCGAATGCGGTTCGCCGCCAGACCAAAAAGGCTGGTTGGCAGTACTGGAACATGATAAAGACGAACCGCAAGTTCGCGGCAATATCAAAGCCGCTGCCGTCCGGCAAGGATGTACACACCATCATCAAGACGGGCGCCGTGGCCATCGTTTCACTCGAGGGCTATACGGATGAACTGCGCCAGTCGATCGTGGCGAGCATCCTTTCTCGCATGTTGAGCGCACGAATCGATGAGAAGATGCCGCGGTTCCTGACGGTCCTCGAAGAGGCCCACAACTTCATTCCTGGATGGAGCGCTGGTAGCGGGGGCGAGGGTTCGGTCCCGTCGCTGTCCGTGATCAAGCAGATAGCGACTGAAGGCCGAAAGTATGGAATGGGTCTGATCTTCATTTCTCAGCGCCCCAGTCGCATCGATGCAACCGTTCTTTCGCAGGCTAACAGCTACATCATTCTCAGAATCGTGAACCCGAACGATCAGAAGTACATCCGGGACGTGGTCGAAACCATGGGCGAGGACGAGGCGAAAGCGCTGCCAAACCTCAATACCGGTGAGGCGCTGCTGTCGGGGCTGTTCACACGCATTCCGGTGATGGTGAAGGTCGAGAAGAGCCGAAGCGAGGGCAAGCACGAGGAAGAGGACTTCCTAGCGTACGCGGAGAAGTCGGCAGAGCCGATGGCGGCGGAAGATTCGGCGAAGTGGGTGGAGGCGTCCTCTGCGGGTTTGAGCACACCCTCGTAGGTTTGAGATGTGATTATTACTTGGGGAGCTACTCAGCAGTCTACTGACATATACTGGAGGGAACAGCGTGTTTGCGAAGGCTCCGACCTGCAATGGGGGAAAACAATGTTCAAAGGATTCTTCACACAATGTGGCGTTGCCACATTATTACTGATTCTGGTCATCGCGACCTCGACAGGTTGCACGGCAAGCTCACCTGTAATCCCGTCCAGTTCGGCTGAAGTTGTGGTGCCTGAGGTTGAAGCGACCGGGTGGCAGGAATACGCGGACACTGACGGCGATTCCAGCGTCGCTGAGTACGAAATTGGCGAAGATTACATCACGATTCTTTTTAGTGATGGGTCAATCTACACCTACACGAACGCGAGCGCAGGCGCCGCCAACATCGAGCACATGAAAGCGCTGGCGATTGCGGGAGACGGATTGAATGCGTTCATCATGACGAACGTGAAATACGATTATGTGAGCAAGACGCAGGCTGCTAAGAGTGTTATCCCAGAGCCACAGCCTTGCAGTGCGTGTGACGGTGAGGGATCGTCCAGGTGCCTAGCTTGCGGCGGGCGTGGGCGTACGCCCTGCGTTGCCTGTGGGAGCGCTGGTTTCACCAAGTGCACGATGTGCGGCGGCAGCGGGCTTGATGAGTGTTGGCAGTGCTACGGAAGCGGAGTTCTGTCTTACGGCGGAACATGCACGATGTGTCGAGGCGCCGGCGTAATTGACTGCATTGGATGTACCGGGGGCGGGTTCGAATGCTATGCCTGTAATGGGACGGGCGCGTCTCTGTGCTACTTGTGCGCTCAAACTGGCAGGCAGGAGTGTCAGACGTGTGGTGGCTCGGGGCTCGTGTCGTACTGATCGACCTACACTTGCCGGTAGAATCGCCCTGGACTGTCATGGTCGTGTCGTGCGGATACGCATGGATGTAGAAGGTTCGCTTGCAGGGCATTGCCCGCGTCTGTTGACTATGAGGGAGTCACCTCTATGACCCCACCCAGCATCCCCACATCCTGGTTCGTCCGCCTCGATGGCATCGACCACTCGGCGGGCATCCATGGGCGCGGGCACACGTTGCGCGTGTGGACGCACGCGACCGAGCTCGCACGTGAGCTCGAGCTGCCGGAGTGGCAGCGCGAGGCGATTCACCATGCGGCGCTTTGGCACGACATCGGCCGCATCGATGACGGCGCCGACTACTACCATGGCGCGCGGAGCGGCGGTCGCGTCCTCGGCCTTGGGCTGCATGAGGGGCTCGACCCGATTATCGCTGAGGCCGCCATCTTCGCGGTCACGCACCACTGCGGCTCGGAGGAGCATGCTGAGCGCGCGCTCGGCTACCAGCTCGACCCGCAGGGATTCGGCAACGTGTTCCGCGTGCTCAAGGACGCCGACGGGCTCGACCGTGTTCGCCTCGGCGGATTGGACGAGCGCTTCCTGCGATTCCAGCAGTCGCACGGACGCATCGAGCGGGCGTGGGAGCTGCTAGAGGAGATTCGGTAGGGGGGTAGCTCCTGTTCGGAACCTGGTAAGTCCCGCGTTCTAGATTGAGGGTTAGTCAGTGCATCGCGCGAAGTTGTCAGTTGACAACTTCACCGGATTTGACTACCTTCATGGAAGGATGCGGCGTGTCACGTCGACGGCACTCTGACCAGCATATCGAGAACGCACTTCAGTATTGTGAGCGCCATGGCTGGCGTGTGGAGCTGTCAGCCGGACACGCGCATTCCTATGGCACAGAACGGAGGTCGGGGAGTGATCGCCTACGATTTCACGCTGCGATTCCGCCTCACCGACATCAGCATCGCCATGGATGACCGCGCCGAGCGCTTGTTCGAGGCTGGTTGTGATGATGCGCTTGTCGGTACCGGCCGACCAGGAAGGATAGCTCTCGCGTTCACTCGCGGTGCTGCCTCGGCCAGAGAAGCGGTTCTGAGCGCGATGTCAGACGTTCTTAAGGCCATGCCTGATGCACAGTTGATCGGCGCCTCGCCGGATCTTGTCGGCCTCACGGAGGTAGCTGAAATCATGGGCTTCTCAAGGCAGAACATGAGGAAGCTCATCCTCGGCCATGGTGAGCTGTCCCCGGCGTCCGTGCACGAAAGCACGCCGTCGCTGTGGCATCTTGCGGACATGCTGAACTGGCTATCAGGCAGGGGATATGCGGTTGACCCCACCATCGCGGACGTTGCCCGCATGACGAAGCAGGTGAATATCGCGGTCCAATCTGCATTCGCGGACCCAGGTGCACAGCGCGAGATCGCAGAGGCGCTCGACGATCTCGCTGCGGAGTCGCAGGAACTTGGGCTGTACTGATGCCGCGGGTTGCCCGCGTGATTGACGCCCGGTCAACGCCCGGTTCACTCCTCGGCTAACGCTTGTCCGAGCCTCTTGCGCAGGCCTCTGCCTCATGTCCGAGATACTCCTTAAGTGGGGTCACGGACGGCGCGCGAGCCTCGCGCGCCCGGTGGAGGAGGGGTCATGGGAAGGCAGCTTTCGCAGGCACAATCGTACGCGGACAAGGTCATGAAGCTTGTCCCCACGGAGATCGTGGGGGCCTACATGGTGCTGGGGGGCATCATCGGGTACCCTCCGGGCGCCACGGTGCGCGTTGCCGAGGCAGCGGCGGGAATCACGGATGACGTGCTCAGGGCGTTTCTCATCCAGTTCACGTTCGCTGTGCTGTTCGTGCTCACGCCGGTGTACTTGCGTAGGGTCGGCAAGGTCGCATCGATCGGGCAGATCGTGCTGAGCACGGCCACGTTCGTGGTGTGGGTCTACTCGCTTGGCGGGCCGTTCGTGGTGTGGGGCTTCTACTACCCGCTCATGGGCTCGGTCGGGCTGGTGCTGTGGGCGCTCATCGTGCCGCTGCTGATGGCGTCTCCTGCGAAGGCTAAAGCGAAGGCCGTCGCGGCTGCGGCATAAGCGCGGGCTCATAGCGACTGACAGGGGGCGGGCCTTCGGGCTCGCCCTCCTTACGCGGTGCGGCCTGCATAGAGTCGCGCCTGCCGGGTTCATGTCAGACCCGGGCGCTAACCTGTAACTACCAACCGATAGGGGGAGTCGAGATGGCGCAGAAGAAGTATCACGGCGGGGAAGAGTCGGGGAGCATCCTCATCAACTTCGTGCTCGATAAGTCGGGCTCGATGGATTCGATCCGCGATGCGACGATTTCCGGATTCAACGAGTTCAAGAACGATCAGGCGCGCGAGGACGGCGAGGCGTTCTTCACGCTCACGCTCTTCGATACCGAGTTCAAGACCGTGGTCTCAGCGGTCCCGGTGAACGACGTGTACGACCTCACCCGCGAGACGTATGCGCCGAGCGGGATGACCGCGCTCTACGACGCCATCGCACACACCATGAAGCTCACCGACGAGTTCGTTGCGAAGAACCACCCGAAGCAGGTGCTTTTCGTGATCATGACCGACGGGCACGAGAACGCCAGCCGAGAGATCGACCGCGACCAGCTCTTCGCGATGATCAGCGACCGCCAGGGCAAGGCTGGTTACGAGTTCATCTACCTCGGCGCAAACCAGGACAGCTTCGCGGTCGGACGCTCGATCGGGCTGCGGCCCGGGCGCACGATCGACTACGCCGCATCGCCCGAAGCCACGCGCAACACGATGCGCTACGTGTCGCACAACGTCCGCGCGCACCGTCGCATGGCCGAGGCGCAGTCCGAGGCGTTCTTCTCGCCCGAGATGGACGCGCTCGGCGGGATGGACGCAGACGCCTACGCCGCGCTCAGCGAGGCGGAGCGCGAGGCGATGCGCGAGCGCATACAGAGCAGGCAGGGGTAGGGGGAGGTAAACCCCTGCCTGGAGTTGCGGATGCCCCGGGGTCGCTCCCTGGGGCATTTCGCGTCTCACGCCACTGCTGCGGCCGAAGTCAGGAGATGTTAACTGATTCTAACAATTGGTTTCCCGCAAAGACGTTTAATGTTGCCTCAGTAGTGGGTACACCCGACTATCAGCTCCGGATGAACGGGTTGCTCAGTGCACAAAACTCGCAAGAACATGACCGGCGCTTCTGCGCACAGAGTGACCGCGATAGTCCTGGTCTTCCTTGTTGTGATTGTCGTCGTGAGCGTTCTCGTCGCAATCCCCACCTTCCACCAAGCGCTTGGCATCGGCTCCACAGACGCGCTCGACGAGGGCGTACTCATGCCGAGGATGTCGACGAGCATCGCGAACGGAGCGCCTGTCTACGGGGTGCTCGCGCTTGCGTTCCTTGTGGCGGTGTCAACGGCGCGCATGCCGCATGCGGCAAAAGTGGCTCCGACCAGCCCTCGTGCGCTCTCTCGATCTTGCGCGGTCCAGCGGCGGCGTTCGCGCATCCGTAGGTCGGCGTGTGCGACTGACGACGCCGATCATCACTACACCTCCATAGTCACGACCCCGGCCCTTCGGAGCGCGCTTCATTCAGCGCAACCGGAGGGCTTTTCTGTGTGCACGCTCCGTACGGCTCCATACGGCGAGGAGGGATACCCGGCACAACGGCACAAATGAACCTGCAAAGCGTCTTAGGATCGGGATTCTACTTGGAGAGGGAGAGTGAGATTTGTGAGGCACGTGAGGAGCAAGGTTTCTAGATTCGTTGCCCTGCTCATGACAGGGGCGCTCGTCTTAGGGCCCATACAACCGGCACTCGGAGCAGCAGCTCCTGCTACGCCGGATTCAACGATGGCCGCGAAGGCCGAGAGCGTTCACGCGAAGATGGATCGCCGCATCTCGCAAGAGGAGCGTGAGGCGGCTGCTGCACAGCTTGCAGAACTGATGGATTCGACGACCGGCATCGCGCCGGCCGCCGTTGTCGCGGACCCCCCGGGGCCCGGCGGCATACCGGACTACTTCAGCTCAACGCCGAACTGGGCGTATTCACCTGAGCTCCGCAAGTTCGTTGACGGACTCCCGGGCGTAGGTCCGGAGAACGCCAACAACCTCGGCCAGTATCTTTCGGTCGCACACCCCGACACGACCACATATCCGGGTAGCGACTACTACGAGATCGAGCTTCGCCAGTACTCGGAGCAACTTCACTCGGACATGCCCGCAACGCTCCTTCGCGGCTACGTCCAGGTGAACAAGGGCACCGATGGCAGCGGCAAGAACACGATCGTGCCGGATCCGATCCACTACCTCGGGCCGACCATCATGGCCACGAAGGACCGCCCGGTCCGCATCAAGTTCACGAACAAGCTTCCCATCAATGAGGGCGGCGACCTCTTCATCCCGGTCGACAAGTCGTACATGGGTGCCGGATATGGTCCGGAAGGCATGATGGAGGGCGACCCGATGTACACCGAGAACCGCGCGGTCGTCCACCTGCACGGTGGCAAGACCGTTTGGATCTCTGACGGTACGCCGCATCAGTGGATCACCCCCGCCGGCGAGAACACGCCGTATCCCAAGGGTGTCAGCGTCCAAAACGTTCCTGACATGCCGGATCCCGGCGACGGTTCCACCACGCTCTTCTATAGCAACCAGCAGAGCGCGCGCATGCTCTGGTATCACGACCACGCATACGGCATCACCCGCCTGAACGTGCTGGTGGGCATGGCCGCAGGCTATTTCATCACCGATGACGCCGAGAAGGAGCTCATCGACGACGGTCTCGTCCCGACCGACCAGATCCCGCTCATCATCCAGGACAAGACGTTCGTTGACGCGAGCACGATCGCAACGACCGACCCCACGTGGAACTGGGGCGCAACTCCGGGAACGCCGCATACCGGCGACCTGTGGTTCCCGCACGTCTACGTCCCTGCGCAGAACCCTGCGATGACCGACGGCGTGAACCCGACCGGTCGCTGGCACTACGGTCCGTGGTTCTGGCCGCCTGCGCAGGTTGCAAAGGGACCGGTAGCCAACCCGTACTACGATCCTGATGGCTCGACGCCGTGGGAGAACCCCACGATGCCGGGCACACCCGATGATTCAAGCGGTATGGAAGCGTTCCAGGACACGCCGCTCGTGAACGGCACGGCGTACCCGACGATGAACGTCGACCCCAAGGCGTATCGCATGCGCATCCTGAATGCCGCAAGCGACCGCTTCTGGAACCTGCAGATGTACGTTGCCGACCCCGGCACGATTTCGTGCGACGGTCGCCGTAACACCGAGGTCAAGATGCTTCCGGCCGCCAAGACGACAGGTTGGCCCGCCGACTGGCCCGTAGATGGCCGAGAAGGTGGCGTTCCTGATCCCAAGACCGCCGGACCTGACTGGATCCAGATAGGTACCGAGGGCGGCGTTCTGCCCAACGTCGCGGTGATTCCGCAGCAGCCGATCACGTGGGTAACCGACGTCACGCTCTTCAACGCCGGCAACGTCGACAAGGGCTCTTTGATCGTTGCCCCCGCCGAGCGCGCCGACGTGATCGTCGACTTCTCCAAGTACGCGGGCAAGACGCTCATCATGTACAACGATGCGCCTGCGGCGTTCCCTGCCGGAGACCCGCGTTATGACTACTACACCGATAATCCTGACATGACCGATACGGGTGGCCACGCTCCGACGCGCGCTGGCTATGGTCCCAACACCCGCACGATCATGCAGATCAAGGTCGCTGCCAAGACCGCGGCACCGGCATTTGATCTCGCAGCGCTTCAGGATGCGTTCACGTCGACCGGAGCGCACGACAGCGTCTTCGAGTCGTCGCAGAACAAGATCATCGTGCCGAACGACCGCTACAACAGCACGTACGACCAGGTCTTCGTGAAGGATGCGTACGTCCGCATCTTCGAGACCAGCTTCAAGTTCAAGAATCTTGACGGCGTCGAGACGACGTTCCCGCTCGAGCCCAAGGCTATCCAGGACGAGCAAGGTGAAACGTTCGACGAGTTCGGCCGCATGAGCGGCAAACTTGGCCTCGAGCGCCCAACGGGCGTACCGGGCGCGCCGAACTTCATCCTGTACAGCTACATGGACCCGCCAACCGAGGTTGAAGTGGCAGTGTCTCCCGACATGGTTCCGCTGACGCCGGTGATGGGCGACGGTACGCAGATCTGGAAGATCACGCATAACGGCGTGGACACACACCCGATGCACTTCCATCTCTACGACGTACAGCTCATCAACCGTGTTGGCTGGGATGGGTTCATGAGGTATCCCGATGAGAACGAGCTCGGCTGGAAAGACACCGTACGCGTGAGCCCGCTTGAGGACACCATCGTGGCGCTGCGCCCGGTCGCTCCGACGGCACCGTTCAACGTGCCTGACAGCGTGCGACCGCTCGACCCGACGCAGGAAATCGGCGGGATGATGATGTTCTCGACGATCGACCCGGTGACGGGCCAACCGTACGACATGCCGATCATGAACGAGGTTCGCAACTTCGGCTGGGAGTACGTGTGGCACTGCCACATCCTGAGCCATGAAGAGATGGACATGATGCGACCGGTCACCGTCGAAGTCGCCAGCTTGATGCCGGAGGCTCCGGTTCTCGACCCGGCGACCATCGTCTCTCCCGGCACGACCGCGCTCACATGGGTGGATGGCACCCCGGCAGAGCTTGCCTCCACGTGGGGCAACCTGGCCAACGAGATCGGCTTCCGCGTTCAGCGCGCGCCGATCGTGGCGAGCGTCGTGGGAGAGTACTCCACCATCGCCACCGCGCTTGCTAACCAGACGAGCTTCAAGGACGACACCATCGTTCTCGGCGAGGAGTACAGCTACCAGGTCATCGCATACAACCAAGAGGGGACGGCCACGTCCACTCCCGTTGCGATCGGGCCGATCGTTGATGACACCGCACCGATGACGACTTCGAATGTCGATGGCATGTGGCACCAGCAGCCATTCTCGGTGACGCTTGTCGCAACCGATACGCTCTCCGGTGTCGCTTCGACCTCGTACAAGCTCGATGCGGGCGCGACGATGCCCTACTCGGCCTCGTTCGACGTGTCCGGAGAGGGAACGCACACCCTTGAGTTCTGGTCCGAGGACAACCTGGGTGCAGTGGAGTCCACCAACACCGCCACGGTGAAGATCGACAACACCGCACCTGTCACGACCGATAACCATCTCGGCTCCTACACCGGCAGCGCGACCGTGGCTCTCTCGGCTACCGATCCGCTCTCAGGAGTTGCGAAGACGTACTACAAGCTCGATGGCGGTGCGACGGTTGCCGGTGCCTCGGTGAAGACATCGACGCAGGGCTCCCACTCGCTTGAGTACTGGTCCGAAGATGCGGCCGGCAACGTTGAGTCGCCGCACACCATCGGTTTTGCGGTGCTCCCGGCGAACGCCACGTACATGCCGCTCGAAGGCCCTAACCGCCTGCAGACCGCGCTTGAGATCTCACGCGCGACGTTCCCGCTGAACTCAGTGGACACGGTCGTCATCGCTAGCAGCGACGCATGGCCCGACGCACTCGTCGGTGCCTCGCTCGCGGGCGCATACCAGTCGCCGATCCTGCTCACCAGTCCCACGATGCTCTCATCAGGCCTCTCGACCGAGATCACGCGACTTGGTGCAAGCAAGGCGGTCATCCTCGGCAGCACGGCGTCCGTTGGGACGGCAGCCGAGAACTCGCTCAAGACCCTTCTGGGCGCGAGCAACGTCACGCGCATCGGTGGCGTGGACCGCTACGACACCGCCAGGCTCGTTGCTGCCGAGACGGTCAAGTTCTTTGACTGCAACTTCGACGGCACGGCCATCGTGACGACCGGTCTCAACTTCCCCGACGCGCTTGCGGCAGGTCCGCTCGCCTCGGCAAAGGGATGGCCGATCTATCTCGTGAGGCCCACCGGCATTGGTGCGGCGAACGCTGCCGCGATGAACGCCGCCGGAGTCACGAAGGCGCTCGTGCTTGGCAGCACGGCCGCGGCACCGGCCTCGGTGACGAGTGACATCACCAGCATGGTGGGCGCCACGGTCACGCGGCTTGAGGGCCCCAACCGCTACGCCACTGCAGTCAAGATCGCCGAGTACGGCGTCGCGAATGCAGGGCTCAAGTGGGACGGCGTGGCGATCGCCACGGGCCAGAACTTCCCCGACGGTCTCGCGGCTGGCGCGGCACAGGGCTACAACCGCTCCGTGCTGTTGCTGACGCCGACGAACTGGCTGGCTCCTGCAACGCAAGCCGCGCTCCTTGCGCACAAGAACGACATCGTGAAGGTTCGGTTCATTGGCTCCGACGCGGCCGTGAGTGCCGTCGTCCGGACGGCGGTAGCCGCACAGCTCAACTAGTATCACCAGCACGCACGAGGGCCCGCGGGGGAGTCATCCTCCGCGGGCCCTTTCGTGTGGAGCCGGCCGTGCTATGCGCCGATGACCCACTCGGCGGCGATCGTTTCGCCCATGAGCGGCAGCTTCTCGTACACGGCAGGGCCGCGCATCCGGAAGCCCGAGCGATCCAGCAGACCAAGCAGCTCCTCGGCGCTCATGCCGTGACCGGTCGGCTCGCGTATGAAGAGCCGTCCTCCCGGCGCGAGCGACTCCGCGATATTGCCGAGAGCCGCATCGCGCTGCTCGCCAGCGATGTCATGGAGCACGAAATGCAGAGTCGCCGCATCGAACGCCCCGGCGCGCTTCCAGCGCGTGATATCGCCGATGGTGAACTCGGCGCGGTCGTAGCCGGTCAGCCGCTTGCGCGCGATGGCGAGCCAGCGCGCGTCGACGTCCAGGCAGGTGAGCGAGCCGGCGGGCAACGCCGCCGCGATGTGTCGCACGCACGCGCCCGCGCCGCAACCGACGTCGAGTACGCGCTCGGTGCCCGTGAGGCCGAGGCCCCGCACCCAGCGCCGGTACACACCGGCGCCGAGGCGGTTGCCGAGAAGCGCTTCGAGCGCTACCTCAAGACGGGGGAGCGAGCTGCTCATGCGCGCGAATCCGCAGCCCGGCGGGGCATCTCGGCAGCGCGTGCGGCACGCGAGAAGACCTTCGTCGGCAAGAACATACCGGTGCGAGCAACGTACTCGTCATACGCGCGGCCAAACTCGGCACGCATGTCGGCCTCTTCCCGGCGGGCAAGGCGGAAGTAGATGACGCCGAGGATCGGGAACATCACGAGCATCGGCAGCGTCGCCCACTCAAGCAGCATGCCGATCGTGAAGCACGCGAAACCGGTGTACTGCGGGTGGCGGATGAAGCGATAGATGCCGCTCGTGACCAGATGGCCCTCGCCGCGGTCCTTGCTCCAGTAGTCGCGGTAGATCGCGCGCCAACCCGAGATGATGAGTACTGCGCCAAAGAGGTACAGGAACATCGCGATGTTGGTGCCGAGCAGTCCCACGTAGCCAACGAGGGTGTGCCCCCACAGAACGCCGTCGGGGAGGTACTGCCCGACTACGCCCGAGATCGCGTACATAGAAAGCGGCACGCCGAACATCTCGACGGCGAGCGCCACGACAAACGCCAGGAACGCGCCCTTGGGCTTGACGCCGCTCTTCTTGTAGAACGGGGTGAACAGCAGGAAGACGGCGAAGATGGCGACGAAAATGATTGCCACCGCCCAGTTCCCAAAGTGCTCCATGACCGGATCGATACTCATGGTGAAGCTCCCTTCTCTGCGGGGCTTCGCCCCCGCTGCCGGATTTCTGCCCGGCTCTTGATGTCTACACTGTAGACCACTATAGTCTACGGTGTAGACAAGTCAACACCCAATTTGGCGGGAGTTTTCAGACCATGGCCGAGAAGCTCACACGCGAGAGACTCATCGCCGCCGCTCTCACGATCGTCGACCGCGACGGGCTGGATGCGCTCTCCATGCGCAAGCTCGGCGCGGAGCTTGGCGTCGATCCGATGGCCGCATACCGGCACCTGCCTAACAAAGAAGCGCTGCTCGACGGCGTGATCGAGGCGGTGGCAGGCAGCGCCGACATCGAGGTCGACACGACGCTTCCGTGGCAGGGACAGCTGCAACAGCTGATTCGCGCGAACCTGAAGGCGACGCTCGCGCACCCGAATGTGCTGCCGCTCCTGGCGCAGCGCCCGCTCACAACGCCGGGTTCGCTCGGCTTGGTGGAGCGCTCGTTTCAGATCATGGTCGGCGCTGGTATCCCGCTGAAGCAGGCGGCGCTCGCGATCAACACCATGGGACTGCTCATGGTCTCGCTCGCCGTGGCGATCTCGTCCGCGCAGACCGACCCGCGCGGCTCCCAGGAGATGCAGGCGCTCTTCGCAAGCCTGCCGCGCGAGGAGTTCCCAAACATCGTGCGCGCGATCGAGACCGGCCAGTTCATCGAGAGCCACGACGAGATCCTCGACTTCTGGACCGGCGCGCTCATCGAGCGCCTTGAGCGGACGATTCCCCTGTGAGCGCCGCAACCGACATCCGCACGCTCCTCGCCGCCGGCAACGTGGTACTCGGCCCGATGGCGGGCATCACCGAGGCGCCGTTTCGCGCCATCTGCAAGCGCATGGGCGCAGGCCTCACGTACACCGAGATGGTGAGCGCGACCGGCCTGCACTACAACCCCGACTCGCGCATCTCCCTCTCGCTCCTCACCTTCGCTGCCGAGGAAACCCCGTGCGCCGTGCAACTCTTCGGAGCCGACCCCGCAGTGATGGCCGAGCAGGCCGCGCGCATCGTCGAGCGCTACGGCGACGATGTCGCGCTCATCGACGTCAATATGGGCTGCCCCGTCTCCAAGGTCGTGGCGAAAGGCGAGGGGAGCGCGCTCATGCGCACCCCCGAGCTGGCGGCCGAGGTCGTCTCGGCGATGGTCTCGGCAGTGAGCGTGCCGGTCACCGTGAAATTCCGGAGCGGCTGGGACGATGTCAGCGTGAATGCGGTCGAGTTCGGACTTGCGATGGAGGCGGCGGGTGCCTCGGCGCTCACCGTGCACGGTCGCACGCGCGAACAGTTCTACAAGGGCAAAGCCGACTGGGATGTCATCACACGCGTGAAGGCGGCCGTCGCTGTGCCGGTGCTCGGCAGCGGCGATGTCTTCTCGGCAGACGATGCGGCCGCGATGCTGGAGCGCACCGGGGTCGACGCGGTGATGGTCGCCCGGGGCGCGCAGGGGAATCCCTGGATCTTCGCGCAGTGCCGTGCGCTGCTTGATCACGGCGAGCGGCTGGAGCCTCCCGGCGCGCTTGAGCGCATCGAGGTCGCCCTGGAGCATGCGGCAGCGCTCGTGGCATTCGCAGGCGAGGAGCGCTTCGCGCGCATGCGCAAGCATGTGGGCTGGTACATCTCGGGCGTGCCCGGCGCCACGTACGTGCGCGCCCGCGTGAACGAGGTTCCCAGCTACGCGGGTCTTGTCGCTTTGCTGGCCGAGTACCGCGAGTGGATCGAGAGTCGCGGCTTGATATAGGGACGCATCCGCCTCGTTCGGGTAGCATCAACTGTGATGCCTTAAGGAGGCTCCCTTATGCCGCGAACCAAGATCATCGCAACCATCGGCCCCGCCAGCGACTCACCCGAAACGCTGCGCGCGCTCATCGACGCCGGACTCTCGGTCGTTCGACTGAATGCATCGCACACCGCACGCGAGGACCTCATCAGGCGCCTGGCAACGGTGCGGACCGTGGCCGAGCAGGCGGGCAAGCACATCGCCGTCATGCTCGACCTCGGCGGACCGAAGCTGCGCGTCGGGGTCGTCTCTCACGACACCTTGCTCAACGCCGGCGACCGCTTCGAGCTTATCTCGGGCGAGTGCATCGGCGATGCACGCCGCGTGTGCGTCACGTACGAAGGCCTCACGATCGACGTGCCCGACGGCGCCCGCGTACTTATCGACGACGGTCGCATAGAACTCCTCGTGGTTGGCCGACGTGATGGCGCGCTGCTGACCGAGGTCGTTATCGGCGGGCTGCTGACCAGCCACAAGGGTGTGAACGTGCCGGGTGTGCGCCTGGCGATCGACGCCATCACCGAGAAGGACCGCGAAGACCTCGCGTGGGGAATCGAAGCCGGTGTGGACCTTATCGCGCAGTCGTTCGTGCGCTCCGCCGACGACGTGCTGCGCCTCCGCGAGCTCATGGGCGAGCGTCGCATACCCATCATCGCGAAGATAGAGAAGCACGAAGCCGTGGCCGCCATGGACGAGATCGTGGCCGCAGCCGACGCTGTGATGGTTGCGCGCGGCGACCTCGGCGTTGAGACCGCTGCCGAGCAGGTCCCGGTCGTGCAGCGACGCATCGTTGCCGCATGTCGTGCAGCCGGCCGCCCGGTTATCATCGCGACGCAGATGCTCGAGTCGATGACGGCCGCCGCGCGCCCGACGCGCGCCGAGGCGTCCGACGTGGCCAACGCCATCTTCGACGCTGTGGACGCTGTCATGCTCTCCGGCGAGACTGCCATAGGCGCACACCCGGTCGCTGCGGTGACCACGATGGCGCGCATAGCCACGGTTGCCGAGGAGTCGCTCTCGGATCGCCCGGACGTGGCTCCCACTCATGGTGGCCGAGACGATGTTACCCGCGCGGTGAGCACGGCAGTCTCCGAACTCGCGTGCGACCTCGAACTGGCGGCGATCGTCACCGCTACGCAGTCCGGCACCACGGCGTTTGCGGTCGCAGCACATCGACCACGCACGCCGATCGTGGCTGTCACGCCGGAGGTCACGGTTGCCCGGCGCCTCGCGATCGTATGGGGTGTGACCGCGCTCGTCGTCGCGCATCACGACACCATCGACGAGATGCTCACGCACTCCGTGGAGGCGGTCAGGGTAGCGGGGTATGCGCTTCCGGGGCAGATGGTGGCGCTCACAGGGGGCGTTTCCGTTGGCGTTCCGGGCACCACGAACCTGATCCAGGTCACGCGGGTCTAAGCTGACAGAACGGCCTCACCCTCGACTTGACCCTTAATCTACACACCTGTGAATTCGTGCTATCATGCCGAGAGGCGTGCGATCGCACGTTCTCGATGTACCGCTTGTGCCTTCACGCAGTATGAAGTTGGAACGATGACAACAGCGCGAAAGACGCAGAATGGGGCCAAAGCGGGCGCTCGACGGAGTTCCTCGGCAACGAGGAAGGCTCCGGCGCGAGCGTCCCAGCGTACGTCCGCACCCCGAAAGAGCGCTGCACCTGCCAAGCGCAAGTCCACCGCCGCCACGCGCAAGCCGGCCGCCCGCACCACGGCGCGCCGCCCCCGTCGGGATCACCGCGCACTCACCGTCATCCTCATCGGCACCCTCGTGCTGGCTGCCTGGACGCTCTATCCCGTGTTGCGCCTGCAGTATCAACAGACCCGGGAGAAGACCACGCTCGAGCAGGAGCTCGCCGGTCTGAAGGACCGCAACGAGACTCTGCGGGCGCAGGTCGATCGCCTCAAGACACCGGAAGGCGTTGAGGAAGCAGCGCGTGAGAACCTCGGCCTCGTGAAAGAGGGCGAGCAGGTCTACGTTGTCACCGACGGAGACGCCACGCGCGCGCCGGCCCCCGAAGTCGGTGCGCAGACCCGCAGTGTCACCGCGTCAGAGGCCACGGTCTGGACGAAGGTTCTCGACGCAGTCTTCGGCTTCCGGTGACACCCTCAGACGCAGATGTCGTGCTCTTGCAGCTCGGTCGACCGCCGAGAGGAACCTGGCGCGTTGCGGCCCGTTGCAGTTACGGTTATCCGACGGTCATCGCAACGCCATCGTTGTTGCCCACGGGCGAGCCGTTCCCCACGCTACTCTGGCTCACATGTCCGCATCTCATCGAGGCTGTCGGGCAGCTTGAGTCGGCAGGCCACGTGGAGGTGTGGGCGACCCGGCTTGCGAACGACCCTGCGCTCGCACAGCGCATGCGCGAGGCCGACGCGGCGTACCGCTCGGCACGGGCGATCGAGAGCGGCGGCGAGGACGCGTGCGCGAGCGTTGGAATCGCCGGGCAGCGCGACCCGCTCGGCACCAAATGTCTGCACGCGCACGTTGCGACAGCGCTTGCGGGTATGAGTGACCCAATAGGCGAGGCTATTCTCGGCAGTACCGCCAGTGAATGTGAAGACCAGCGTTGCTCGAAGGGAGCACCGATCAGTGAGTGACATGACCCGTTACGCCGCTATCGACATCGGAACCGTGACGACCCGGCTGCTTGTTGCCGACGCCGGTCCCGACGGCGTGCGCGAGCTTTCCCGGCGCGCGGTCATCACGCATCTCGGTGACGGCTGGACGGGTACGGGGCTCCTTTCTCGTGAAGCGATCGAGCGCGTAGCCGAAGCGGTGCGCTCATTCGTTGCCGAGGCCAACGCACTTGGTGCGACGGAGATCTTCGGCGTGGCCACGAGCGCATCGCGCGATGCCGGCAACTCCGAGGAGTTCCTCGACGCTCTTGAAGCCGCAGGTATGCGGCCGCAGATCATCGCCGGAACGACCGAGGCGCAGCTGTCGTTCCTCGGCGCGACGTATGGACGGGACGGCGAGGGGATCTTGGTCGTTGACATCGGCGGCGGCTCGACCGAGCTCGTGGTCGGCGATGTCGACGAAGACGGCGTCATCGACATCGAGGCGGCGCGCTCTATCGATATCGGCGCGAAGCGCGTGACCGAGCTCTACTTGCATGGAGATCCTCCCGCACGGCACGAACTCGATGCCGCGAATGCATTCATCACCGAGGAGCTCAGGCCGTACTTTGCGGCCCTGCGTACGCGTCCGCGAGAGCTTGTCGCGGTCGCCGGTACGGCGACGAGCCTGGCCGCCATCGACCTCGAGCTTGAAGAGTACGATGCCAATCAGGTGCACGGGTACTGTCTCGGCGCACACGCACTTGCCGACATGCGCGAGATGCTCGCGACGATGACGCTCGAGAGCCGGCGTGCGGTGACCGGCCTTGAACCGGCGCGCGCAGGCGTGATCGTGGCAGGCGCTCTCATTCTTGAAACCGTGCTCGCGTTGGCGGGTCTGGATTCGACGCTGGTGAGTGAGCAGGATATCCTCTACGGGATGGTGCTCGACCGTGCCGGTCTCACCGGCGGGGAGCTGATCGGCACCCTATAAGGCGGCGTATCCGAATTGGCACAGGAGGGGGCCTTAAAAGCCTCTAGCCGAAAGGCTATGTGGGTTCGACTCCCACCGCCGCTACCATTAGGTCTGCGATACTTGATGAGCATGAACGATTGCGTTGGAGGGAGGGCGAGCGCGTGGTGAGCGAGGAAGCGACCCACTTGTATGAGGCGTTCGTCAGCCAGGACCCCGCCAAGGCGATCCAGGTCGTCGAGCGCGTCCGCTCGTCCGGCGTACCGCAGACGCAACTTTTCGACTCGCTTTTCGTTCCCGCGATGTCGCTTCTTGGCGGCGCATGGGCCGAGGGCCGCATCGACGAGATCGTCTTCACGCAAGCATCCGTCGTGGCCGAGCAGATCGGCAGCTTCGTCATGCCGCCGCTCACGCGCCCCGATACCGGCGTGACGGTCGTTATGGGCTCCATCCACCGCGATCGTCACGGCATCATGAAAGACATCATCGCCTCGGCACTCAAAGAGGCGGGCTATCGCGTGAACGACCTCGGCGTTGGCGTTCGCGGGGCCGACTTCCTCGAGCGGCTTGAGGAGACCGGTGCACGCGTTGTCATCGTCTTTGCCGAGATACTTGCGACTGCCCGCGCCGTTGCCGGCGTCCGCGACTTGCTGACCGCCGAGAATCGCGACGACGTCGTGATGCTTGTGGCGGGCGGGCCGTTCGCGGCCGACCCGGGTCTTGCGCGCTCTGTGGGCGCCAACGGTGTTATCGCCAGCGCCGAGAGCGCACTCAAGCTGCTCGGCCGCGTTCGCGAAGACCTGCTCGGCGGGGGTGCGTCATGAGTCCTGCGCGCTCGTCGCAACTCCTCATCGCCGAGGACCTCGCCCGGCGGGGCCAGCTGCCGGCTGCCGTGGCCGCGTGCTACGAGGCGCTCGCGATCAACGACCGCGACCCGTTCGTGCATGCGCTCCTCGGCCATCTGATGCTCGAAGGTGACTTCTACGATGAAGCGATCGCCGCCTCAACGCAGGCGATCGAGCTCGACCCCGATTGCAGCCCTGCGTACCTTGCGCTCGGCCTCGCGTACGACCGACGCGGCGGCATGTGGGACCAGTCGGTGCTCGTGTGGCATGAACTTGCCGAGGTCGTGCCCGACCTCGTGATCGCGCACGTCCAGCTTGGCGAGGCGTTTGCCGCGGCAGCCTTCGAGGAGGAAGCCGTCGATAGCTGGAAGCGTGCGCTCGAGCTCGACCCCAAAGAGGCGCGCGCGCATTACAACCTCGCGATCGCTGCGCTCAAGCACGAGGGGATGTCGACCGCGCTGCCGACGATCCGTCGCGCGGGCGAACTCGACCCGAGCCAGGATGAGCTCTTCTTCGCACTCCTCGGCTTGCCTGCCGAGCAGATCGAGTTCGACATCGCCACGGTCAAACCGGAGCGCGACGCGCGTCTGTTCGCTGCCGGCATGCTCCTGCGCGGCGAGGACTTCTTCGGCGCGAGCGATCTCGTGCGGATCGTGCTCGACGAGAACCCCGCTGATGCAGATGCGCTTGCGCTTGCCGCATACGCGTACCTGAAGCAGGAGGCCTCCAACGAGGCGATGGCGTGCGCGCTGCGTTCGCTGACCTTCTCGGCAGATCTGCCGACAGCGCTGTATACCCTCGGCGTCGTCTACAGCCGATTCCCGGGGCTCTCCAAGCATTCGGCGCGCGTCTTCATCGCGCTTGCGAAGTCCGCTCCGCAGCACTCGCTCACTCACGTGCTCCTTGCCGAGTCACTCCTCGGCCTGCAGCGGTACGGGCAGGCGCGGCAGGCGTATCGCGCCGCCGTGCGACTGGACCCGGCGTGCGTGCGCGCCCGCTTCGGGCTGGCGGCCGTTCGCCTCACGGAGGGCGGATACGCCGAGGCGCAGTGGGAAATACGCCGCGCCGCCTACTACGACACCCGTCGCCAGGGCAACTTCTGGCGCATGTACGACGCCTATGCCGAGGGAGGTGATGCGTGATGGCCACCAAGAAGCCGCAGAAGAAGACCGTCAAGAAGCCTGCTAAGCAGCAGACGGGCGCCGCAAAGTCGGCCGAGAAAGTGCCCATGCGCAACCCCGACTTCCCGGTTGGCGTGGACTACTACCCGCTCGATGAAGAACGCCGCTCCTGGAGCGACTGGTACGACCGCGATGTTGCCGCTGACTTTGCTCAGATGGCGGCTGCACGCATCAGCGACGTGCGCGTCTTCGTGTCGTGGCGTGCCCTTGAGCCGCAGGTGGGACAATACGATGAGGAAGCCATCGGGCGCCTCGAGCGCATCATGGAGGCCGCCCGCACGCACGACCTCAAGCTGATCGTGTGCTTCTTCGCAGACGACCGCCTCGCCGAGATGAACGAAGTGCCGTGGGGCAAGCGCCGCGATGCACGCACCGACGACTACCTCATCCAGCGTGAGATCTCGCTCGTGCAGCGCATCGTCAACCGCTACCGCTCTGAGCCCTCGATCAAGGCGTGGGACCTCGGCAACGAGGCATTCTGCTCGGGATTCGAGACCGAAGCCGCGCTTGAGAAGTGGGTGACCGAGCTGAGAGAGGCTGTCCGCGAGGTCGATCCTGACCGCCCGGTACTCCTCGGCGTGGATCCGGAGACGCTGCTGCGTGAGACCGGCGTGGACCCGCGTGGCGCGATCGATCTGTGCGAGCGCGCGTGGAGTCACCTCACCGCGCCGTATCGTGCCTATATCGCCGAGGGACCCGTCACTTCCGGGCCGGCGACGTATACCGACTCGTTCCTGCTGCGCGCCGCGCTTCGCGACCTGCCCGTGGTCGTCGACGGCATCGGCGTGCACGCGCTCGACTTCTCGGCAGCAGAAGAAGCCGCCTATGTGCGCACGGCGCTCTACTCGGCGCTCATGAACCGCGCGAGTGGCGCGATGCTTCGACGCTGGCGCGACTTGGAGACTGAGAAGCGCGAGCCGTACTTCCGCGATCCGTTCGAGGTGCTTGTCGGCGTCATCGACGTCACCGGCACTCCCAAGCCGGCGCTCGCTGAGGTGAAGCGCTTCGCGGCTGTCGCTGCGCGGCTCGATCCGCGGCGATATGCGCTTGCGCCCGAGCGTGCGGCTGTCGTTATCCCCGCCGAGCGCTACGAACCGCTGCCATCGCTCGCCGGGCTCTACGACCCGCGCGCCTGTCTGCAGGCGTACATCGCCGCCAAAGAAGCGCACGTGCCGATCGCAGTCGTGCGTGAGGGCGAGACGCTCGGCGCGTACCACGCGCTCTACCTCCCGTCGCCTGCCGCACTCACCGCCGCGATGTGGGCGGATCTGGGTGCGTTCGTCCAGGGCGGCGGTTCCGTTGTGCTCTCGTATGGCGGCGGGGACGTTGATCCGGCGCTCCGAGAGATCTTCGGCGTCGAGTTCCTCGGCGATAGTGGCCCGCGCAAGACTTTTTCGTGCAGGGTGGCACAGCCGGGCATGCTCGGCGATCTGCGCTCCTTCGACGCTCGCATGGAGCTGCCGCATTACGCGCTTCTCACCGCGAGTGGGGCGACGGTCGTGGCAACCGATGCGAACGGCAGCCCGCTGCTCACCGTGAACCAGTACGGTCAGGGCAAGGCGGTCTTTATCGCCACCCCGATCGAGCGCGCGATCGCACAGAACGACCCGTGGGCCACGCCCACGCCGGTACGGCATCTCGTCCGCACGGTGTACGGCACAGTGGCGAGTTCTGCCGGCGCGGGTGCGATGCTCGAGTGCGACATGCCGGATGTTGAGATTGCACACTTCCTCGGTGAAGATGACGACATACTGCTAATCTTGAGTCACAATGCCGAGAAGACGACCGCCACGCTCACGACACCGCGTACGGTCGCTACAGTGCAAGATGTTCGGGGCGGGACGCCGGCTGAGGTCGGCGGCAAGACGTTCGGTGTACCACTCGGCCCGAACGGGGTCGCGGCACTGCGGGTGACGTTCGGCTAGCAGGGACTGGGGGCGCGACAGCGCATGCGCGATACACGCGAAGTGAACGACTATCTACTCGAGTCCTGGCTGGAGTTTCACGATGCGCTTCGTGAGCACCCCGAGATCAAGCGCCTCCTGTTCGATCCGGTCACCGGACTTCCTACCACGCCACTACTGTTTCCCCGTATCGAATCCCTGCTCGAGGAGCGCGGCGAGATATCGCTTTTGTGCCTGAGCATTGTGAAGTACTCCAAGATCGAGGAAATCTACGGCTGGAAAGTCTTTGACGACGTCATGAAGGAAGTCGCAGCCGCGCTCGAGGGCATCACCGGTTCTGAGCTGCGAGATTCCGACATGGTCGCCGAGCTCATGATCTCCGGCAACGCATTCGTCGTCTTGCTTTCGCCGCCTCGCACAAGCGATCAGATGCAAAACGAGAATCTCCTGAAGCTGGCCCGCCGAGTTGAGGAGCGTGTCTGCCTCCATCTCAAATCGGCGCTCGATCCGGCTATCTTCCCGAAGTTCGGCTGCTACGTTGGCTCGTCCACCGTTCGGCACGACCCGAAGATTCGCCTCGAGCGTATCGTGCACGACGCGCTTGACCGGGCGATGGCGCAGGCCGATTCCAGGGAAGCCAACGATGCCGAGGAGCGCAAGGCGCGTCTGCAAGACATCATCAACAACGGTGCGATCAGAACGCTGGTCCATCCGATTCTCAAGCTCAGTGATCTCTCGGTCCTGGGGTACGAGGCGCTCACACGTGGCCCTGAAGGCGGCGAGTTCGAGCGCCCCGACAAGCTCTTCAAGATCGCCTATGACTCTGACCTGGTGCTCAAGCTCGAGCGCTTGTGCCGTCACCGCGCGCTGGAGGTCGCACGCGACCTCCCCGAGGGCCGGCTGATGTTCATCAACATCGAGCCGGAGGCTGTTGCCGACCCGGAGCTGCGCGACGTGATGTTCTCGTCCCTGCTCGCCGAGAGTGACCTGTCGCCCTCAAGCATCGTGCTGGAGATCACTGAACGCACAGCAATCACCGATTTTGCAGCCTTCCGCTCCACCATCGAGTATCTGCGCACGCTTGGCTTCTCGGTGGCGATCGACGACGCGGGCGCTGGCTACGGCTCGCTGCAGTGCCTCGCTGAGGTGCGTCCGGAGTGGCTCAAGATCGATATATCGCTCGTGCGCGGAGTGGACTCCGACGAGGTGCGTGCACAGCTCATCGAGAGCCTCGTGACGTTCGCATCGCGGGTTGGCGTGAGACTCGTCGCCGAAGGTATCGAGACGATGGGTGAACTTGCTAAGCTGCGCGAACTCAATGTCGAGTTCGGTCAGGGCTTCCTGTTCACGGTCCCGGTGGCGCCGTTCCCAGCGGACGAGGACGTTCGTCCTCAGTCGTAGTCGACGCGGAGCTGACGCAACGCGCTATAATGCGCTGTATCACGTCCGCTTATGCGGTTACTACCGCGCGTCGCACCGAGGAGCATCATGGAGCAGGTTCGTCTCACGCAGCTCTCCACCAAGTCGGGTTGAGCCGCTAAGTGGGGTCCGGGAGACCTCGCAGCCGTGCTCGAGCACATGTCGCCAGGTACATCGGATGACCTTATGGTCGGCTACGAGACCTCCGACGATGCCGCAGTCTATCGTCTCGGCGATCAGGCTGTGCTGCTAACGGTCGACTTCTTCACGCCGATGGTGGACGACCCGTATGACTTCGGGCGCATCACCGCGGCCAACGCGCTCTCCGATGTCTATGCAATGGGCGGGCGACCGCTCACGGCCATGAACCTCCTGGCGATGCCGTGCTCACTTCCCCCGGAGATAGCCGCGCGGGTGCTGCAAGGCGGTGCGGACAAAGTTCGCGAGGCCGGAGCGGTGATCGTCGGCGGTCACACCATCGACGACAAAGAGCCCAAGTACGGACTCTCGGTCATGGGCGTCTGTGATCCCGACAAGGTCGTGCGAAACGTCGGTGCGCGTGAGGGTGACGTGCTCGTGCTCACCAAGCGCCTCGGGGTTGGCATCATGAACACCGCACTCAAACAAGGCTTCGAGACTGAGGCCACGCTGGCCGAGGTCATCGAGAGCATGGCGCACCTCAACCGCGCTGCTGCCGAGGCAATGGTCGAGGTCGGCGTCAACGCCGGCACCGATATCACCGGCTTTGGGATCGCGGGGCATGCCCGAGAGATGGCGCTTGGCAGCGGGGTGTCGATGGAGCTTGAGCTCGCGTCGCTGCCGCTCTGGCGTGACGTGCTGCAGTACTCGGCAGATGGCGTAGTGCCCGGTCGCACTGCTGATGTACTGGCGTTCCTTGAGGGCTCGGTCGACTGGGGCCCTGCTGACGCTGCATGGCGCGGCGTGCTTGCCGATCCGCAGACGAGTGGCGGTCTGCTCATGTCGTTGCCTGCCGAGCGCGCTGAGGCGCTGCTTCTGGCGCTCAGTGAGCGGGGCGAAGAAGCGAGCATCGTCGGTCGCGTCATTGCCGGCGAGGCCGGTCACATCATCATCAAATAGCGAGCGGCCGTGCGGGCCGCCGGAAGGGAGCGCGCTGTGGGGAAAGTCGTCTTTGTGAACTCCGACAAGATCGGTGACGGTGAGCCGGAACTCGGTCTGAAGCTGATGCAGTCGTTTCTCTACTCGCTGGCACGTACGGAGGCCAAGCCCTCGGCGGTGATCTTCATGAACAGCGGCGTGCGGCTCACGTGCGAGCGCTCGACCGCGCTCGACGACATCAAGTTGCTGGCCGCAGACGGCGTCGCGATCAAGAGCTGCGGGACGTGCCTCGACTACTACGGGCTCATGGATTCGCTCGCGGTGGGCGAAGTCGGCGCGATGGGCGGTACGGCCGAGACCTTCATGGCTGCCGATGACGTCGTGAGCGTGGGGTAGTATCTCGCAATCCGTTGGCGCGACTCGACGCTTGCGCCGCACTCTGGGCTAGAATGAGGCTATGGATACTCAATCGCTGTTGCGCTCGCTTCCCAAGGTCGACCGGTTGCTCGAACGCGCGGATATCGTCGCGCTTGCCGAGGCGCACCCTCGCGCAGTCGTCACCGATGCCATCCGGGAGACGCTTGACGCTGTTCGCGCCGAGATACTCTCTGGTATGCGTGATGAGCTTGCCGAGGATGACGTTGCCGCAGCGGTGATCGATCTGGTGGAGCTCAAGTCGACGCGCTCGCTTCGGCGGGTTATCAACGCCACAGGCATCGTCGTGCACACGAACCTCGGCCGGTCGCGCCTGGCGCGCGAGGCTGTGGCGGCGGTGGCCGAGGTCGCTGGCGGCTACTCGACGCTTGAGTACGACGTAGCCAGCGGCGAGCGTGGCAGCCGGCACAGCCACGTCGAAGCGCTCATCTGCAAACTCACCGGCGCCGAGGCCGCGATGGCGGTCAACAACAACGCGGCGGCTGTTCTGCTCGGCCTGGCGGGACTTGCGCGTGGCAAGGAAGCGATCGTGAGCCGCGGGCAGCTCGTGGAGATCGGCGGCAGCTTCCGCGTGCCGGACGTGATGGCCGAAAGCGGCGCCACTATGGTCGAGGTCGGCACCACCAACAAGACGCACCTGAGCGACTACGAGAAGGCGCTCACGCCCGCAACCGGGCTGCTCCTCAAGGTCCACACCAGCAACTACCGCGTGGTCGGTTTCACCGAGGAGGTCACGCTCAGCGACTTGGTGGGTCTGGCTGCCGGGCACGGTATTCCCGTCATGGAAGACCAGGGTTCCGGCGTGCTCGTCGACTTGCGCAAGTGGGGCCTGCCGTATGAGCCCACGGTCGCCGAGTCGATCGCTGCCGGTGCCGACGTGGTCACGTGCAGCGGCGATAAGCTGCTCGGCGGACCACAAGCCGGCATCATCGCAGGTAAGTGGCACGTGATAGCCGCACTCAAGAAGCATCCGCTTGCCCGCGCCATCCGGCTCGACAAGATGACGCTTGCGGCGCTCGAAGTGACGCTTAGACTGTACCTCGACGAGGACCTCGCCCGGCGTGATATCCCGACGCTCTCAATGCTCTCGGCAACGAAGGAATCAATCGCCGAGCGGGCCGTGCGCCTGGCCGATGAGATCGGGCGCGCGTGCGGCGACGCGTACCTGGCGGGGACGTCCGAGGACGTCTCGCGTGCTGGCGGCGGCGCGATGCCGATGGAGGACATCCCCACGGTGGTCGTGGCGATCGTCCCGCAGCGCATGAGCGTGACCGAGCTTGAGGTGCGGCTGCGCGCGGCTGACACGCCCATTGTGGCGCGCATCAACGCCGACCGGCTGCTCATCGATCCTCGAACACTCACGCTTGGCGAGGAAGCCGAGATCGTGGCCGTACTTGCGGCGCTCGTGGAGCGCTAGAGCATGACCGGCCCATCGCTCGTCCTCGGCACAGCCGGACATATCGACCACGGCAAGTCCTCACTGGTGCGCGCGCTCACCGGCACGGATCCCGATCGCCTGCCCGAGGAGAAAGAACGCGGCGTCACCATCGAGCTTGGCTTCGCGCAGCTCGAGCTGCCGAGCGGGCGCACGATGGGCGTCGTCGACGTCCCAGGTCACGAGAAGTTCGTGCGCCAGATGGTCGCGGGCGCTACCGGCATCGATGTGGTGCTGTTCGTGGTCGCTGCCGATGACGGCGTCATGCCGCAGACCCGCGAGCACTTGGCGATCATCGATCTGCTCGGCATCCCGAAGGGCGTTGTTGCGCTCACCAAGTCAGACCTGGCCGATGAGGACTGGATCGAGCTGGTCTCGGAAGACATACGCACGCTGCTGGAGGGCACCTCGATCGACGGCGCGCCGATCGTTCCGGTCTCATCCAAGAGCGGAGCCGGGCTGCCCGAGCTGCTACTGGCAATAGACGAGGTGGCTGCCGAGGCAAGTGCGCGGCAGTCGAATCTCCCGATGCGGCTTCCGGTCGACCGGGTGTTCACGATCTCCGGCGCGGGCACCGTCGTCACCGGCACGCTGTGGAGCGGCTCGGCCGAGCGCGACGCGCCGGTGGAGTTGTACCCCTCGGGCGTGAAGGGGAGGATCCGCTCGGTGCAGATGCACGGCGAGCAGGCCGAGAAGGCCGTCGCCGGCAACCGGGTTGCCATCAACCTCGCCGGTGTGGAGCGAGACGAGGTCAACCGCGGCGATATCGTGGCCGAGCCCGGCACGCTCACCGTCACCGAGCGATTCGACGCGCACATCACGTATCTCGGCAGCGAGACCAAGCCGTTCGAGAGCGGTGCCCGCGTTCACGTGCATCACGGCACACGCGAGGTGCTTGGCCGCGTGTTGCTCATGGATGTGCCATCGCTGCCGCCGGGTGGCCGTGGGGTCGCTCAGATACGCCTGGAGGAGCCGCTTTCGCCGCGCTACGGTGACCACTTCATCATCCGTTCGTACTCGCCGATGTGGACGATCGGCGGCGGCGTCGTGCTCGACGCGCTGCCTCCCCGTCGCACGCAGCTCAAGCACTACGAGCGCAGTCTGCTCGAGGCGCTCATCGCGCACGATCTCTCCTCGGCGGCCATCGGGCTGCTTGCCGCACGTGCGCTGCCGATGACCTCGGCACAAGTCGCGCTCGCGCTTGGCGTCCCGCGCTCCGGAGTCGCCGACGACCTCAACAAGGCGGATCTGCAGCGTCTCAAGGTGGGCAACGACACGTACTTTGTCACCACGGGCGCGCAGCAGCACTTCCTCGATTCGATCGAACGTGAGCTGCTCAAGTTCCACGAGCAGAACCCGAAAGCGACCGGCATCGCCGCGCTTGCGCTGCGCGACAGAGTCGATCGTCGGCTGGAGCCGAAGGTCTTTGACGCGCTGCTCGCCGTCGCGGTCGAGCGTTCTGCTGCCGTACTCGCCGGCGGTGAGGTCCGACACCCCAAGGCCGCTTCAACTGCGCTTGCCGAGGGAGAAGCTGCCCGCGACGCGCTCGTGCCGCTGCTACGCTCTCAGGGGCTTGCACCGGCAACGGTGGTCGAGCTTGCAGCGGAGGTTGGCATCGATGCGGGCGTCGTTCGCAAAGCGCTCACAAAGCTGGTGGCCGAGGGCGCGATCGTGCGCGTCGGACCCGAGCTGCACTTCGACGCGGGGGCTGTTGAAACCGCACGCGATCAGATCGTTGCGCACCTGAAGCAGCATGGTGAGATCCTGGCGAAAGAAGCGCGCGATATCACGGGAAGCAGCCGCAAGTTCATACTGCCGCTGCTCGAGTACTTCGATGCGCAGGGAATCACCAAGCGCGACGGCGACGTACGCACGCTCGGCAAACGCGGCTAGGCGTCTTTCGGGGCACTCTGCTTGCGCAGCCGGAGCGTGAAGATCGCGCCTCCTCCGACCGCGTTGTGTGCCTCGATCGTGCCCTGATGCAACTCCACGAGGCGCTTGGTGATCGCGAGTCCCAGCCCGCTGCCGCCGCTGGTGGCTGCTCTTGGCCCCTGCGAGCGGTAGAAGCGGTCGAAGAGTCTCGGAAGGTCCTCCGTACGGATACCGGCGCCGGTGTCTCTGATCGAGATGACCACGTTGTCGCCCTCAACACGTGCCGAGACGGTCACGGTTCCGGCTACCGGCGTGTGCGTGATCGCGTTGCGCATGAGGTTGAGGAGCGCCTGGTCGAGCTGGTCGGGATCGCCGCTCACCCACAGCCCCCCGGGCACATCGTTGACGATCGTCGGTCCGCCGATCGCACGGGCACGCACGACGGCTTCCTCGGCCAGGGTCGCGACATCGAGGAGCTGGAACGGACGTAGTTGGCGGCTGTCGAGCCGTGCGAGGGCGAGCAGGTCATCCACGAGTCGTCCAAGGCGTCCCGCTTCGTCGCGTATCGCTTCGAGAGCCCGCTGCTTGGACGTCTCATCGGTGCGTGGGTGGTCGATCAGGTCGAGGTTGCCACACACGACTGCGATGGGTGTCCTGAGCTCATGCGATGCATCCGCCACAAAGCGGCGCTGCTCGGTGAAAGCGGTCTCCAGCCGGTCGAGCATCCCATTGAACGATTCGACCATCGCGCCGACCTCGTCATCCGGGCCGTCGTACGGCACACGGTCGCCGAGCGATGATTGTGTGATCTGTCCAGCTGTCGCCGCGACCTTTCGCAGCGGGCTGAGGCTTGCTCGGGCGGCCCACGCCGAGAGAATCGCCCCCAGGATCACCACGAGCGCGCCACCAAGTCCGAGTGTCCCGCCGAGATTGGCCGCAACGCCGCGCATGTAGGCGGTCGACAACGCCGCCTGGAAGACGCCCGCGACGGCCCCGTTCGCGCCGAGGATCGGAGCGGTCGCCACCCGGTATTGCTCCGAGCCGAGCACGATCGTGCTGAATCCTGCGGTGGGTAGCTCGGTGTTTCCCTCGGCGGTCTCAAGTTTCACGTCGGAGTTGGACAGCACGCGTCCGTCCGAGAGGCGTACCAGCAGGATCGGCTGGGCGCCCGTCTCGGCTTTTGTGCGGGCGGCCAGGTATGTGCGCGCGATCTCCACGAGTCCGGAGTCGTCCTCCTCGGCTTCCCCGCTGTGGACGGCCGCCATGAACGCCTCGGATTCACGGAGTAGCCCACGGTCGATGTCGGCCTGTAGGCCGCTCGAAACCGCGATGTACGACGTCAATGCAAGGGCGACGACACCGACGGTTAAGGTGAGCGTCATCGCCAGGGCGACGCGCCCCGAGGCCGTCAGGTGCCTACGGGCGGACACGGTACCCCGCTCCGCGAACCGTCTCGATGACCGACGGCTTTCCGTGGCGGTCGAGCTTGCGTCTGAGATAGCCTACGTACACGTCGACGATGTTCGATGCGCTCTCAAAACCGAAGCCCCAGACCGTGTCGAGAATCTGCTGGCGCGTGAGCACCTGCCCTGGATGTCGCATGAGGTACTCAAGCAAGGAGAACTCGCGTGAGGGCAGATCCGCCGAGTGACCCGCATGTGTGGCGATCCGTGTGCGGACATCGAGGCTGAGCTCGGCTGTTTCGAGCATCCGCGAGCTCTGCTGGCCGTGTCGGCAGGCTGCGCGCACTCGTGCGGCAAGCTCCGCGAATGCGATCGGTTTCACCAGGTAGTCATCGGCGCCCAGATCGAGGAGTTCGACTTTGTCGTCGGTCTCACCCAGGGCAGTCACTATGATGATGGGGACTTCGGTGTCGCGTGCCCTGATAGTGCGAAGCACATCGCGTCCACCGCCGTCAGGAAGCACCAGGTCGAGCAGGATGAGGTCGTAGACATGTGCGGCAGACATGCCGACCGCATCGTGAGCGGTTGAGGCGCGTTCCACGGCGTGTCCTTCAGCGGAGAGGCCGCTTGCCATGAACGATGCGATGCGGTCCTCGTCTTCGACGAGCAGAATCCTCATGTGGGCTCCTCGGTATCTGGTCAGAGCCGAGCACTAGTCGTCGAGTTCCGGCTCATCTCCGGAAGATGATTCCCTGTCTGAGGATTCCTCATCGTCTTGCCAGTGGATCTCGTCGGCCTCGTCGTCATCGGGATCATCTTCGCGAACGTCCGGGGTCACCACTTCGCGGGGAGCATCCTTCTCGGCCACCGGCCTGCTGGTCTTGGCAGGCGCCGCTGTGGCTGCCGGCACCGTGGGCTTGGAGGATGGTGCCTCCGCTGCTGTCTCGGTCGCAGTTTCCGGGGCCGTGGTTGACGCCACGGGAATCGGGTCAATGGAGCCGGAGAGGGCGATAACCGGCAGGTCAGCGCGCGAAGGATTCGACAGGCTACCGAGCGAGATCGCATAGGCGCCAGCCGCGCCGAGGAACAAGGCGGCCGTGAGGCTCACCAGGAAACTTTGCCGCCATCTGCCGATCATCTTGTCAACTCCCTTTGCATGCTTCGGCTTCACTAGTGAGTATACGTCGCTCTCGCTCATCCTAGTCATCGTCGGGTCCGTCCGCACCGTGGCACTTGGTGCACGAGGCTGAGGAATACCCCTTGGTGTGGCAGTTGGTGCAGGCGAAACTCTTGTACGTGTGCTCGCCGCCCGGGATTCGAGGATGGCTGAATGTCGCGCTCCTCCATGCCTTGGTGGGCGTGTGGCACGACGAACATGAGGTGCCGTAATGCTTCGACGGTGTCGAGTGGCAAGACGAGCAGGATTTCGATGACGGGTGGTAGAACCTCCACGATCCGCCGGGCTTGTGGCACGTCACGCACGACTTGCTCGAGTGTCCACTCGGGCGCTTATGGCAGTTCGTGCAGGTCGCGCCACTGCCGGGGTGTGTGAACTTTGCGCTTGCGAACGCCACCTTCGGCGAGTGGCATGCAGAGCATGCGCCCGAGTAGTGCCTTGAAGGCGCCTTGTGGCAGTTCGAGCATGCCTTCGACGTCGGGTGCTGGAACTTCCAGGAGGCGCCCGTTTCGTGGCAGGTGATGCAGGTGCGCGTCGAGTGCGCTGCGGGCCGGGTATGGCAGTCCGTGCATGTCGCGGTCGATTGCGGGTGCTGGAACTTCCAGGTGACGCCCGTCTTATGGCACGTCGTGCATGCACCGGTCCGGTGCTCGGCGGGTGTGGTGTGGCAGTCGGTGCATGTCGCGGCGTTGTCCGGGTGGGAGAACGCCCACGACGCTGCGGTGGCGTGGCATGCGGTGCACGAGGTGCCCACACCTGTCGTCGTGGCCGTCACGCTGGCAAGCTGAGGATGCCTTTCGGCTTCGCGGGTGTGGCAGTTTGCGCATCCGGTTGCAGCGAGGTCATGGCAGCTTGAGCACGTCACCCTCATGTGTCCGGGCACGTTCGCGACGCCTCTTCCGGCCGAGGCGAAGATCAGGAGTTCGCGGTTCTGCGCGGCGGCGGTATCGAGGATGCCCGCCTCAGCAAGGGCGACTGAGGTCACTGTGTGCCCGGCGCTCGCGTGGCAGTCAACGCAGGAGCGGCTGCCCTGGTGCGTCTCGTGGGAGAAGCCCTCGATGCCGGTGTCGATCGTGCCGCTGTGGCACGCCAGGCATCGGCTGTCGGGGACGGCGGTTACAGCACCCGGGAACTTCGGGTCGGTCGTGAAGTGGTTGTAGACCTCTTTGAGTGCGACGAACTTATGCGAGACTTGCGCTTCAAGGCCCGGGTCGACGTGGCATGAGATGCATGAGACGTCCGAGTGCGCGCCAGCATTCCAGGCGGTGTAGTAGGGGGTCATCTCGTGGCACGAGGTGCAAAACGCCGGGCGGCTTGTGTATTCAGTGGCCGCGACGCCTCCGCTGATGAGTGCGGCAAGCACAACGACAGCCGCAAGTGCGGTCACCGCCGGCCGTCGTATCAGTGCAGCGAAGAGTCGTTTCATGGGCTTCGGCTCCGGTTTCACGTCTGCTGTGTCCTACCGGAGTATCGGGAACGTCCATGAGTCGTCGATGAGCGGGCGGTGAGAGTTCTCTCACGCAAAAGCGGCATCCGGTTTGACAGCAGGGGAGCGGCTCCCCACAATACCGCCCTGGAGGCGAATGGGTCCTGGTGGGCTCCGCGGTCTTCAAAACCGACGTGGGGCGTGAAGAGCGTCCTGGGTGTGTTCTCGCACACGCCTCCGCCATTGCGCGATCCAGTGGGCGCCCCTTGGGGCGCTCGCTGTCATTTCACGATGTCGCGCAGGCTCCCGTATACGGCCAGCGCCCGCAACCGGGCCGACGCATGATCGACGATCGGCTGCGGATACTCTCGGCCAAGCGTGATGCCCGCCGAGGCAAGTACGCCGGAAGGCGCGCCCCACGGGCGGTGCACCCAGGCCGCGGGGAGCGCTTCGAGCTCCGGAATCCACCTTTTCACGTACGCGCCGTCCGTGTCGAACCGCTCGCCCTGGAGAACCGGGTTGAAGATGCGGAAGTACGGTGCGGCATCCGCGCCGCAGCCGGCCACCCACTGCCAGCCGAAGGTGTTGTTTGCGAGGTCGGCATCAGCGAGGCGTTCCCAGAACCAGCGCGCGCCATCGACCCATGGCAACAGCAAGTCCTTCGTGAGGAGTGACGCCACGAGCATCCGCACGCGGTTGTGCATCCAGCCGGTGGCGAGCAGCTCGCGCATGCCGGCGTCCACGATCGGATACCCCGTCATGCCTGACTGCCATGCCTCAAGCGCGTCCGGGTCGCGACTCCACGGGAAGACGTCGAAGCGGGCGCGGAGCGGCCGTTCGGGCGTGTGCGGGTGATAGTGCAGAAGGTGGTAGGCGAACTCGCGCCAGTGCAGTTGCCGGACGAACGCCTCGGCGCCGGCCGAGATGTGGCACGAGCCGTTGCAGCTCACGATCGCGTTCGCCCGCTGCAGGAGCGTTCTGGGAGAGATCTCGCCAAAGGCAATGTGTGGAGAGAGCCGGGACGTGCCGAGTCGATCTGGATGGTTTCGGTTCTCGCCGTAGTCACCCACGATTTCGCTGAAGAAGCTGGCGGCGGCACTCGCCGCTCCCGACTCGCCTGGTGACCAGTGGATAGAGAGGTCCGGGCCGCTCCGAGATGTACCGGCGATATCCTGGGGACGAAGCCCGGCGGGGAGCGCATGCGGAGAGACAAGCAGCGACGGCGCCGCGATTGGCGGGTCGACGGGGGCTGCCCTGAGGCCGGCATTCATGAATGGCGTGAAGACCTGATACGGGCTACCGGAGCCGGTTGTGAGCGCTTCGGGTTCACGTAGCAGAGACCCGGCGAAGACGTGGACGCGCACCCCGGCAGCAGCGAGCCTCCGCTCGACATGCGCGTCGAGCGCTGCCAGCGCTGGTTCGTATCGGCGATTCCAGTAGACGGCAGTAGCACCGGTAGTGCGTGCAAATGCAAGGAGCGCGCTCGCGGTGGGGCCGGCAAGGATGCTCAGGTGACCACCGAGGCGTCCGATGTCAACGAAGAGGGACGCGAGCGAGAGTGCGAGCCATGACCTGGACGCTGTACCGGGAGACCATGCGCCCGCCTCGTCCGGCGACCACACGAAGACAGGGGCGACCGAGTCGTACGATTCGGCAGCTGCTGAGAGCGCGGGGTTGTCAGACAGCCGCAAATCGTTGCGAAGCCATACGACTGCCGTACCCGTACCCACGCGTGCTCCTCTCGGCCGATATCCGGGCTGCATAGTTTTTCCTTCCCCTTGCATGAGCGGTTCACCCGCAAAGCGGGAACAAGAACAACGACGGACCGGCGAATAAGGGGCACGGATTGATGGTTGAGGTGCTGACGGCCAAGGTCTCGCTCGGTGTAAGTGCGTGTCTTGCCGATTGTCCCGTGCGCTACAACGGGAAGCGGTTTGACGCGCTTTCAGGTCTGGGCCGCGAACGCGGTGACTTCTCGATCACTCCGGTATGCCCCGAATGCATGGCAGGATTCGGCGTGCCGAGAGAGCCGATCCATCTCACAGGCACCGGGCAAGAGGTGCTGGCTGGCACCGCCAAGGTGGAGAACCGCTTCGGCCGCGACGTCACGGCGGCGGTGATCGCGGGAAGCCAGGCGTGTGTTGACGCGCTCGAGCGAGCCGGTGCTCGTGTGGTGATCCTCAAAGAGAAATCGCCCAGCTGCGGTCTGCATGCGGCCAAGGTCGGGCGCAGCCGGCGCCGGGAAGCGCTCGGCAGTGGGGTCTTCGGAGCGATGCTTGCCGAGAAGGGCTGGTTCCTGATCCCGGATACCGCGTTCAACTCACCGCTCACCTGGTGGGACTGGCGGCGTCGCATGCACGCGTGGCTCTGGTTGAGCGACCGTCCGATTGCGACCAACGGCGATCTGACCTCGGCATGGCATGTGGTCAAGTTCGTGCTGCAGGAGACAGGGCGCGCCACTGCCGATGAGGTCGGTCGTGCGCTGGCGGCGTTACCGAAGCATGCGCCGGTCGAGGAGCTCGAGGCGCTGCGAGCGAGGATGCTGGAGCTGCTCAAGGTGCCGACGACGCGGCAGCGTGCGATGAGTTACCTGTGGAAGACCTACTCTCATGCCAGCAAGAAGGGTACTCTCGAGGGTATCGACATGCATGAGCTCACTGTCCGCTCACCCGAGGTGCAGCGCAACGTGACGACCATTGCCGAGGAGATGATCGGGCTCGAGCGCATATCGTTCGAGAACGACCTGCTCTTTGGAACGAGTCCCGTGATCTATCGTGAGCGTCGGCGCGTCCACATGCGGGACGAGGCGCTTGGCAGGACCAAAACTGACGAAGGAGATTAATGTGGACGCACTAGACGCGATCATGGGTCGCAGAAGCATACGCAAGTACACAAGCGAGACCGTTTCGGCCGAGGCGATAGAGACGATTTTGCGGGCCGCGATGGCAGCGCCGTCGGCGGGTAACCAGCAGCCGTGGCGTTTCATCGTGCTGACCGAGCGCGAGCAGTTGGATGCGGCAGCGACGACCACGCCGTATGGCGCGATGCTGCGCGAGGCCTCCGCCGCGATCGTCGTCTGCGGCGATCTTCGCGACCTCAAGCACGACATAATGTGGCAGCAGGACTGCTCGGCGGCGGTCGAGAACGCGCTCCTCGCCGCGCACGCGCTTGGCCTGGGCGCTGTCTGGCTCGGCTTCTGGCCCAAGATGGATCGCGTGGGCCCGCTCAAAGTCGCGCTCGAGATGGTCGACGGCGTTGAGCCGCTCGCCGTTCTCGTCATCGGCCATCCTGCCGAGGAGAAGCCCGCCGTCGACCGCTATGACGCCGACAAGGTGCGGTTCGAGCGGTGGTCGTAGCGCCGCCGCTTCTCTCGGCTATCGGGCTGGTCGCCCTGCGCGCTGTCGATGGGCGCGAGCTGCGCGTACTCGACGGCGTGAGCTTCGAGCTCCACGCTGGCGACATCGCCGAGCTGCGAGGTCCCTCAGGCGCTGGCAAGACGACGCTGCTGCTCGCGCTCGCGCGGTTGCTGCCGGGAGCCTCAGGAGAGCTCGCGCTTGCGGGCGCGTCGGCGTCCGGGATCGAACCTGCCGAGTGGCGCACGAAAGTTGCGCTCCTCCCGCAGCGCACGGCGCTCACCGGCGGCACGGTCGAGGAGAACCTACTGCTCCCGTTCGGCCTGAAGGCGCGCACCGGCGCGACGCCGCCGTCTGTTGATGAGCTGCGCGCTGCGCTCGACGAGGTCGGGCTGGCCGACGTCGCACTTGATCGCGACACGGCGCGGCTCTCGGTGGGACAGGCGGCGCGCGTCGCGCTTTTGCGCGTGCTGCTCACGGCCCCGCGCGTGCTGCTGCTCGACGAGCCCGACGCTAGCCTCGATGACGCAAGCGCCGCCGCAGTTGGCACGATGACCGCGCGTTTCGCTGCCGAGGGGGGCGCGGTGCTCCGTGTGAGTCACCTGCGCGCCGATGCTGCCGCGAACGTGCGGCTGCACCTTGAAGGCGGCCACTTGAGCGGTGGTGATCACGTTGGCGCCTAGTGGGGCTGTCGTTATCGGCTGGCCGCAGCTGGCGCTTGCGGCGAGCTTCATCGTCGTGACCGGAGCGCTATCAGTCGCCATCGGCCTCGGCATCGTGAAAGACCTCGTGATTGCCTCGGCACGCACGTATCTGCAGCTCCTCGCGCTCGGCTTCGTGCTGCGCTGGGTGTTCGAGGTGCGCCTCTGGTGGATCGTGATCCTGCTCCTCGGCATCATGACCATCATGGCAACGCGCATCGTCGTGAAGCGCGCTCCTGACGCACCTCGCGGGCTCTTCGGCTCGGCGTTCTTCTCGATGGCGGTCACCGGTATCACCGTCACGTTTGCGGTCACCGCGCTCATCGTTCGCGTTCCGGTCTGGTACGAGCCGAGGTATGTGATCCCGATCGCGGGCATGGTGCTCGGCAACTCGATGACCGGCATCGCGCTCGCGCTTGAGCGGCTCTTCTCGGACCTGGATTCGCGAAGCGGCGAGATACTCACGCTTACGGCGCTTGGTGCGGACCGATGGGAGGCTGCACGTGGATCCGTGCGTATGGCGCTTCGAGCCGGGCTCATCCCGACGATCAACTCGATGGCCGCCGCAGGTATCGTCTTCATCCCGGGCATGATGACCGGCCAGGTGCTCGCGGGTGCCGACCCGCTTGAGGCTACCAAGTATCAAATCGTCGTTATGCTTATGGTCAGCGCGGCCACCGCAATCGGCTCGATTCTCTCGGTCATGCTGGCGTACCGGCGTGCTTTCACTGCCGATGGCGTGTTCCTGGACAAAGGTTTGCGCGCTTCCGCGTCGTAAACCGCACTGAGGGAGCGAATCTCTCATGCCTTGCGGTGTGACTTCATGGCGTGCGCTTGTATACTGGTGCGCACACACCCGCCGTCTGGCGTTGCCCGCGTGGACGGTTGTCCGAGGAGACACATGACTGGCTTCGAGCTCTATTTGAACCTCAACGCGAAGAAGTTTGATGACTACCTTCTCAACTTCTTCTCTAGTGGCTCGCATCCGGATATGTCCCGGTACCTGTACGATCCGCTCCGCCAGTTCTCGGACAATGCCGGAAAGCGGCACCGCCCGCTGATCTGTCTCCTCGCGTGTGAGGCTGTTGGCGGCGATCCGAAGAAGGCGTGGCCGTCAGCTGCGGCTATCGAGCACTTTCATACGGCAGCGCTCATCCACGACGACATCGAAGACTCTTCGCTCACGCGCCGAGATGAGCCGTGCATGCACATCTCCGAGGGCATCGGAATTGCGATTAACGCCGGCGACCTTGCTCTCGCCCTCGTCTGTGGCACGGTCATCGATGATGCCGGCCTGGAAGACGCGATCAAGCTTCGCGTCCTCGGCGAGCTCGTTGCGATGACCACGCGCACCATCGAGGGCCAGTCGCTCGACATCGGCTGGGCACGCGACGACCGCTTCGACCTTTCAGTCGCCGACTATCTCGTGATGGCGAACCACAAGACTGCGTTTTATTCCGGCGCGATTCCGCTTGCTGTTGGTGCCATGATCGGTGGTGGCACCGAGGAGCAGGTCGAGGTGCTTCGCGACTTCGGCATGGCAACAGGTCTTGCGTTCCAGATTCAAGACGACGTGCTCAACCTCGTCGGCACCCGGGAGTCCACCAAGAAGGACTTCCGCAGCGACCTCACCGAGGGCAAGCGCACACTCGTTGCCATTCACGCGCTTGAGACCTCGGAGCGTCGTGAGCGCCTGCTTGAGCTGCTCTCCTCGCGCACGACCGACGCGGTCGAGCTCCAGGAGATCGTGGATATCCTCACCGAATCCGGCTCGATCGACTATGCGCGCGAGTACGGTCGCCAGCTCGTTGTCAGTGCCAAAGACCGCCTGCATGAGGCGCTTCCGACGAGCAAGGCGCGCACGCTGCTGCTCTCGATGGCTGATTTCTTCGTGAAGCGCTCGTCCTAGACGCTCCTTCGGGTACACACACAAAGACGAATCGCATTACGGAAGGAGCCGCAATGAGAGCGGTACCAGTCAGCGACGGAATCTGGTGGGTCGGCGTTATCGACTGGGGTCTTCGTGACTTCCACGGCTATGAGACCCCCCGCGGCACCACCTACAATGCGTATCTCGTCCGGGGCGAAGGCACGTGGGCGCTTATCGACACCGTCAAGACGGGTTTCGTGCCCGAGCTGCTGTCGCGAGTCTCGGAGATCATCGATCCGGCCGAGATAGGTCTCATCGTCGTCAATCACGTTGAGCCGGACCACAACAGCGGTCTTCGCGAGGTGATGGCTGCGATGCCCGCTGCCCGCGTTGTCGCTTCCGGTTCTGGCGTGAAGGGCGTTGCCGAGTACCACGACGGCCTCATGGTCGAAGCCGTTGGCGCTGCCGACACAATCGACCTCGGCGGCAAAACGCTCGAGTTCATGCCGGCGCCCATGGTGCACTGGCCGGACTCGATGTTCACGTACTGTCCCGAGGTCAAGACACTCATGCCGAACGACGCATTCGGGCAGCACATGGCCTCCTCGGGCAGGTTCGCCGATGAAGTCGGCGTGGACCTCGCAATCGAGGAACTCGGCATCTACTACGCGAATATCCTCATGCCGCTCGGATCGCAGGTCGCAAAGATGGTCGGCAAGATCGCGGATGCCGGCTGGGCGCCCGAGGTCATCGCGCCGTCGCATGGCGTCATCTGGCGCGGAGATGCGCTCGGTGCCGCGCTGGCCGCATACGGTCGCTGGACGACAGGTTTCAAGCGCGACAAGGCCGTTGTTGCCTACACCACGATGTGGGGCTCCACGAAGCTTATTGCCGAGGCGATCACCGACGGTATCACTGCCGAGGGAGTCGAAGTCGATCTCTATGACCTTGCGGTGACTCCTGGTGCGCATATCACCTACGAGCTGCTGGAGGCCAAGGCGATCATTCTCGGCTCACCGACGCTGCACCATGGCATGCTCTACCGCATGGCCGGTTACATCCAGTATCTCGAGGGTCTCAAGCCCGTCGGGCGGATGGCGGCGTTCTTCGGGTCATTCGGCTGGGGCGGCGGCGCGGTCAAGCAGATGCGCGAGCGCGTGACCGCTATCGGTCTGGATGTTCCGCTTGAGGATTACGCCGAGAAGTTCAAGCCGACAGCCGATGACCTTACAGCCGCCCAAGCATGGGGCCGAGAGGTGGGACGCGCGGTCAAGGAGAGGGAGTAGCTCTCGCGAATCTGGTGTATCCTACTTCACGGTTGTCAGATTGAGCTTCAGTCCTGTTGCATGCGCGCCGATGGACCATGCGACGGTATCTTCTCATTTGTCGCCCTTAGTGCGGGGGAGTTATGCAGCGGCACCAGGACGGGTTTACGTTGGTAGAACTGATGGTCGTGGTGCTGATCATCGGTGTCCTTGTGTCCATCGCGATTCCGATGTTCAACTCGGCGAGCAGCACCGCCAGTCTTCGTACGTGCCAATCGAATCAGCGCACGATAGAGGGCGCGTGTCAGACGTACCGGGCCTACACGGCTGAGCTGTGGACGCAGTCGGCAGTGTTCAATGGCGACGACACCGCTGACAGTGTCGACCTTCTTGCAGCCAAGTACTTCTTGGAGGCCCCGAAGTGCCCTAAGACCAAGCAGTTCTACTTCGTGACCTCCAGCGGAGACGTCACAGGCGACACGAATGCTGCTGTCTGGACGACTGGTCACTACCACTACTAGGTCGAGCCGAGAGGATCTGCGGCTTTGGGAATCGCGTTCGTGTCGCTGACGGTGTTCGGTTGCGCCGCCGCACTGGTCGCAGCCCGCGCTGACAGGCCCGGCGCCTACGCCTTCTCGAAGGCGGCCGCGTCTCTCGGCTTCATCGGAACCGCACTGGCGGTTGGCGCGCTGGGTGCCGCGTGGAGCACCGTGGCGTTGGGAGCGCTTGTTCTCTCGGCGGCCGGTGACATGGCGCTCTCTGCGCACGGCAAGAGGAGTTTCCTCGTCGGGCTTGCGTGCTTCGCTGCTGCTCACTCTGCGTACGTTGTCGCGTTCGGTCTCTTCGGCGCGCGCGGTGGCATTCTCGGCATCACGAGCCTTGTTGCTGTGTTGGTCGCTGTGGGTGCATGGCGTGCGCTTCGCCATCGACTGCCTGCTCCGATGCGCATTGCGGTTGGCGTGTACGTGGTGATCGTCATGGCGATGATGGCTGTCGGAACGGCAGCCGGAATCACGCACCGAGCGTGGATGCTTGCGGTTGGGGCTGTTCTTGTCGCGGGTTCCGACATTGCGGTTGGCCGGGAACGCTTTGGGACGAACGCGTTCGCAAACAAACTCGTCGGACTGCCGACATACTATCTTGGACAGACGCTCATCGCGCTCAGTCTGGTTGGGCCGTGATCGTCCGCAGGTGAGAGGCTGACATGCCTGAGATCATCTACTTCGTTGCCATGAGTCTGGATGGGTATATCGCCACACCGGATGGGGGAGTAGGTTGGCTTGCGCCGTTCGAGGGCGGGCCAGAGGACTACGGTTACACGGGGTTCTACGATTCCGTTGATGCCATCCTGCTCGGAAGCCGCACGTACGAGCAGGTGCTGACGTTCGGTGAATGGCCGTATGCGGAGAAGCCGTCGTGGGTGCTCTCAAGCCGCGAGTTTGAGGCGGCCGCACCGGAGATCGTCGTCACCGGCTCGAGCCCGTCGGCCGTGGCAGAAGAAATGCGTGCGCGGGGTATCCGCCGCGCATGGCTCGTCGGGGGAGCGGCGGTTGCATCCTCGTTCCGAAACGAGGGACTCATCACCGAGTACATCGTTTCGGTCATGCCGGTCGTTCTCGGCGGCGGTATTCCGCTGTTCGGTTTGCCAGGTCCCCGAGAGAGACTTACGCTCGTCTCGGAAGAGCGCTACGACGATGGTGTGGTGCAGCTCATTTACCGCTCTACTGAAGCCTGATCTCACAAGCCGCGGGAGGCAACATGTCGTCGAGTGCAACGATTGTGATCACGCTAGCGCTGGTCTTCTATTCGGTGGGTGTCTGGTCGGAGCGCATAGCGGGTCGGCTCAAGGTGTGGCATCTGGTGTTCTTCTGTCTCGGACTGATCTGCGACACCTGGGGCACCGCCATGATGTTCGATTTCGCCGAGGGCATGACGTTCGATGTTCACGGGGTCACCGGCACGTTGGCCATCGTGCTGATGTTCATACACGCAGCCTGGGCGGCGATCGTCCTGTGGCGGCGTGACGAGGTCTGGATCACCCGGTTCCACAAGTTCAGCGTGGTTGTCTGGCTCGTGTGGCTTGTGCCGTATTTCAGCCCGATGGTCTTTGCTCTAGCGTAGCTACCGGGCCAGAAGGAGACCAGGTGCCGTTCGCAATCGCTGGCATATACGCTGTCTTGAGCCTAGTGACGTTCATCTCCTACGGCATCGACAAGTCCGCCGCTCGCAAGGGTGCCCGCCGTACGCCTGAGGCGGAGCTCCACGTGCTATCGCTTCTCGGCGGATGGCCGGGCGCGCTTATCGCGCAGCGTGTCTTCAGGCATAAGACACGGAAGCAACCGTTTCGGGCATATTTTTGGGTTACGGTTGTAGTGAATTGCGTCGCGCTCGTGTGGTTGCTGACCCGGTTTGCCTCGGCGTAGGGTCGGCCCGGCAAGGGGAAGCATTGTGGACAGCACGTACCGGAGCGATGTCGGCCTGCGCCCGTGGGCCGAGGGCGATCTGCCGCTGCTCACGCGGTTGCTGGGCGATCCGGCGATGACCGAGCACATCGGCGGCCCGGAGTCACCCGAGAAGCTCCTGTCACGCCACAAGCGATACCTGGAGTTCCCGGAATCCGCCGGTCGCGTCTTTGCGATCGTAGTCGGTGACGAGGAGACTCCGGCGGGCTGGGTTGGCTACTGGGAATCCGAGTGGCTGGGACAGAACGTCTGGGAGACCGGCTGGAGCGTCCTACCTGAGTTCCAAGGGCGGGGCGTGGCCACCGCTGCGACTGCGCTCATGATCGGGTGGGCCCGAGCGGACGCCGCGCACAGGTTTATGCACGCCTTCCCGTCGGTCCACAACACCCGCTCGAACGCTATTTGTCGCAACCTGGGATTCGAGTTGCAGGGTGAGGTCGATATCGAGTATCCGCCCGGCACGCCCATGCACAGCAACGACTGGCGCCTCGACCTGCGGGGTCCGGGAGCCTAGCGCGATTCCTCACGGCAGTGCGCACGCCGAACCGCTACCATAGATGCACTCACCAAAGGAGGCACCGTGCAACTTCGTCCACACCACATCGGCATCATCGTGAGCGACCTCGAGCGCTCCGTCGCTTTTTACGAGGCTCTCGGCTTCCGTACCGCCAACGTCATTCCCAGCGATGACGGCTCGCGTACGATCACCTTCATGGAGCTCGGCGGCATGCAAATCGAGCTCTTCTGGTATGCCGAGACGCCCCGCACCGTTGAGCGCGGCGAGCGGCAGCTTGGTTTTGTGCACTTCGCCCTGCAGACCGACGACGTCGAGGGCGACTTGGCCGAGCTCAAGGTCAAAGGTCTCGTTCCCGAGGATGTCCAGACCCGCTCGGTGCCGCCGCGATTCACGCTCGCTTTCATTCCCGACCCAGATGGTGTCGAGATCGAACTCATGCAGGAGGGCTAGCACATGTCGGATATGCGCCGTTTCCTGATCGTCGACGTCTTCACCGATACGCCGTTCGCGGGCAACCAGCTCGCCGTGTTCACCAACGCCACGGGCATGACCGACGCGCAGATGCAGACGCTTGCGCGTGAGATCAACTTCTCGGAGACGACCTTCGTCCTTCCTGCCGAGCAGGGCGGCGATATCCGGGTGCGTATCTTCACGCCCGCGCGTGAGCTGTCCTTCGCGGGGCATCCGGTGCTTGGTACCGCATTCGCGATCGCCGGGCCGCTGCAAAGCGTGCTCATGCGGATGGAGACCGGCGCCGGTATCGTGCCGGTGCTGCTCGAGCGCGAGGGCGCTAAGATCGTCTTCGGCAGCATGCAGCAGCCGATTCCAACCGTGCGTCCGTTTGACGCCGTCGACGAGCTGCTCGCGGCGCTTGGCGTGAGCGGCTCGGAGCTGCCGGTCGAGGTCTATGACAACGGCCTACAGCACGTGTTCGTGATGCTCCCAGGCGACGCTGCGGTATCCGGGCTCAAGCCCGACCTCACCAGGCTTGCGGCAGTCGCCGGCGAGGTCGGAGTCAACTGCTTCTCGGCAGGGGGCGGCACGGCGAAGACGCGCATGTTCATCACCGACATTGCAACCGGCGAGGATGCCGCCACCGGTTCCGCGGCGGGACCGCTCGCGGTGCATCTCGCGAGGCACGGCATGCTTGGATGGGGCGAGGAGCTCGTGATCTCGCAGGGCGCCGAGATCGGCCGTCCGAGCACGCTCTACGCCCGTGCAGATGGTTCTGCCGAGGAGATCACCGGCGTGAACGTCGGCGGCAGCGCCGTGGTGGTGGCGAAAGGCGAGTTCTCGCTCTAGCCCGGACTCAGACGGCTTTCGGCCGCAGCCACTTCCTGAAGAGCCGTGTGATCTGCGGCATCACGATCCAGGTCATCAGCACGACTGTGACCGCGGTCGTCACTGCCGAGCGCGCCGGCTGCGGCCACGACGCCGTGAGCACGCCGACGGTGTAAGCGACGAGGAGCGCCGTCGGGTAGAGCCCCACCCACGTGAGCAGTGCCTGCTTCCAGACCTTCGGGCGGGCCTCGCCGGCGCGCGACGGATCCGAGAACCAGAACTCAAGCCCGGTGACCATCTCGATTCTCGGCTCGCCCTGAACGAGTTCCCGGGATTCCTCGATGTAGCGCATCCGGATATCGGACTCCTGCCATGCGTTCAGGTGCTCGGCGGAATCGAAGCGGTAGACGATCGTGTGCTCGCAACCCGTGCCTGGCGAGCGTAGATGTCCGGAGCCGAGATGCCCCGGAAAGGTAGCTGCTGCTTCCGAGATGCGGTCGGCCCAGGCCTCGAAGCGGCTCTCCGCACCGGGGCTGACGCAGCGGGATATGGCTACCGTCACGGGTGCGGTCTTCTCGGCCATGAGGAACTCCAATCCAGTGCTGTCGGCTAGCACTTCTTCCAGGCATCGAGCGCATCTGCTGCTTCATCAACCGTGAGCGCCGTGACGGGCGCGGTCGGGTCGAGTTCGCGAAGCCGGGTGAAGAGCTCGGCAAGTATCGGTGGTTTGATATTCCCACGCGCAAGCACCGGTGCGTTGGCGAAGACCTCGGCGGGCGTGCCGCGCAGAGCGATCGTGCCACCTGGCGCGAGGATGTACGCGTAGTCGGCGAACTCCGGGACGGTGTCAATGTCGTGTGTGCTGAGCACGACCGTCATCCCGCGCTCCCGCGAAAGCCGTTCCAGCAAGTCGAGGAGTCCCTGCCGCGACGTCGGGTCGAGTCCCTCGAACGGCTCGTCCAGCACCAGCAGTTCCGGATCCATCACGAGCGCCCCGGCCAGCGCGACTTTGCGCTTCTCGCCGCCGGAGAGGTTGTGCGGCACGCGGTCGGCAAGCTCAGTGATGCCGAGCAGCCCCAGCACGCGCTCCACACGCTCGCGTACTTCGGCTTCGGGCAGACCGTATTGTCTCGGCGAGAAGGCCACGTCATCACCGACGGTGGGGGAGATGATCTGCTCGTCGACGTTTTGCAGCACGACGCCAACGCGGCGTCGGATGCTGCTCCATTCCTCGGAAGGAGAGACGCCAAAGACCTCCACGGCACCTTCCTGCGGCTTCAGCAGGCCGAGGATGTGATAGAGCATCGTCGTCTTCCCGGCGCCGTTAGGGCCGAGGACAGCCACGCGCTTCCCACGGTGCGCCAGGAAGTCGAGGCCGCAGAGGTGCACCGACGTACCGTCCTCGTACGTGTGTCGCACGCAGCTGATGCGCACGATCTCCTCGGCGGTGGGGTCATCGGGGTGGATGTGGTCGGTGTGCGTGTGACTCATCGGTTCCTCCTGCGCAAGAGAAGCGCCGCGGCCAGGCAGAGCAGCGCGAACGCGAGCGGCATCCAGCTGTAGTCGATGAAGCTGATCCAGTACACGCGCCAGAGCGCCGCGGTGAGGAGGATCGCGACGGCCCCGGCGATGAGCGCGCGGTCCGTTCGGGGCGAGGTCGAGGGCCGCTCGGCAACCTTCAGCCGTCCGGAGTAGCCGCGCAGTACGAGCACGTCGTACTCACGCTGCGAGAGGTCGAGCGAGTACAGCAGCAGCCCGCCGAGCGCGCGAGTCGTGGCCTTTGCCGAGCGGATCGGGTGCGCTCCCGAGAGTCCCGCGCGCAGTCGTACGGCGCGCGTGAGGTCCGCAAGCTTGTCCGCGAGGAGGAAGATCGCGCGGTACGTCATGAGGAGCGCGTCTCCCACAAGCCCGGGCGTAACACGCTGCAGCGCCGCGAAGACCTGCGGGTACGGCGTCGTGAACATGAGTGTGACTGCGGCGAGCGCTGCGGTAACGGCCTTCGCGATGATGAGCGCGGCCGCAAGCGCATCGGGTGCCGAGGCGAACGCGAACACCGCCGCAAAGAGCGCCGGGTATGCCGCAAGCGGCAGCATGGAGCGGGCGGGGAGACGCTCCGCGGCGATGAGGGCCAGGAGCGCGAAGGTCACGGCGAGTACGATGAACAGGTTGGTGCTCACGACGATGCTTGCAAGCACAAGCGCGAACGCCAGCAGCTTGGTGCGCGGCGCAGCGTGGTGCAGGTGCGAGTTGCCACTGACGGCGGAGCGGTCGAGGACGGCGACATCCATCAGCGTATCGCCTCGTCACCGGGGATGATTCGCTCGGCAGGAGCGAGCGCGCCTGCGAAGATGAGCGACGGCCGCACACGCGCCACGTAGCCGAGCACCGCCGAGGTCACAAGCGCTTCAAGCAGCCAGCCGAGCGGCCCAAGGGTGTACACGATGGCGGCGAACCGGCTCAGGCCCACGCCGGGTTCCGGTTCGTGCGCCTGCTCGCCTCCCGAGAAGAGCCCGACGCCGATGATGCCGTCCGAGAACGGCGAGGCGAACGTGAGGTTGCTTGCGTCGAGCGCTCCGGTCTCGCGCGCGGTGGCGCCCGTCACGCCTGAGACCGCCACGAGCCCGACGAGCAGCGTGGTCGTGATAGCAAGCGTCACGACTGTTGCCATCGCGCTTGCACCACGTACCCGTTTGCGGCCGAGCATCGCGATGAGCGCGCGGAAGAGCCCCCACCCCAGGAGCATCTCGGTCATCGTCATGAGCGTATTCAGACCGATGACCGTCACGCCGCCATGCCCGAGCAATGCGAGCACGATCTGCACCACGAACGCCGAGATGATCGCCAGTTGTGGGCCGAGCAGCACGCCAGCGATTACCGTCAGGTTGATGTGATATGCGAGCGGCACGATCTCACTCGACATCGATACGAGCACGAGTGCCGAGATGATCCCCACGAGCGGCACCTTGCGGCGCACGTCCACGCTGCCACTGCGCGAGCTGGCGAGCCAGACGAGCGCGAGCGCGACGAGCCAGCCGCCGAGCCAGAGCCAGACGGGCAGCACGCCATCGGGGATGTGGATATGCGACATCAGGCACGCTCCTTGGCGCAAGCGCGGCAGAGGCCGTAGAGCGTGACCTCATGTGAGGTCACCGTGTAGCCGGCTTCCTCTGCCGAGCGACGCAGCGCGCCATCGATCGGGCAACCGATGCCCACGACGATCCCGCAGCCGGTGCACACGAGGTGGTGATGGTGTTCGCCGCCAGTACACAACGCATAGAGCGTACTGCCGTCCCGGGCGCCAACCGCCGCAAGCGAACCGGCAGCCGTCATGGCCGAAACCGCGCGATAAACGGTTGCAACACCGATGCCGGGGCCGTCTCCTGCTGAGACGACCTCGTGCAGGTCCTCGGCGGTGAATGCGCCGCCGATAGACGGAACGGCAGCAGCGATGCGGCGACGAGCCGCACTCAGGCGTTGCCCGCCGAACAGGTCGGGTGACGGCGCCTTATCAGTGGGGTGATGTATCTTGGACATCTGTGACCTTACTGAGAATGATTATCAGATGCAGACTATACCCTGACGCACCTCAACTCAAGCATCGCTGCAGCGCGGCGTTTGCCGTACTATAAGGAAACGCGATACGGCTGGTAATCATCATCAGGGGGACCGAATGAATCTCTCACAGCTCCGCACCTTTGTCGCCGTCGTTGAGCACGGGTCGTTCTCGGCAGCGGCACGTGCCCTCGGGCTCTCGCAGCCGGCGGTCACGATGCAGCTGCAGGCGCTCGAGTCCGACCTCGGCGTGACGCTGCTCGACCGTCGCTACCGCAAAGTCGAAATGACCGAGGCGGGTCGTGCGCTGCTTCCCCACGCACGCAAGCTCATGGCCGGGGTGGAGGACGCGCGCCAGGACCTCGAGGACCTCTCCGGCACCGTGTCCGGTCGTCTTACGATCGCGGCGAGCACCACACCCGGGCAGTATGTGTTGCCCCGGCTTCTCGGCGGATTCCTCAAGCTGCACCCTGATGTAGGGGTGACGCTGCGCGTATTCGACACCAGTGGTGTTGTCTCGCACGTCGAGAGCGGAGAGGCCAATCTCGGCATGACCGGCGCTGAGATTCACGGCGCGCGAGCCAACTACGAGCGCCTCGGCAGTGACAACCTCGTGATGGTGTGTCCGCCGAAGCATGAAATGGCAACGCGCAAGCATCTGAAGATGACCGACCTGGTCGATGAGCCGTTCATCGTGCGCGAGGCCGGCTCAGGCACCCGCATGGTCTCCGAGGATTCTATGCGGCGCGCGGGCATCGACCCCGCTGAGCTTCGGGTCGTCATGGAGCTGGGCACGAACGAAGCCGTGCTCTCCGCCGTTGAAGGTGGCATGGGTATCGGCATCGTCAGTACCTGGGTCGCCGAGAAGGCCATCAAGCTCGGCACCGTGGCAACCGTCGACGTGCCGGAGTTCCCGCTTGCGCGCCCGCTGTTCCTGGTTCTGCCGAGGACAACCCTTACACGCGCGGCCGATGCGCTTGCTCAGTATCTGAGATCGGCCGTCTAATCCGGGGTGTTCGGGCATAGACACATCTAGCGTGGTTTGCCGGCATCGAGAATGGAGCTTCGCATGAGAAGGCTGTCCTGGTCGCGTTACCTCGCCCTTCTGCTCGCCGTGACAATGCTCACCCCTCTCATAGGTGCCTCGCCTGCATACGCGGCGGCGACCTTCACTGGGGGAGCTACAGACTCGGTACTGTACATCCCGAACGATCACACGCCGATCGGATTCCGCTTCAAGGCCGATGCTGGCATCCCGGCAAGCGCGACGTTTTATCTGAAGGTGCGCTTCACCACCGGGACGTCGCCGAGCCCGAGCACCAATCGCGGCATGACATGGAACGGCACAACCGGTATGTGGGTGCCGGATCTTGGCGGCGGGAACTGGGACGAGTACCCGACGGTCACGTCTGATTCCTCGGGCCTGATCGCGGAGAAGTGGGTCTTCGCGAAATTCGCCGATGAGGCCAAGTCCGGACAGTACTACGTGATGATTTCGCTACAAGACGTCGCGACCGGTGATGTCTATAACTCGTCCGTGCTGCCGCAGGCGACCGTTTTGGATATGACCACCGGTGGGGCGTGGATGCATAACGGCACGACGGTCGCCTCGAGTCTCGGCAACAAGCGTGTTGAGTGCACGATGGAGTCCTCGTCCAGCGTCGTGTATGCACTCGCCAAGAGCGAGATGGACGCGATAGACAGCGACGCTGACGGCGTCGTGGATAACGAGGACTATGGCCCCGCCGGCATGCCCGGCGATTTCAGGCTGGCGATTCCCTTGAACCTGGCGTTCGACGTGCTCCTTAACCGCACCACGGTCTATACTGCCGCGCAGATGATCACCGTGGCGGACACGGACATCGCACTCAACGCGAGTGAACAAGTGGCACCGTCGGCGCCAGCTTCGTTCTCGGTCACGCCGGGAGAGTACAGCAACCAACTTGAGTGGGGGACGGCCAGCGATGCAGGCGGTTCAGGGCTTGCCGGCTATCGCGTCTACCGCTGGACAGCGTCCGGCTCCACAGCATACACACTGCCCAAGACCGTCGTCGCTACCGTTACAGCGGGAGTCACCACGTACTCGGACACAGGCCTGACCGCAGGCACCGAGTACTTCTACGAGGTACGTGCGGTGGACGGCGCGACGAATGTGGGGCCGCGCTCCGTGATGCGCAGCGGCACGCCGACGATCACGCCTCCTCCTCCACCCGAAGTCGACCGCACGTTTGGGGAGGATCGCTACGCGACTGCAATCGCGATCTCACAGTCGACCTTCGCGCCCAGCAGCGTGACGACCGCTGTGGTCGCAACCGGCAAGAACTTCCCCGATGCTCTCTCGGCAGCCGGACTTGCGGGCGTTTACGGCAGCCCCATCTTGCTCGTCCGCGATTCAGTCACCGCCTCACTCACGGCAGAACTTGATCGTCTCGGCGTGACTGATGTCGTGCTGATCGGAAGCGACAAGGCGGTGTCCACGGACATCGAGAACGCTCTCAAGGTGAAGTACGGCGTCTCGCGCGTCTTCGGCAGCGACCGTTACGCGACTTCTGCAGCGGTGGCCGAGAAGATTTCCACGCTAACGGGCGGGGTGTCGCACGCGTTCTTCGCGCGCGGTGATAGCTTCGCTGACGCGCTGGCGATGTCGCCGTTCGCGTATGGACGCACCGAGCCGGTGTTGCTCGTACGCACCGACAGCGTGCCGCTATCCACGTCCAACGCAATCGCTGCACTCGGAATCACTGACGGTCTGATCGCCGGCAGCGAGGCTGCAGTCTCGGCCACGACGATGAGCACTCTTGACGGGTTGATGTCAGGGACGCTGGTACGGCAGGGTGGCGCAAATCGCTACGAGACAGCCCGGATGATCGCGGATTACGGCGTCGGCGAGGGTTGGGGAACGTACGGCTACGTGGGGCTTGCAACGGGCCTGAACTTCCCGGACGCGCTCGGCGGTTCAGCAGCGACTGCGCAGCGAGGCGGCGTGCTCTTGTTGACTGCGCCGACCACACTCTCGGCCCCGGCGGCCTCGGCAATCACGGCGAACCGAGCCTCGATCAGCCTGGTAGAGATATATGGCAGCACCGCAGCCGTCAGTCAGAGCGTACGCGACTCGGTTGACGCGCTTCTCGAGTAGACACGTATCGTCAGCACGCGAACCACCCGCAGCGTTTCAGCTCCTGCGGGTGGTTCGCGTTCATCCAGTTTGAGTGCAGCGCACCGTTGGGCTATTCTTTATCTTGCTGCGGGGGCCCCGCAGCACATCTCCGAGTTCCGGAGTCCTTCTGCGGTTGGTCACCGCATGGAGCCGGAGCCGTTAGGGTTGGATTGGAAACGGTCCAGCCTTCCGTACTCGAAAAGGAGAGTCATATGAAAGACCATTCTGTTCGGCCTGCCACCTGGCGGGTAGCGAGCGCAGCGCTCGCGGTCGTTCTAGCGTTCTCACTTTTTGGCTGCTCGGCGAAGACGACTGATAACGCCAGCACCGAGCCAGCCCCGGTAGAGAAGACCAAAGTCGTCATGGCGTCCACGACCTCGACGCAGGATTCTGGCCTCTTCGATGTGCTGATTCCGGCATTCGAGGCGGCCAACCCGGAGTACATCATCGATGTCATTGCCGTTGGTAGCGGTGAGGCGCTCAAGATGGGCGAGAACAAGGACGCCGATGTACTCCTCGTCCACTCACCTGCCGCTGAAGCTGCGTTCTTGGATGCAGGCTTCGGTACTGAGCGTCGCGACGTTATGTACAACGACTTCGTGATCGTTGGTCCGGAGGCTGACCCGGCTGGCGTCAAGGCCGCTGGCGACCTGAATGCCGTTATGACCGCGCTTGGTGCGGGCAGGGCGCCGTTTCTGACCCGCGACGACAAGTCGGGCACCAACGCCAAGGAGCTGAAGCTCTGGGCGGGTGCCAGCGTGAGCCCGACCGCCTCGGCAGACGCTGCCGACTGGTACCTGTCAACGGGACAGGGCATGGGCGAGACGCTCAAGATCACGAGCGAGAAGCAGGGATACACCATCTCTGACAGGGCCACATTCCTTACCGCTCAAGACGCGCTTGATCTCGTGATCGTGCGCGAGGGTGACAGTGGTCTGTTGAACCAGTACGGCGTTATCCCGGTCACGGATGCAACACATCTCGACGGCGCGAACGCCTTCATGGAGTGGATCACAAGCGCCGAAGGTCAGAAGGTCATCGGCGATTTTGGTATCGAGAAGTTCGGTCAGGCGCTGTTTACGCCCAACGCGAAGTAGACATGTACTGATTCGGCCGGCATCACAGAGCCAAGGGTAGGGATCAATGGGAATCTTCATCGACGCGTTCCGGGACGGGCTTGCAATGCTCGTTTCAGGTGCGACCGATGTCTGGACGATCATCCTCGTGTCCGTGCAAGTCTCGGGCGTGGCGGTTCTGCTTGCACTTGTGCTCGGTATTCCGGCAGGTTTTGTACTGGGCTCGAAGCGTTTCATTGGTCGGAGAATGATGCTCGTCATCGCGAACACCGGCATGGGGTTGCCTCCGGTGGTCGTCGGTCTGGTCGTTGCGATGCTGCTTTCAAGGCGGGGCCCCTTCGGCAACCTAGAGTTGCTGTACTCACAGCCGGCAATGGTGATAGCGCAGCTTGTGATCGCACTTCCCGTTGTAGCCGCGGTCTCGGCAGCGGCCGTCTCGGCCGTTCCGCGCGAGCTGCGACTTCAGGCTCGCTCGCTGGGCGCTTCCCGCTTTCAGGAGGCGTTCATGACGCTCAAGGAGGCCCGTATGGGTCTCATCGCGGCAGTTGCCGCAGGCTTTGGCTCGATCATTTCCGAGGTGGGTGCCGTGACGATGGTCGGCGGCAACCTCGCAGGCAAGACGCGCGTGATGACCACAGCCATCGTGCAGTACACCCGCATGGGAGACTACGGTCCCGCGCTCGCGCTGGCTGCGGTTCTCATGGGGATGGTGCTTGTTGTGAACATCTTGCTGACGAGCGTCCAGTCGTCAGCCGAGCGGTATGAGCGGTGATCATGTGAACCCGGCAGCCATCACCGTCGAGGGCGTTCTCAGATCCTTCAGAGGCAAGACCGCGGTCGATGTGGAGCGCCTTGAGCTTCGACCCGGACGCACGCTGGCGCTGCTCGGCCCATCAGGGTCCGGCAAGTCAACGCTACTGTCGATCATCGGACTTCTTGAGCGCCCCGATACCGGACGGGTCCTTCTGGACGGAGCGGTAGTCACACCTCGAGACACTGCCGCGCGTCTATCGATGGCGGCTGCGTTCCAGCGGCCCTACTTGTTCAAGGGAACGATCGCCGACAACGTCGCGTACGGCCTGCGACTGAGGCGTGTTCCGGCCAGTCGCGTGGCTGCGCTCGTGTCAGAGTCGCTCGCCCGCGTCGGGCTTCCCGGCTGGGAGTCCCGCTCGGCACTGACGCTTTCCGGCGGAGAGGCCCAGCGCGTCGCGCTCGCACGTGCGATCGTGCTTGAGCCGAGGGTGCTGCTGCTCGATGAGCCGCTTGCCTCGCTTGACCCGCTCATGAAGTGGCGACTGGCGCGCGACTTTGACTCGATACTCAGGCAGAGCTCGATCACGACGCTCTACGTGACTCACGATCAGGATGAGGCACTTACCGTGGCCGACGACGTGGCGATCATGCGTGAAGGTCGCGTTGTCGCGAGCGGCCCGGTCGATGAGGTCTTCGGACTGCCTGTGGACGAGTGGACGGCCGGATTCCTCGGCATGGAACCGGCGATTCGCGGTCGCGTTGTGGAGGTCGCTGACGGCGTTGCCGGGATAGACTGCGACGGGGTCATGCTCTATGCGGTGGCCGCGGTGAAGCCCGGAGAGGCAGTGGCGCTCGGTGTTCGTCCCGAGGACGTGCTGCTCTTCGAGGCTGATGTGGAGATTCCGATCTCCTCGGCGAGAAACCATTTTGAGGCTACGGTGACCGAAATCGTTGCGTCTGGTGCCACGTTCCGGGTAGTGATCGAGCGCGGTTCGGTGCGCATCGCTGCCCGTATATCGCGAGCGTCGCTCGCTGATCTGAAGCTCGCGGTGGGTGTTCCGGTGCGGGCGCTCTTCAAGGCGACGGCAGTTCGTGTCGCGTCGACGTAAGGTACCCTACGGGGTATGATTCGGTACTGTTGCGCTTGGCGCGATAACGCGCTCCCCGGCAGGAGGCGGATAGAAATTGAGCAAGACTGGTGACCAGATGCGTCTCCCCGTGACCGCGGCGGTTCTCGCCGGCGGCCGCTCCATGCGCATGGGCGTGGACAAGACGATGCTTCCCGTTGACGGCGAGCCGCTCGTGGCACGCGTTGCCGAGATGGTCGGCGAGCTGTGTCAGCATGTCGTGGTCGTCACCAACCGTCCCGAGGCGCTCGAATCGGCCGATCTCCCGACCGGCGTGCGCGTCCTGCAAGACGAGGTCGCGTACCAGGGGCCGCTCGGCGGTCTCGTCACGGCGCTCGAGAATGCCGAGGATGACTGGGTGCTTGCGGTCGCGGCGGACATGCCGTGGCTGCGTCCCGAGGTCGTCCGGCTGCTGTGGGAGTCACGCGATGGCGCGCAGGTCGTGATCCCGCTCACCGAGAAGGGCTCCGAGCCGTTGCTCGCGCTCTATCACCGCGACTGTCTCCCGGCCGCCCGCAAGGTGCTCGAGTCCGGCCGGCGCAGGGTGGTGGCGATTCTTCCGTCCCTTAAGGTCGTCGAGGTCTCACTGGCCGAACTTCGCGCCGTCGATCCTGACCTTGCTAGCTTCGTGAACGTGAATACTCCCGATGACCTGAGCGACGTCCGCGAGGGAGCCGGTCCCGCGCAAAGATCCAAAGAGGGTCGCGAGGTGCGTGTCTCGGTCATCGAGGTTGGAACGCGCCGTCCGCGTGGTATGCCGAGTGAGCGTGCGGTCACCATCGATATGAACGGCACGGAGATCGCGACCGTTCAGGCCACCCCCGGAGATCTTGAGGAGATGGCGGTCGGGTTCCTCGTGGGCGAGGGACTCCTTACCGATCGGGAAGCCTTCCTCGGCGCCGATGTGGATGCGAAGCGCGGACTCGTGTACGTGCGCAGCAACGAGCCGGTTCCCGAGGATCTCGTCTACCGGCGTCGCTACATCACGGCCGGCTGCGGCAAGGGTGTCACGTTCTCGTCGCTCGGCCATACGCTCGGTCTGGAAGCGGTGACCTCTGATGAGGTCGTGGACTCCGCCGAGCTCTACGACATGATTGGCCAGATGTCGCGCCAGTCGGTTGCATATCGTGACACCGGCGGTATGCACTCGTGTGCACTTGGCCGAGACGGCCAGGTGCTGCTTGTGCGCGAAGACGTCGGCCGTCACAACGCCGTCGACAAGGTGCTCGGTCGCGCGTGGATCGATCGCATTCCGGTTGAGGGAGCCGTGCTCCTTACGACCGGCCGCATCAGCTATGAGATGGCCGTGAAGGCCGCCAAGGCGCGTGTGCCTGTGGTGGTTTCGCGCACCGCAGTAACCGATCTTGCTGCAGAAGTCGCCGGAACGGTCGGCGTGACGCTTATCGGGTATGCCCGCGGAGGAAAGCTCGTGGTGTACACACGTCCTGAAAGAGTGTCGATTGCCGAGGAGGATGACCTGTGATCTCAGTTGAAGAAGCTCGCGAAAAGGTCCTTTCCGGAATCACCGTACTTGGGACCGAGCGCGTCAGCACGCTTGAGTCGATCGGTCGCGTGCTGGCCTCAGATATCGTCTCGGATATTGATGTCGCGCCCTTCGATAACTCAGCGATGGACGGCTACGCCGTGCGCGCCGGGGATCTTGCGGGCGCGAGTGAGTTGACGCCCGTGCGCCTGCGTGTCGTGGAGCACGTGCCGGCGGGAGCGTTTCCGACGATTGCCGTTGGTCCCGGCGAAGCCACACGCATCATGACCGGCGCTCCGGTGCCCGAAGGTGCCGACGCGGTCGTCATGGTCGAGCGCACCGCCGAGGAGGACGAGGGCGCGGTCGCCGTCATCATGGCCACGGTGCGAGCGGGCGAGAATATCCGCCGCAAAGCCGAGGATGTTCGCTCGGGTGAGGTCGTCCTCTCGGCAGGCGAGGTCGTGAGCGCGGCGGCCGTCGGGCTGATGGCAGCCGTGGGGTGCGCGATGCCGCTCGTGTACCGCCGTCCGCGAGTCGCCATCGTCGCGACCGGCGACGAGCTGGTGGCAATCGATGAGTACCCCGGCCCGGGCAAGATCCGCAACTCCAACTCTTATTCGCTCGCGGCCCAGGTGCTCGATGCGGGCGGTGAACCGATCGTGCTCGAGGTCGCTCGCGACACCGTCGAGCACACGACGTCGATCCTCACACGTGCTCCCGAGTTCGATCTCATGGTCAGCACCGGTGGTGTCAGCATGGGCGACTACGATGTCGTCAAAGACGTGCTGGAGCAGATCGGGAAGATGGACTTCTGGAAAGTCGCGATGCGCCCGGGCGCTCCGCAAACGCACGGCACCATCGGCGGCACGCCGTTCTTCGGCCTGCCGGGCAATCCCACATCCACCATGGTCGGCTTCGAGCTCTTCGTTCGACCGGTCATCCTCAAGATGCAGGGTCACTCGGCGCTTGACCGGCCGAGACACGCCGTGACGCTGGCACATGACGTCAAGAAGAAGCCTGACCGTCGCTACTTCTTGAGGGCGACAGCCACGCTGCAGGCCGACGGCACATACATTGCTGCATTGTCGGGTGCGCAGTCCTCGGCGATGCTCTCGTCCATGCATCGCGCGAATTGCCTTCTTATTCTGCCTGAAGGGGAGTCGTTCTTCCCCCAAGGCGCTCTAGCCGAGTGCGTACGAATCGATCGCAAGGAGGGTTCAGAATGAGCAGTGACACCCCTAAGACCATCGACCCGCGTTGGGCCGAGCAGATCACGCCCGAGCTGACCGAAGCCGTGAAGGCGAAAGCAGTCGACGGCCGCATCACGTGTCCGGTTCTCCGCAAGCTTGCCGAGGATTCCGGCGTTGTGTACAAAGTCGCAGGCGCGGCTGCGGATGCTGCCGGCATCAAGGTCAAGAACTGCGACCTGGGTTGCTTCTAGGATGAATGAAGGGACGGGCATCCCTGTCGTCTCGGTGGTCGGCAAGAGCGACTCCGGCAAGACGACGCTCATGGAGGGCCTCATCCGCGCGCTTACGTCGCGCGGGTGGCGAGTCGCCACGTGCAAGCATCACGTACACGAGGTGGACATCGACCAGCCCGGCAAAGACTCCTGGCGCCATGCGCGTGCAGGTTCGCGGGTGACGATGATATCGTCGCCGACGCAGTTCGCTGTGGTCCGACAGGTAGAATCCGAGCAGTCGCTCGACGAAATCGCCACCGAGGCCGCTGCCGGAGGTTGTGACATCTTGCTTACAGAAGGGTTCAAGCGCTCCGGCAACGTCCGGATCGAGATCTCGCGACTTGCGCGTTCCGACGAGATGATCAGCGAACCCACAGAAATCGTTGCGCTCGTCACCGACAATCCCAATCTGCGCCCTGAAGGTGTTCCGATCTTCGGTCTCGGCGATGCTGCGGCACTCGCCGGGTTCATCGAGGAGCGGTTCCTGTCTGGCGCCAGCACCCCGCAAGGAGATGCCCACAATGGCGACTGACTCTCATGGCCGCAGGATCGACTATCTCCGCATCAGCGTGACTGACCGGTGTAACTTGCGGTGTGTCTACTGCATGCCGCCTGACGGCGTACCGTGGAAGGGTCACGAAGAGATTCTCTCGTGGGAGGAGATCGAGCGTTTCGCTGCGGTTGCTGCAGGTGAAGGCATCTCTAAGATCCGCCTGACGGGCGGCGAGCCGCTCGTACGTGCCGGTATCGTCGAGCATGTCCGTCGTCTGCGCGCGGTCACCGGCATCGAATCGATTGCAATCACCACGAACGGCACGCTCTTGCCAAAGTATGCGGCCGAGTTGGTCGAGGCAGGACTGACCCGCGTGAACATCTCACTCGACACCCTCGATGCCGAGACGTACACGAACATCACGCGCGGTGGGAAGCTCGACGACGTGCTGGCCGGCATCGAGGCGGCGTTCGATGCGGGCATGGATCCCGTGAAGATCAACGTCGTCGTGGTGCGCAGTCTGGAGCAGGACCTGCTTGGCTTCGCGCGCATGACGCTCGACCGACCCGTACATGTGAGGTTCATCGAGTACATGCCAGTCGGTGGTGCCGAGGACGGCGTCGCCTGCGCTTCCACGGAGGGCGAGGGGTGGACGGAGGCCGACCACGTCCCCTCGGATGAGACGCTCGCTATGCTTAGCGCTGGCGGTGCGGCTGCCGGTTTTGGAGAGCTCGCGCCCGTGGCACGCGACGACGCACCCGGTGGCTGGGGGCCGGCACACTACTATCGGTTCCCTGGAGCGAAGGGTACGCTCGGCGTCATCTCACCGCTTTCACATCACTTCTGCGGTGAATGCAACAGGCTGAGGCTTACGGCGGACGGCCGACTCAGGACGTGCCTGTTCAGCGATGATGAGCTCGACGTGCGCACCATACTGCGCACAGGAACCGAGGCAGACATCCACGAACTCATACAGCGAGCCCTGGCTGCCAAGCCGGAGAGTCATAACATGCGCGTCGGCACGCTCAGACGCATGTCTCAGATCGGAGGCTGAGGTGGACGACGCAGGACGCTTGACTCACCTTGATGAGCACGGCGCAGCTCGCATGGTCGACGTTGCCGACAAGGCCGTCACACACAGGCGTGCGGTTGCCTCGGCAGAGGTTCGGATGCTCCCCGAGACGCTTGCGATGATCGTCGAGGGCCGTGCGGCAAAAGGCGATGTCTTCGCGGTAGCGCGCGTTGCCGGCATCATGGCCGCGAAGCGCACGGCAGACCTCATACCGATGTGTCACCCGCTGTCGCTCACGCATGTGAGCGTCAACCTTGAACCCGGCGACGCAACGGTGCTCGTTACCGCAGTCGCCGAGACGGACGGAAAGACGGGCGTTGAGATGGAAGCGCTCACTGCGGCGTCGGTCGCGGCGCTTACCATCTACGACATGTGCAAGGCGGTCGACCGGGGGATGGTCGTCGCAGATCTCAAGCTGCTTGAAAAAGAGGGCGGGAAATCCGGCCATTACCTGCGAGAGGACGTCTGATGAGCGAGAAAGCCACCCTTCCCGGACCGGGCACCGTTACCTCGGTGAATCTCTCGGCAAAGAAAACGGTTCGTAAGACACGCGGCGACGAAGGTGTCCTGCGCGTCGATCATGGCTTTGAGGGCGATGCCCACGCGGGCGACTGGCACCGCCAGGTGAGCCTGCTGGCGCAGGAGTCTATCGACAAGATGGTCGCCAAGGGCCTAGACGTTGCCGCCGGGGATTTCGCCGAGAACATCACCACTGTCGGGATCGACTTGCTCGCACTCCCGATCGGCAGTGTCATTCGCGTTGGCGATGACGCTCTCATGGAGATTTCGCAGATCGGCAAGGTCTGCCACACCAAGTGCGCCATCTACTACCAGGCGGGCGACTGCGTCATGCCCAAAGAGGGAATCTTCGCGGTCGTGCGTCATGGTGGTACCGTACGCACTGGAGACTCAATCGTTGTGGAGCACCTGGAGGCACGTGCATGAGTGAGTTGCGCATCGGAGTGCTGACGTGTTCGGACTCGCGCTCGGCAGGAGAAGCCGAGGATACGTCGGGTAAGGGACTCGTCACGCTCGCGCAAGACCGCGGATGGTTCGTCGCCGCATATCACGTCGTTCCGGATGACCAGGAGACGATAGCCACGGCCATCGTCGAGATGGCCGATGTCGACGAGGTCGACGTCATCCTCACGACCGGCGGCACCGGCCTCGGCCCGCGCGATGTGTGCCCCGAAGCGACACTCAGCCTCTGCGATCGCGAAGTCCCCGGTATCGCCGAGGCGATTCGCGCCGAGAGCATGCGCATCACGAAGCGCGCGATGCTCTCACGCGGAGTTGCGGCGATGCGAGGCACAACGCTCATCGTCAATTTCCCCGGCAGCGAGAAGGCCGCCCGGGAGTCATTTGGGATCGTCGCCGACCAACTCGAGCACGCCGCCAAGATGATCGCCGGCGGCGGGCATGCGTGAAGCCGGCTCCGTGGAAGACATCAGCTACTTCGACCATGCCGCCACATCGTGGCCCAAGCCGCAGGTGGTCGTTGACGCCGTTGTTCACGCGCTGACGGATGCCGGAGGCAATCCCGGACGCTCGGCTCACGCCATCGCACTCGCGGCATCGAGGCTCATCTTGGAGTCACGCACGGACGTCGCGTCGCTACTCGGCGTGCCGAATGCGAGAGACATAGCGTTCGTGCCGGGTTGCACGGCTGGACTCAACCTCGCACTCAAGGGGCTGCTCAAGCCGGGAGATCGCGTCGTCGTCGGTTCGACCGAGCACAACGCCGTCGCGCGTCCGCTGCATGCGCTGGCAGCGGCGGGTGTACGTGTCGACGTCGTTCAGGCTGATTCTGCCGGGCGCATCGACCCTTACGATATCGAGCGTGCGGTTGCTGAGGCACCCACCCGCGCTGTCGTTTGTCAGCACGCATCGAATGTTCTCGGCGCGATACAGCCGGTCGGCGACTTCGCTGACATTGCGCACGAGGCGGGTGCATATTTGATCGTTGACGGCGCCCAGGGCGCGGGTCATCTCAAGTTGAACCTCGCGGCGCTCGGCGCGGATGCGTACGTGGCGTCGGGCCACAAGGGGTTACTCGGCCCGCAAGGTGTCGGCGTGCTCTATCTCGCGCCCGGTGTGGATGCCGTCGAGCTCATGCAAGGCGGGGGCGGTTCAAGCTCGGAGGACCCGGTGCAGCCAACCGCGCGTCCGGACCGCTACGAGGCCGGAACCCCGAACACCCCTGGCATCGCCGGATTGGGTGCAGCTGCACGGCTCCTCTCGGCAGAGGGTGACGCGATTCGTGCGACGGAGCGTCGGCTTACCCGCATGCTCCACGAGGCGCTGCTCGAGATACCGGGACTCCGCGTGCTCGGCCCTCCGCCCGCCGAGGAGCGCGTACCCGTCGTGAGTGTCGTGCATGAACGCGTGGACGGCGACCGCATCGCCTTCGAGCTCGATTCTCGCTACCGGATCGCGGTCCGAGCGGGGCTGCATTGCGCGCCCTGGGCACACGCAACCGCTGGAACCAGCGGCAGCGGTGCGGTGCGTTTTGGCATCGGATACGGCGTGACCGAGGAAGATGTCGAGCGCGCCATCCGCGCGATGCGCGAAGTCTGCGCGTGATCGAGGTGGCGCCATTCATCGTTTACGGATTCGCCACTACGCACGACGCGCTCGTCGGGGAACGAACGCTTCTGGCTGCGGACATCACCCACATGACGATCCCTACACCCAAGAGCCTGGGTGCGCTGTGTGGAATCGCACTGAGAGTGCCCGAGGCCTCAGCGCACGACGCCGAGTTGGCGCTCACCGCCGCGAGATGCGGCTGGACCGTTCGCGTGCAGATGCAGGATCGCGTCCTCTAGCGAATGATGTGGACCGGCGATCCGATGTCGACGCGAGGGTAGAGGTCCTCGACGTCCCACATATGCATACGCATGCACCCGTGTGATGCGGCGCTTCCGATCGAGTAGTCGCTTGAGGTCCCGTGGATTCGGATTCCGGAGACATTGAGGTTGAGCGCACGTGTGCCGAGCGGATTACCTGGTCCCGGCCCGATGTATGCTGGCATATCCTTGGCCCAGTCCGACCCGGGGTTGCTCCACGTGGGGCGATACCGCTTGAGGGTAATCTCAAAATCGCCGAGTGGGGTTGGGTAGCTTGGTGTGCCAACCGCTATCGAGTACGTCTTGACGAGCTCACCGTGATCGTAGAGGTACAGCTTGCGAAGCGAGCGCCGGACGAGAATCGTCGGGCCCAAGTCCTTCTCGGCGACATCCGGTTCGGTGACCGTCACGGGCAACTCCACGTTCTTCACACCGTCGTTCAGCGCGGCGATGATCGCTGCGGTCGCTGCGCTGCGATCGACCACTGTGCCGACGCGGGAGGGGACTGTCTTGAGCTTCGTGCCAGCCACGATCATCTCAGCATTAGCGGGTGCGGTGTCGATCTTGGATGCGACGCCCGTCAGCCAGGCCTCAAGCGCAGTCTCATCGACTGTGATTGCAGGTGCAACAGCAAGTCCGGTTGTGCGGTCCATGACACGTGCGCCAACACGGGCTGTGAGCGATGCGGTGGCCTTAGGCGCGAACGCCGTTTCGACCATGCCTTCAACGTCGACCGTGATCATGGATGCGGCGTCGAGCGTGAACGTCTCGGTGCCGTGAGACACGGTGAGCGGTTGAGCGAGCGGCTCGGCGACCTTCTGGCGCACCACCTCGATCGCCTCGGCCCGCGTGAGGCCCCCGAGTGCCTCTCCTTCAACCGATGCACCGGCGGGCAGGATCTCCCGGGTGGCGAAAGGGCTTGGACATGAAAACCGGATCGGCGCGGTCCGAGTCCTTCGCCAACAAGGACCGCGGACGCCCCTCCATCTGTCCCAGGCCACCGGAACCAGCCTGCCGAATCTGTCGAAGCATCTGAACGTCTTGGCGGAAGGCGGCTGGATTGAAAAGAACGGAAAGACCTTTGCGCTGCTGCCGGCGTCCTCCCCGCTCATGTCTGCCTTGCTGGACCTGCTGTGAACTTCCCCTCCCGAAGTTCGTCATTGGATTCCGGCCCCGTTTCCGCTAGAAGAAACAGTCTCATCTCAAGGATTCGACCATGAAATTCGACCATCTCCTCGACAGCTACCGCTCGCGGACCCGGGCCGCCGCTTCCATCGCCGACGGCAAGTTCGTCGCCAAAGAGAACGCCCTCGCGCTCCTGAACGCCATTGTCCGCAGCGGCGACCGCGTCTGCATCGAGGGCGACAACCAGAAACAGGCCGATTTCTTCGCCCGGGAATTGGTCCGCCTCGACCCTGCGAAGGTCCAGCACCTGCACATGACCCAATCCACGGTGGTCCTCGACGAGCACCTCGACCTCTTCCGCCTCGGCATCGCGGACCGCCTCGATTTCGCCTATTCCGGGCCGCAGTCCAAGGCCCTCTACCGGCTCGCGGCGGAAAAGAAGGTGAAGATCGGCGCGATCCACACCTATCTCGAGCTCTATGGCCGCTACTTCGTGGACCTCTATCCGCAAGTCGCCATCCTCGCGGCCGAAGCCTGCGACGAGGCCGGCAACATCTTCACCGGCAACAACACCGAGGATTCGCCGACCATCGCCGAGGCCACGCGCTTCAAAATGGGCATCGTGGTCGTGCAGGCGAAGCAAAAACTCGCGCAGCTCCCCCGGGTGGACATCCCCGCCTCGTGGGTCGATTTCATCGTCGTGACGGACGAGGACTACCACCTGCAGCCTCTGTTCACGCGCGACCCAGGCAAGATCACGAACCAGCAGATCCTGATGGCCATGATGGCGCTCAAGGGAATCTACCGGCCCTACGGCGTGCAAGCGCTCAACCATGGCCTCGGCTATGCCACCGCCGCGATCGAATTGCTGCTGCCGACCTACGGCGAACAGCTGGGTCTCAAGGGGAAGATCGCCACGCGCTGGGTGCTCAATCCCCACCCCACGCTCATCCCCGCCATCGAAGCGGGCTTCGTGGAACATGTCTATGCCTTCGGCGGCGAGCCGGGCATGGAGGACTATGTCCAGGCCCGCCCCGACATCTTCGCCATCGGCCCGGACGGCTTCATGCGGTCCAATCGCTGCTGCGCGCACATCGCCGGGCTC
>PHEU01000022.1 GCA_002841295.1 Actinobacteria bacterium HGW-Actinobacteria-6
GCCCGCGATCCATTCGTTTCGGGCATCCTCAAGCCGCTGGCGCTCCGTGGCAGTCGATCGGAGCTCCGCGGTGAGCACATCGAGCGCGTCGAAGACCTCGCGATACGTGCGATATGGACGCTTGCGAGCACCCTGTGCCGAGGAACGACTTGCCGGAGTGCCCCGACGGTCGAGCGGCTCGGCGAAGTCACCTTCTGCCAAAGCCGAGAGCCACGTCATCATGTGCACCAGCGGTCGCGCCAGTGCTCGGCCAGAGAGCCACGCGGTGCCGAGGACAACAGCCGCTCCGCCAGCCAGCAACGCCACCATGAGCATCCAGAGCCGGGGCTGTGAGACGGGAGCGTCCCCGCCGAGGTAAACCTGTGGTCCCGACGGTGACTCCTCAACCGACCTGCCGAGAATGAACGTGAGCTCGCGGCTGTCGATGGTCTCGACCCAGGTCGAGATCTTGGCCATGCCGACCGTTGCCGGCTTCTGACGGGCGAGCACGAGGCCGCCCGGCGTGTAATGTACTGGCGCGTCAGCAGGCCGTGCGCTCTGGGCGATCTCGTCGCCGCTCTCGTCCAGAACCTGGACCCAGTATCCGGCCTTCCTGGCAGCAGCGATTGTATCTGCGCCAAGCACCACGGTGTCGCTAGTAACACGTGTATCGGTGACCGCAGTGCGCAGGATGTCCGCGGACGGCGCGACCGCCTCGCGGGTCTGATACGCCGACAGCGCCAGGCCGCCGACCCACAGCAAGAAGACGAGGCCGAGGCCGCCGACGAGCAGCACCACGCGCGTGAGGAAGTGGCCACTGAGGCGACCCTCGAGCCTCATCACCGCGCACCTGTCTCGGGCGGCAGCAGCTTGTAACCGAGGCCGCGCATCGTCACGAGGTACTGAGGCTGGCCGGGCCGCGGCTCGATCTTCTCGCGCAGACGATGGATATGCACCTGCACGGTGTTGTCGTCGGATTCGCCGAGCGACTCCTCGCCCCAGACGAGGCGATAGAGCTGGCGCTTCGAGAAGACGCGCCCGGGATTGCGGCACAGATACGTCAGCAACTGGAACTCACGAGCGGGAATCGCCACTGCGCGGCCGTCGACTTCGAGGACTCCCTCAGCTTCGGACAGGCGGAAGCCGCCCCAGTCGAACACCTCGGTCGCGTTCTCGTCGGGTGCAAGGATCGATACCGCCGAGCGGCGCAGATGCGCTTTGATGCGCGCGACCACCTCAAGCGGGTTGAATGGCTTCGTGACATAGTCATCGCCGCCAACACCGAAGCCCGTCAGCTTTTCGAGATCGCCGCTGCGGGCCGTGAGGAACAGGATCGGTGCCGAGGTGAACTCCCTGAGGTGAGTAGCCAGCGTGAAGCCATCACCATCGGGAAGCATGACGTCGAGCAGGATGAGCGCAGGCGAAGAGGCTTTGGCCGACGCAAGCGCTTCCGCGACCGTATTCGCCTCGGCAATATCGACGAGCCCCTCACGTTCCAGCACAAGGCGCAGCAGATCGATGATCGGCTGCTCATCTTCCACTATGAGGATGCGCTCGGACATGCCCTGCTCCGCTGTCGGGGTCGCGTCCATTGTAGCGACCGCTACCGCCAAGATCGGAAGAGTTCAGGCCGAGTTCATGTACGACGCCAGTCTGACCTCGTCTCACATAGTACCTTGACAGACATAGTACTCTGCCGCACACTACAGCCATTGGAGGTGACCACATGGGCGACACACCGATCTCAAGCGATCTGATGCGAGGACATATCGACACGATCATCCTCGGCCTGCTCTCGGGCGAAGACCGCTACGGCTATGACCTATGCAAGCAAGTCGCGCTGCTCTCGGACGGCGAGTACGAACTCAAAGAGCCCACGCTGTACTCGGCGTTCCGGCGGATGGAACCCGCAGGGCTGATCCGGTCGTACTGGGGCGAGGGCTCGCAGGGGGCACGGCGCAAGTACTATGCGATCACGGATGAGGGCAAGGCGGCGTATCGCCGCAACCTTGAAGACTGGAAACGTGCGCGGACGCTGATCGACCGACTGGTCTCAGGCGAGGGCGAGAAGGAGTTGTAATGGAAGCAATCAAGTATTACGTGAAGGGCGCCTTTCAGGGTGCGGCCGAGACCCCGGAGACGCTCGAGCAGCAGGAGGAACTCATTGCTGACCTCACCGCAAAGGTCGCGGACCTCGTGGCCGAGGGCAGGTCAGCCGACGAGGCGCTCGGCATCGCAATCGCGTCGCTCGGCGATCTCTCGGAACTTGTCGCTGAGTTCGCGCCAGCAGGTGGAGCTTCTGCGGTGCAACCGGTCCCGACAGCACACGTGCAAGCGGCACGGCTAGACTTCCACGTCACGCTCGCGGCGATTGGCCTCGACGCCGCGTTCATGCTCTTCTGCACGGTGCTGGGCGCGATCACGCACACGATCGAACCCGGCGCCGGCCTCGTGTTGTTCGCGCTGCTCGGCGCTACGGCCTGGTGGATTCGCACCGCATATGCGGCCTACATGGCGGACCCCGATACCGCCGAGATGCGCGAACTTGTATACAAGCCGCGCATCATGAAGGCGCTCGGCCTGTGGGCCGGCGCGTGCTTCGTTGCGATGGTAATGAATATGGCAACGGGAACCGACTTCTGGTTCTGGCCGGTTTGGGTCGCCGCAACGGTGCTCCCGATCCGCGTGCTCGTCGAGCGCTGGGTAACCCGTCGGGGGATGTTCGCATCCGCGGTCGCGCCGGAGGGCGCGGCCGCCGCGTAGTCCGCTGCCCGTTGTGCTAGACCGCTGACGGTGCCTGCGCCGGAAGCGTGAGCGTGAAAGTCGAGCCGGCGCCTGCCTCGCTCTCAATCGTGATCTCGCCGCCGAGAAGGCGGGAGAACTCGCGAGAGATGCTTAGACCCAGACCGGTACCCGGGGGCGAGACAAGATCGGGCGTGGCGATTTGTGTGAATGCGTCGAAGATCCTCGGCAGGTCCTGCGCGGCTATCCCGCGCCCTGTATCAATCACGCCGATCGACACGTCACCGTCTTGGTTGCGTCGCATCTCAACCGCAACGTATCCGCGATCCGTGAACTTGAGTGCGTTTCCGACCAGGTTAAGTAGAATCTGGCGTATCTTGTCGGCATCCGAGAGCAGCGTCCAGTCAACCTGATCGACCTGCAGGCGAAGATCGAGACCCTTCTCATCAGCCATAGGGCGCACGATTTCAAGGGTTTCCCGGACTATGGCCTCCACGTCAACCGGGTCCACGTGCACCTCGACCACTCCCGCCTCGATCTTGGACACGTCGAGCACATCGCTGACAAGCGCCAACAGGTGCTTGCCTGAGCGGTTGATCATGGCGACTTGCCGGCCCTGTTCCTCATTGAGTGTCCCGGCCATACCGCGGTAGAGGATATCCGAGAAACCGATGATGGAGTTGAGCGGCGTTCGCAGCTCGTGGCTCATCGATGCCAGGAATTCGCTCTTGGCGGCGGTCGCCTCTTGCAGGCCCTCGTTCGCCGCGACGAGTTCGGACGTGCGCGCCTCAACAAGCGCCTCGAGGTTCTCTTGGTGCGCCTTAAGATCCCGCTCGGCCGCTTTTCGCTGACTGACGTCTTGGACTATGACGTGTATTACCGGTCGGCCACCCAGCCTGATCAGGCTTGAGGCCACCTCCACATCGCACAGCGACCCGTCGGCCAGCCGGTGCTGAACCTCCAGTCGGGCGCGTCCCTCAGCGTTCACCCTGCGAAACGTGCCTTCGATCTGCTCAGGAGACAACATTGACAGATCTCGGATGCTCAACTGCTTGAACTGCTCGGCGGAATAGCCGTAGAAGTCGAGGGCGGCGGCGTTAGCATCGAAGATGTGACCATCGTTGGCGTCCATCAGGAACATCACGACCGAGTTGGCTGCGAATTGCTCGCGATACGAGCTCTCGCTTTCTCTGAGCGCCTGCTCTGCTGCTTGCCTTTCGACATCGGCGGTATCGACGCGTCGACCAATCCTGGACGCTGAGCGAAGAACCACGAGGGTTACCGTCACGACAACGATCACGATTGCGACCGACGTTGGAATCGGTCCACGCGACAAGCTGAACCTCACGTCAACGATCCCGAGTGCGCCGAAGGCGACGGCGGCGAAAGCGACCACCGGCAGGATTGCTCGCATGAGTTGTGCGCGAACCGTGTCGCCGAGGAAGAGCGAGAATGGGCGGCGATCGAGACCGAGCGCGGCTGTCCCAAAGCCCATCAACAGCATCCCAAGCGCTGCGAAGGCCGCGGGTGGGTACGGAGAGAGATCCAGAAGCAGAGGCGCGTCGTAGGCGTACCCGACGACAAGCGAGAATCCGGCACCTGCGACTATCATCGACAGAACAACCGCGAGACGCCTGTGCCTGGGTTCCCTCGACTCGTACAGCATGAGTGTCGTCGCCAGCATCGCGAAGAGCAGCGCGACAACGGGCGACATGCGGCCCACCTGGCGCCCCTCGGTCATTTCGGCCGCCGTCACAAAGAACCGGTCAGGCGAAACCGGGATGCGGGCCAAGAAATCCAACAACTCAAGGACCACGACCGTCCACACGCTGAGGCCGACACCGAAAACCACGACACGTCCGCGCGGGCGAGAGACTCGGAGCCGAAACAGGAGTGCTGCGCTGAGGGCCAGGAAGACGAGTGCCGTGACGGGCACCATTGCGTCGTACCTCACTGTGCGACCGGCCAGCTCGAGGTCCCCCGCGACCCACCCAGCGAGCGAGATGCACGAGATTGCGCCCATGGTGAGCGCCGCAGCATACTGCATACCGCGAATTCGCACCTCGGTACTGGTCGCTCCTGCCATCCTTCACCGCCGAAATCCTCTGGCCAGCCTCCACGCTATCGTATACCGAATGCCACTTGATTGTGGGAAGTCGCCCGTCGCACCGGGATTGTGCAGTGCCTGACGCACCTTCACATCAACCACACACCTCCACCGGCCCGCTGGCATAGAGGTTGCGTAATACCCCCACGCGGTGGCGACTCGCCACCGAAGGTGAGATGAAACGTCGGTATGGCGAAGTTATGGAGGCAGCTATGAACACTGGAACCAGAATCGCCGTCAGCGCGATCGGCGGGTTTCTTGTGGCGGTGTTGCTGTTCGGTGCAGGACACGCGATGGTGCTCGCGCACGGGCTCGCAAGTTCGTGGCGCGGCAGCGTGACGAGCGTCCAGTCATCCGAGTGCCCGGTGTTCGGACAAGAGTCCAGCGACCCCACTGGCCGAGGACGCGGTAGCCGCATGGGTTATGACCGCAATGACTCCAGCGGTTGCTGTGGCTACGGGAGTGGCTACTCCGACCTTAGCCAGCGGGGATCCTGTAACCCGGGCACGGGTCGCTACTAGCCAACCAATCCGCACAAAGGAGTGATCCGCATGCTGTTCTTCTGGATACTCATTTCACTCGCGATCTTCTTGCTCTTGCGTCAGGGCGACATTGTCGATGGTTGCTGCGGCGAACGTGTCGCGCAGGAGCAGCCACCCGGTGCGCCTGACAGCGACCCGATGTCTATCGTGCGTCAGCGACTCGCTCGCGGCGAAATCACCGCCGAGGAGTACGCCACTATCCGCAGAGCGTTGCAGGGCTAGTCCGGGTAGCGCACCTACACGCGCTGCACCCGAACTCCGAGCTCCTTGATTGCATCATGCACGCTTCCGGCACCGATCGCATCTCGGCAATTGAGCGCAATATGCGCACAGGCGATCGCGTCGGAAGCGGCGTCATGGTGCTGGAGTTCGATCCCACAATGCGCGCACACGGTTGGAAGCTTGTGGTTGTAGAGCCGGGGAAACGCCCGGCGGGCTAGCGCAACCGAGCACGCGTAGTGAGTGTTCGGCAGTGGGATGCGGTAGTGGTCGTGGAGCGCTCGCAGCACCGAGACGTCAAAGCTTGCCGAGTGCGCGAGCACGTACTGGCCGGCCAGGAACGGTTCGATGGCACCGTAGAGCTCGGCATAACTCGGAGCGAGAAGCGTCTGCGACGGCTTGATGCCGTGCACGCTGATGTTGCGCGGGTCGTAGCGGTTGCCTGGCGGCCGAATCAACCAGGAAGCCGTCGAGGTAAGCTCCCCGTTCTCGATGACCGCCACGCCAAGCGCGCACGCTGAGTCTCGCGATGCTGTCGCCGTCTCGAAGTCGATTGCGACCCAGGTGTCGGGCATCATCCGATCGGCCGCCCAAAGAGCTTTCGGAGGCGCCCGGAGAGTGTGAGCTTCGGCTCGCATGGGCGCGAGTCAGGTGAGCGGTTGCTCGCCGGCGAGACACACATGCCCGTGCCCGCCTGCCGGTTACGCTCGGGATAGTAGACGCAGTACTTGCACCAGACTTTAGGCAAAGCGAGCCTTTCCGAGGAGTGCGGAGCCAGCGAGATGCCGCCACACTCAGTGTAGCGTCAACCGGCTAGATGAAGCCAAACAGCGGCGGGAAAGCCACTACAACGATTGCCGCCCACACCGCATAGACAGGCACATAGTCGGTCTGCCATTTCTCGATTGCAGCGAAGGTCCCTCGGCGCATCAGGAAGCGAACATAGAGCACTCCCGACCAGGCCAGGTTGACCAGCAGGATCACGTTCTCGCCCAGGGCGGCTACCCTGTTGGGCGAGAAGCCGAACTCGCTGATACGCGCCGCGATGGCCCAAAGCGCGATTCCATTGGCGGCGAGCGCACTCACCACAAGCACAACCTGAAGCACGTCGAAGAATCCCGGAGGCGCTAACCGGTCGCGAGCTGAAACCGAGTACAGCAGAAGCCCCAGGACCACCGCCAGGAGCAAGTCGAATGCGATGAGCACCTCGCGGTCGACGTTCACTCCCCTTCCGGTCCAAAGCACGGTTCCCAGGAACATGAGCAGCGCAACGGTGAAGAGCGGCGTGAATAGTCGTGTGAGCACCGGCGCCATGTTCTCTATCACACTCTGTTTGGCCTCTACCAGCCAGGAAGCCACCAGTACCGCACCGGCCGCACCGCACGGGAGCACCCAGGATCCGAGGAGGGTATCGACGCCAACGCCGATGGCCTGGAAGATCATCGCTGTGAACCCCATGAGAAGGCCACCGCCGAGCGCGATCAGGACGTAGTAGATGAACAACTCGCCTGAGAAGCGGATGAAGTCCATCCGCCCGTCGACTTCCCTCCAGCGACCACCGGCGTAGGCAACGCCGACCACGAGCCACAGCGCAATCGGCAGGTGGAGCGCCGCGAGCACCAGCGTGCTGCCCTCGGAGGCGAAGGGGAAAGCGTTGACGACCACTGCAGCCACCACGAATGCGCCCGCCAGCCAGCGGACGGTCGAGCTACTGAGCCGCCGCTTCCACACGAAGTAACCGGTCAGGAGCGGCAGCACGAACAGGCTCAGGTTACGCGCGTAGAAGCCGAATTCGCTATCCATCGAGATGCCGAGAAGCGCTGGCAACTTGATGAACACCGCAGCTGCCACTGCAAGCGAGAACGCGACTAGCGCGTCCGTGAGCACCGCGCTCTTGGAACCCTTGTCATCCGGGCCCATCACGACGAGTTGCTTCCACAGCCGCTCCGAGTGCTCGCGCGCGAACTCCCGGGACAGAGTGTCCAAGTCGCCCATGCGCTTGACCGCCACGAGGAACGCTTCGTCCGTATCGAGTCCGGCCGCGATGAGTCCGCCTATCTGCTCTCGCATGTGGTCTTCGAGCTCAGCCACATCAACCGGATGGATCGCCTGTCGGCGGCTGAGGTAGTCGCGCCACTGGTCGATTTGCGCCTCGAGTGCTGTGTCGTGATCTATGTTGGGCACGGTTCAGGCTCCTTGCGGAAGAAGGGTGTTCGAGGGTGAGCCGCTGACCGGACCAGGGAGAGAGACAAGCTGCCAGATCCCACGAAGTGTTTCGTCCACCGCTTGCCATTGTCGGCGCTGCTCTGCGAGCTGCGCGGTGCCTTCGGTCGTGATTCGGTAGTACTTGCGACGGCGGCCCGTGTCAGCCACTTCCCATCGCGCCTCGACATAGCCGAGCCGGCCTAGTCGGTGCAAAACGGGATAGAGCATTCCGTCCGTCCAATCCAGATGGCCGCCGGACAGCTCCCGGACGCGCTGGAGGATGGCATAGCCGTAGCTGTCCCCCTCGGCCAGAATCGCGAGGACGATGGGTGTCGACGACGCGGCCGTCAGATCCTTGTTGATTTCCATGACTCACCTACTGTGACATTCAGCGGGGCTTACATAGCAGCACTATACATTGTGGTGCTATGTATGTCGAGTGACTATCGGCCACTCAAGAACCTCGCCTCGGGGGTGTTTCCGCTGTGCCCAGAGTCCGGCCGCTCTCCCTCGCCTTTCCTGACCGCTGTGCTACCGTGGCTTTGAGGTCGGCATTGGTCGGCTTCTCGGGGACTACAAGGGGCTTCCATGAAGCGGATTCTGGTCTCGGCAATCATTATCTGCATCTGCCTGACGCTAGCGGGCTGCGGTACCGCGACGCCGGACGTGACGGGCATGACCATCGCTCAAGCCACCACAACGATCGAGGCCGCCGGCTTCTCGGTCGGCCAACTCTCGTACGATGAGACCTCCGCCGAGGCAACAGGCACAGTCCTGGCGCAGACGCCGGAGGCCGGCAAGCGCGGGAAGGCCGGAGCTCCGGTCGACCTGACCATCGCCGGACCGGCGCCTGTTGTCGTGCCTGATCTGCTCGGCATGGAGAAGGGCGCGGCCGAGGCGGTCCTGACGAAGGCCGGACTTGTCGTCGGAGACGTGACCGAGAGCTACGACACGTCGGTCTCGGCGGGGAGCGTCGCGACCCAGACACCAGCGCCGGGAACGATGCTCGAACGCGGTCTTGGCGTCGCGATCATCGTAAGCAAAGGCCCGGAGCCCGTTGCGATTCCTGCCGTAGTGGGCAAGCCTGAGGCCGAGGCCCGCACGCTTCTCGAGACGGCCGGCTTCAAAGTGAAGGTCGAAGCCAAGGACGATGCCGCCGACAAGGGCACCGTCATCGCGATCGACCCCAAAGACAAGACCGCCGTCCCGGGGACGACGGTCGTTATCTCGGTATCAACGGGCGTCGATATAGTGACGGTGCCCAAAGTGACCGGCATGTATCCGGATGACGCAGCCGCAAAGCTGCGCGCCGCCGGTCTCACCGTGAAAGAAGTCTACATTCACGGGCCGCTCGACTCCGACGCGTTCAAAGAATTCATCGGGCAGGTGTATCGCCAGACGCCCAAAGCCGGCTCGCTCGTCCCCAGGGGCACGATGGTCGAGATTCGCTCCTGGTGGGAAGCGGGCTAGGCCGAGCGCTACAGCGGATCGCTTGAGGTAACACCCACGTCCGAGACGTGACCCGTCCATGCACGCGAATCCCAGTAGCGCAGCTCGTGGCGACCGGTTGGGTCCGCAAGCCACCCTGCGGGGATCGCTTGCGCGGCGACGTACGCTGGCCGAGCGCCGGGGCTGTACTGGTTCTCGCCGTTGCTGTTTTGCAGCAAGAAGACCAGCAAGATGATCGAGCCAACCGCTGGGACAAGCGAGATGAAGTACCAGCCGCCGCTCCGACCGGTGTCGTGAAGCCGGCGCACCGTGATCGCGATCGAGGGCAAGAGCACCGCGAGACTGTAGAGCGGGTATGCGAAGCTCAGGTTGTAGAGCCAGCCAAGCACATATGTGCCGAGGTAACGATCAATAACCGGCAAGGCCATGATCAAGTACAGCACGAAGTTCACAATCGCGAAGCTCCAGAACTCGTGGAGGTCTGCTCGGCCCGAGAACGTGGCGTACTGCTTGAAGGCCTTACGATAGTCGACGCACCACGCCGCCTTGCAGCGGATGATTGCCATCGTCGCGACGACAACAATGGCGATCGAGAGGATGATCTCGACGGCTCTGGCGATGTCCCACCAGCCCGCCTCATACATGGGGAGTGGGCCGAAATAGAGCACGACCAGCAGTCCCACGAGCACACCCGCAAGCACACCCGCACCACCCTTTGGCTTTGCTGGCGCTGCGGCGTACACGGGCGCGGGTGCCACGTACGCAGGGGCGACGTATGCGGGCGCAGGTGTGGGTATGCCCTGCGCTTCAACCGGAGCTGCAACCGCCGCGCTCCCAACCTTTGATCCACATCCCGCACAGAAGCTGTCGCTCGCGGCATGTTCGCCGCCACACGTTTGGCAGTACGGCATGATGTCCCCTTCGTTCTGTGGTCAGTGCGATCAAAGGCTTCTAGACCTACTGCTCCCCGGTTGAAACGGTCATCGCGCTGACGCCGTCACGGGTGAATTGGACCGTGCCAGACAACGGCTCTGGCCCCTGAATGGTTTCGTAGAAGTAGAGCGGGTCAACCGACTCCTCGCCATCCACAACAACCATTCCGACCTCGTCCGGCCACAGTTCATAGCGCCTGCTTGAGTGATCGGCATCGTAGAACACGTAATTCCCGCTGAAACCGCTTGCCTCATTGTCATAGACGATGTCTAGAACCGCCGTTGTGCCGTCTCTCGGAGCCCTACGCATCAGCTTCTCATCACTGCTGAGCGAATTGCCCGGCGTGCCGTTTCTCCACACTGAGAGCCCGCCGAGCGAGAGCGCGAGGACTGCAACGATGACAACAACCGCAACGATTAGCAGTCTCTGCACCCGAGAAATCCGAATCGTCGGCACGACTTCGACGGATTGCGGTTGCACCGCTGCCTGCGGTTCCGCCTCGAGTGAGGCAACTCCGGCGTCGGAGACGTGGTTCGTCCACTCTCGGGAATCCCAGTAGCGAAGCTCATGGCGACCGGTTGGATCGGCGAGCCACGCGGCGGGAGCCGTCTCGGCTACAACACCAGCGCCGCACTTCGGGCAGAAGCCCGAGCCCTCGGCATGCTCCTCGCCACACGATTGGCAACCCGGCATTGCGACCCCCTCTTTGCGCGTACAGCCGCCGCGTGCCCGCCGCACCTGCGACTCAGCTGCATTAATCTACCTGTGCCGAGAATACCGTTGCCGGGCCTCGGTGTCTGCAGGCAATTTCAGGCGCGCCTAGGCGCGAAGCATGGTGACGGTTGCATGCATGCCGAGGACTGCCCACAGCAAGACAGCGTCCACCAGCAGCGGAACGATTGCCCAGCCCGAGATCCAGATGACCTGCAGGCCGACGGACGCCACGGCACCGGCGACGACGAGCCACGGGAACCATTGCGCCGGCACGAGCCAGCCGATGAGTGCGGCGGCGGCGAGCAGGAAGCACGTGGCCGCTGCGATGCCGAGGAGCGGCGTGAACGTTTCGCGGAGGCTGCTGCCCGCAGGGAGCAAACCGTGTGTGTCGGTGAAGAACGGCCACAAGATGCCGCCACCGGTCCACCATGGTGGCGGGGCTTGTCCGGCAGCTGCCGGCACTAGGGCGGACAGGTTGACCTGCGCGCCAATCAGCAAGAGCACTATCGCGACTACCTTATTCATGACACTCACTCCTTGATCGGTGTGGAAACTCAGACTGGTTGGAGTTTCCAATGGGCCTGACAAAGGCCGCGCCTGAACGCGGCCGTGCTTCCTAACTAACGAACCTACCGATACGCTCCGCAAGCTCCTCGTCGCGGTCGTACGCCGGATCTGCGTTCACCATCAGAAGGTACTCGACCACCATCGCGGCAATCATCTTCTCCACCAGCGCGGCATCCCCACTCCTGAACTCACCCGCGTCCATCCCGACCTGCACGAGCTCGCGGAGCAGGTCGCCCGTCGCCTTAGTGAATGCATCCGCCGCGATCTCGTACTCGTGCAACCACTCATCTTCAGCCGTCTCGGCAATGTGAGCACGGCCCATCGCAAGCACGGATCGCACCGCTGCCTCCATTCGCGCCGCGCACGTTGGCAGCTTGGCGACCTCGGCGGCCAGGCGCTTCTTCTCAGCCGATGCCTGCCGAGCGACGATGTGCGCGTAGATGTCACGCTTGCCGTCGAAGTGCACGTAGATGGTCTTCTTCGAAATCCTAAGCTCACGCGCGAGGTCGTCGAGATTCGCCTTGTCGTAGCCGACGGCGCGGACTTGGCGCTCAAAGGCATCGATGACCTGGTGCTGTGTGGCGTTCATGCGACTGTCCCGCTTCCGCTTAGAAACTCGTTACTCACACAGTTTCCTACGCGGAAACTCGTGTGTCAAGCAGTTTCCGTCGAAGAGGTCTCTTGCGAGCGGAGAATTCCGGAAATCGAGTCGGCTGATGCGATGCCCATCAGCAGTAGAAGTACAGACGACTCGGCCGCATAGAGCGCTGGGGCGGCAAGCAAGTAGATAGAGGTGTCCAATCCGTCGAACCAGCCGTTCGCACCACCGAATACCAACGTGAAGACGAGGATTACCCACTCCGCAATCATGACTCGCGCAAGGTTCCGTGCAATGCCAAGCCAGCGCTCATCCACGCCGCGCCACCGCCGAGAGAGGCGGGTCACCACGAGCACGAGCACCGGGGCCAGGTCGAAGGCTGGTACGAATGCAAAGAGGAGGATCACTGTGCTCAGCTCCAGGAAGAGCATCGCAGGGACCACGCCCAGGAACATCGCCAACGCAAGCTTCGGCCAACGTGGTTCAATCCGGATGCGATCCGTGACCACTAGTCTATCCACCCCGATCGCGTTCATGTTCGCTCCCCCCTCAAGAACATGGTCCCTGGTTACAGAAGACCACGCACGCACGGACGGCGCAGCACCAGTTCTTAGGGTGGCTGCGCTTCCTGGCGCAAGAGGAGCGCAGCGCACCTTTACCCTCGGCCATATCGTCGCTACTGTTGAGCAGGGAAACACCACCCATTCGCGACATCTCGCGCCCCGTCCGGCTCACACCACGAGAGTGGGTTGCATGCTCAGGGATTACATCTTCCACGACGCTACCAGGAGCTTCTGCAGTAAGTGCCAGCACCTGTGCGACGCGAAGATCATCATCAAGAACGGCAGCGCTTACCTTCTCAAGAACTGCCTGACCCATGGCGAAGAGCTGGAGCTCTTTGAAGAGGACGCAAGTTACCTCTTCGAGAAGCACCGCTACGACAAGCCCGGCAACAAGATCAAGACCGAGACCGCCATCAAGGACGGCTGCCCGCAGGACTGCGGCCTGTGCCCGGACCACGAGCAGCACACCTGTATCGGCCTGATCGAAGTCACCCGGCGCTGCGATCTTGCCTGCCCGGTCTGCTACGCCAGCTCCGGCGACGGCGAGCACCTGCCGCTCGACCAGATCGAGCGCATGATGGACTTCTATAAGGCACGCGAAGGCGGCAAGGCCGAAATCCTCCAGATCAGCGGTGGCGAGCCCACCACGCATCCTGAGATCGAAGCGATCCTCAAGCTGGCCAAGCGCAAGCGCTTCAAGTACGTGATGCTCAACACGAACGGCCTCCGGCTTGCCGAGGACACGCAGTTCGCGGCGTTCCTCAAGTCGCTCACACCTGGCTTTGAGGTCTACCTGCAGTTCGACGGTCTGAGCGACAAGGTCTATCAGAAGCTACGGGGCCGCAAGCTCCTCGACATCAAACGCGCCGCAATCGGCAATCTCCAGGCTGCCGAGGTGCCCATCACGCTCGTGGCGACGATCACCCGGGGCGTCAACGACGGCCAGGTTGGCGAGATCACCGAGTTCGGCATGCAGAGCGACTACATCCGAGGCGTGAACTTTCAGCCCGTCGCCTTCTTTGGCCGAGGCACGCAGGAAAGCCTGAAGAACCGCGTGACCCTCTCGGGAATACGGCGCGATATCGAACTTCAGACAGGCGGCGTCTTCAAGCGGGAGGACATCGTTCCGCTGCCGTGCAATGTGGACCGGGTCGCCGTCACCTACGCGATCAAGAACGGCGACGGTTACGTGCCCATCACGAGCAAGATCAAGGTCGGCAACTACGTCGAGCTCATCGACAACACCATGGATTTCCGTGCCGAGGATGTCGTCAAGAACGCCATCACGAAGTCGATCACCAAAGGTGCCGTCTGCGACTGTCTCAAGCTGAAGAACGACATCACGTCGCTGCTTCCCACCGACTACCTGAAGTGGACCCCTCGTCAGCGGGCGGACTTCATCGACAAGAACACATTCCGGATTACCATCTCGTCGTTCATCGACATGTACAACTACGACGCGAAGTCCATCAAGAAGGAGTGCGTGCACGTCATCACGCCCGACCTGAAGCGGATTCCCTTCTCGGCGTACAACATGCTGCACCGGAGCCAGACGTGAACCTGCTCGACACGCTCAAGAACTCGCCGCTCCTGTCACAACCGCCGCTGGCGATTGTGGCCAACGTTGTGATGTTTCTCGCCTTCGTGCTGGTAGCTGCTGCGGTCATAGCCGACTTCAAGGCGTACCACCACCAGGACAAAGAGGTCGCGAAGAGCGACCGTAGCTTCGTGGAGACCGGCAGCATGACGGCGTTCTTCGTCGCCTACTACGTTGTGCTCAAGCTGCAGCTGGGCGTGTTCGTTGCGTCCGATGCGCTGCGGCAAGTGATGATCATCGCGGGCCTCATCGTGGTTGTGGTCGGCGCCGTGTTCAACGTCTGGGGCCGAGCAGTGCTCAAGTCGCGATGGGCCAACCAGATCAAGATCTACGAGGATCACACGCTCGCGACGACCGGTCCGTACGCCATCGTGCGTCATCCGCTGTATGCTTCGCTCATCTGGATGTGCGTGGGTGGCTCGATGGTCTACTCGAATGTGCTGTCGCTCGTGCTCACGTTCAGCGTGTTCGTCCCGATGATGTACGTCCGGGGCAAGAAGGAAGATGCGCTTTTGCTCGAGGTGTTCGGCGAGCAGTTCGTGCAGTACCGGGCCAAGACCGGGATGTTCTTCCCGAGAGTATGGGGGTAGTCGTGGCGAACGTGACCATCCAACGCAACGCGTTTCTGTTCTGCCGGTATTCGGTGGCGCTCATGGTATGGGGTGCGCTCTTCTTCGAGGGTCCGCGCGCGTATCTGCTCGGCGCGGTGTTCGTCATCATGGCGCTCTCGGCGATCCTGACTGTCCAGTGGGCGCCGATGGTTTGGATCTACACGAAGACCGCGGGCCGCTTCATCGCATCGAAAGACGTGGTCCTCGACATCAAGGCGATGCGCGTGGCACATGGCCTCGGCGCTGTGCTGGCGCTTGTGTGCCTGTCGCTCGTGCTACACGACAAGCCGTATGCCGTCTACGTCGTCGCCGCGTTCGCGGCCCTCAAGACCGCAAGCGCGCTTGGTGCATGTCCGGCCTACAAGATCTACGGATGCCTCACCAAGGGTGGCGGCTGCTGCGCGATAACGGGCAAGCGGTGATCCCGGACCTCCACGCGCACCCCGCAGTGTGGGGCGTTCGACCTGTGCTGTTCACCATCGACGGACAGCCTGTGGCCACGTACTCGTTCTTCGTGACGCTCGGGCTGGTGGTGGCGGTGCTGCTCTACCGCTACAACACCAAAGACCGCGCGGTCGGCAACAACGGGCTCTATATCGCACTCGCTGCGGTGGTCGGCGGAATCGTCGGCGCCAAACTGCCTATGTGGATCGTGAACCTACCGCAGATCATCGCAACCCCGCTGGATCCCGCGGTCTGGCTCTCGGGTCGCACGATCGTGGGCGGCATCATCGGCGGAGTGCTGGCGGTCTGGCTCGTGAAGCGGAAACTCGGAATCAAACAACGACTGGGGAACTATCTGGTGCCCTCGCTGACCGCAGGCATCTTCTTCGGGCGCATCGGCTGCTTCTTAGCCGGATGCTGCTACGGCACCGCGACGGCACTTCCCTGGGGCGTGAACTTCGGCGACGGCGTGCTCCGCAACCCGACGCAGCTTTACGAAGCGCTGTTCGTGCTCGGATTGTTCGTCTATTCGCAGCTCATGAAGGACCGCTTCGCGCCCGGCGAGCTCTTCCGCTTCTTCATGATCACGTACTTCAGCTGGCGGTTCCTCATCGAGTTCATCCGAGTCAATCCTGTATGGATGCTGGGACTGACGTATTATCAGGTTGTAGCGTTGGGGGTCGTGGTCGCGTACGTCATCAAGGGCATGTACAGGAAGGCATCTGGTTCTGCTATAGGGGGTTCCTAAATGGACGAGACGAATCTTCCCGAGAACGGAAGCACACCCGAGACGCCGCCTGTACAGGTGTCTGAGAAGCGATACTTCACGCCAGAGCCACCGGTGAAACCGAAGGCAAAGACTGACGCCGGCTTTCTCATTCTGGGCTTCTTCGCCCCAATCGTGCTCAATGTCCTGACGGGCATGATCGGAGGGTTGATCAGCGGGGTCTTCTCAGGCATAAACGGCGACGCGAGCGTTGTCTTCTACTGGCTGGCGGCAGTCCCTGCTCCTGTGCTGTTCGTTGCGGTGCTTGTGTCGTTCATCGTTGGGAAACAGAAGGACAACGTTCGCCTCAAGAGCTTCGGGCAAGGCGGGCTGATCTTCTACGCAGTCAGCCTGCTACTCGCACTACTAATCTTCGGAACCTGCGTTGTCGTGGGAGCTGGCGGCGGGCTGTTCGGCATCTAACGCCAGCTTCGCGGCTACTGGTACAGCTGCCCGTTGTGCTTGAGCCATCCGGACACGTGGCTGCCGTCCGGGTCGTGGTGCGTCCAATGGATAACGCCACCCTCGGCGTTGTACTCGTACACGCCGTGGAACTCAACGCTGTCTCCCACCGCAAGACCCGCCACTCTCGGCGCGATGTCGATGTTGTGCGATACGAGCACGGTCTGCCCTGACGATAATCGCAGGATGAAGCGCTGATGCCGGCTGCCATCATTGTCGTCGGCGAGGAGCCGCTCGACAACGCCCGCGCCCGACATCTGGACGTCGCTCGCTTGATCTCGGAACGCGGCAGCGGCTGCGTCAGTAGCGGCGACCGGAGCTGAGGATGAAGGCTGTCGGAGTCCGCCAACAACGGCGACCAGCACCAGCGAGACCGCGATGAAGGCAACAACCGCCAGCAGCACCGTGAACTGACGCCTGTTCAAACCTGCCACGTGGCCCTCTCGTCCCGTGCTAGATGATGCTCTTCAGCGCCTCAAGCACGCGGTCGACATCCTCGGCACAACTGTACGGGGCTAGGCCGAGGCGAACTCCGCCGGCATCGCCCAGCCCAAGCGCGCGCGATGCTTCAAGCGCGTAGAACGAGCTCGCGGGTGCGTTGATGTTGTACTCGGCAAGACGCGCCGTCAGCTCGATCGGCTCCATGCCGTCCACTGTGAAGAGCAGCGTTGGCGTGCGCACCTGCGCGCGCGAGTAGACGGTGACGCGCGGGTGCTCGGCCAGGCCGACTTCAAGCTTCCGGCGCAGGGCATCCTCGTGTGCCTCAAGCACGGTCATCGCACTCTGCAGCTGTTCGCGCCGGGTAGGTGCTGCCTCGCCGAAGCTCGCCAGGAAGTCGACGGCTGCGGTCGTGCCGGCCAGGAGCTCCCACGACGGAGTACCGAGCTCGAACCGCTCGGGCACGGTGTTCGCCGAAGGAAGCAGCTTCTCAGGCGCGAGCGTCTCGAGAAGCGCAGGGGATGCGACCAGCACGCCGATGTGCGGACCGCAGAACTTGTACGGCGAGCATACATAGAAGTCGGCGCCCATCTCGGACACATCTACAAACGTGTGCGGCGTGTTGTGCACTCCGTCCACGTACAGGAGCGCGCCGCGTGCGTGAACGCGCTCGGCGATCTCGCGGATTGAGGGACGCGTGCCGATGAGGTTCGACGCCGCAGTGATGGCGACCAAACGAGTACGGTCGCTCAACTGCTCCTCGACGTCATCGGCAGTGATTTCGCCGGTCGCCGGGTCGAACTCGGCGTAGCGCAGCGTTGCGCCTGCACGCTTGGCCGCATACTCCCACGGGCGGATGTTCGCATCGTGATCCAGCCGCGAAACAACAACCTCGTCGCCAGGTCCCCACGACTGCGCGATCGTCCGCGCGAAGTCGAAGGTGAGCTGCGTCATGCTGCGCCCGAAAACGACACCGCCAGCATCCACGCCGAGGAGATCCGCGATTGCCTGACGCGCGCCGAGAACGATAGCGTCGGTGCGCCTCTCGGTAGGCGTGATCGTCCCGCGCTGGCACGTCGCCGACACCATCGTGTCGCGAACAGCCTCGGCCACGACGGTCGGCATGAGCGTGCCGCCTGGCGCATCAAAGTGGGCGGCACCCTCACGGAGTGCCGGGAATGCTGCTCGGACCGCGTCTACGTGAAACGTCATGGGTGCGTCCTTTGCTTGGGAATGGAGCTGGAGCAAGTGTAGCCTGTGGACGCCGCCATGCAACGCACAGATTCCACACGTTGGACGGGCAGCGTGATCAACATGACGCGCGCTTACAACCCGCACCATGTCGACAAGCGCCTATGTGAAACTGCGTGCGCGCGCTAGCTAGCGGGCGAGCGCAGCCTCCACCGCATCCCGCACCACCTGACTCACCGCAGCGGTGCTGCCAAGATAGCGGACCTCGTTGATGGCAGCTTTGTTGGCCACAAGGGTGGATCGGACCGTGCTGTCCAGTGCCGTGCCCGGCGTTAGCAGCATGACGCTGCTGTCGCGCCCCTGCAGAACACCGCCGGCCAGTGCATCCGGGAAGTTGGTGCCAGTCGCAAACGCCACCTTGTCCCAGCCGAGTTCGGCGTGATCGACACCGTAGACTGCCACCGCAACCGCAGTCGAGTAGCGGTTCGCGCCATAAAGACGATCGACGCTCAACGAGCCGTAGATGCCGTTGAGGGCAGTCTCCACACCTGCCGGAATCGCCGCCGTGCTCCCGAGGACAATGGGGTGATCTACCCCACCCGAGGCCATCGCGTTGCGTGTCGCCGCATCAAGGCCGGCGGTGGGGTTCACCAGGTAGATCGGCCAACCGTTGGCAGCAGCAAGCGGAGACGCGCCGAGCGCGTCCGGGAATTTCACGCCGGTGGCAATGAAGCACGTCCCGTCGTAGGAACCATCGAGGACGTCGATAGTCTTCGCCGCGATGGCCCGCGCAGTCTCGTAGCGGTTGGCACCCCAGATGCGGGTCACATTTCCGGCGCCCAAGGCTCCCTTGAGCGCGTTCTCCACAGCGGTGGAAACCGAAGGCGTCCAACCCAGGATGTAGGCCTTTGTCGCACCGAGATGCTCGATCTCGCGAAGCACTTCTGCCGGTAGGGCGGCCGTTGGCGTGAGCAGGATTGGAGCATTCAGGGCTCCTGCAAGCGCTGCGCCCCCAAGTGCGTCAGGCCAGTTGTACGCGGTCGCGATCACTACCGCCCCGGCACCCGTGGGGAACGACTCTTCCGCTGCTGCGATGGCCGTTCCAATACGGTTTGCCCCCTGGATTGGGGTGACAACAAGCGGTGGCGGAACCTCACTGATCGTGAAAACGACCGTCTTCGTCGCCGGGTTGCCGGCCGTATCCTCGGCAGTCACAACGAGCGTATGAACACCCAGCGCCGAGACTGACGAGCCGCTCGTGAACGCCACGCTGTCGAGGGTCGCTTCTGCCAGCACCGGTCCATCCACAGCATCAAGTGCCGAGAAGGTGATGGTGACGGGCGACGTGTACGTACCCCCGTTCGTCACGCCGGATACCGTGATGACTGGCGCAACGACATCTGGGGGCGCGAGGGTGGTCGCCGGTGCGTTCGCACTCGCGCCAGAGGTGTTGGCAGCAGGAGCGTTGTCCACCGCCTTCACGTAGTAGGAGTAGCTCGTGGAGGGGGTGAGGCCGCTGATGGTTGCCGTAGTCCCCGTGACCGTCGCCTTCAGAAGGTTGGTTGCAGCATCGTAGACGAGGTAGTGCTTGATGCCGGAAGCATCGATCGAGGCTGACCAGGACACCTGGATTGCGGTCGAGGAGACGGCATGCGCGGACACTCCCTGCGGCACGGTGGGAGGGGTGACGTCCACGGCCGCCTCACCGGCGGTGCCGAAGAGTCCGACTGACACGGTGGTCTCTTCAGAGTCATTGCTCCCGATCTGCAAGGCGGCGTCTGCCACCCTGATGTATGCAACACTCCGAAACTCGCCGAGCAGATCCTCAAGCTCGAAGCCTTGTGTGACGGGCTCGAGCACCTCGACCAAACCCGACCCCATCGAGTAGCTTTCGACAACCTCCATTACGTACTTTCCGCCCGAAACCACGGCACCGCTGCCGGTGTAATCGACCCCGTCGATCCGCACATGCCATGCGAGATCACCGCCACCTCCGCGGTTCTCGAAGCCCGTGAACAGCGAAATACTATCGAGGTGCCCCTCAACGTAGTTATACCGGGCGATGGTACTCGTGTAGCTCGTCTTCACCGGGACGGGTTCGCCTGAGTAGGCGATAGTGGGCGAGTACCTCACCACGACGTCGTGGGATTCATCAGGAGCGATCGTTTCACCGCTCGGGTTCCCGCTCGCTATCGAGAAGTCGGCGCCCACAAGCCGCACTTCCCCGATATCGAGTGGCGCGGCGCCCACGTTGCTGACCGTGATCGTCCTCTGCGTACTGCTCCCCACCATGACGGTCCCGAAGTCCATGTTCTGCGTGACACTGATCATAGGAATCGGGATAGCGGTGGCCCAGAGAGTGTACGTGCTTCCGAGAAGCCATCCACCGGTCACTCTCGCGTACACGGTCTTGTCTGTCTTGGCGGTGTATTCGATGCGAGAATACTCGCCCTCGCCTCCGTGATCATAGGAGTCGATCAGTGTTGTTCCGTCCGAGTCGTAAAGGTCGAGTATGGTGTCGGTGTCCTCAAGCGGCGTACCGGGGCCCGTCTCGATCGTGTATCTCCACCCTCGGATGACCGGAATCGAGACCCAGTCCTCATCATCACTCGGGAGCAGAGTGCGCTCCTGCACTGATCCGTTGACCGCTAGCGGCTTCGCTGCGCTGTGGGAATCATCCGGCTCGTAGTCGTCCGAGATCACAACAGCGCTGACCTCGTACTCCTCCTCCTGGAAAGCGAGGTAGCCCGTGATCCTCGCGTAGACCGTCTTGTCCTCATCAGCCTTGTACTCGAGGAACGTGTCCGCGGCGACGAACTCGCCAGGAACCAGTTCTGTCACCCCGTCGGAGTCGAACAACGCCGTACGGGTGAACTCAGCGGGCTGGGCATCAGCAGTGCACGCGACACGATAGGTCAGCCCCGCAGCGACCTCGAAGGATACCCAGTCCTGGTCGTCAGCCGGGGCGATGTTGTGCTGCTGCGAAGCCCCACCAACCGCAATCGGATTCGCTGCGGTGTAGATGTCGTCCGGCTCGTAGTCGTCCGAGAGCTCAACGACGCTGACCTCGTAAGCAGCTCCCTCATCGGCCCAGTAGCCCGTGACCCGTGCGTAGACCGTCTTGTCCGCATCGGCCGTGTACTCGGCGATCGTGTCCGAGCCGGTCCACAGGCCGATTTCGGTCGACCCGTCGGAGTCGTACAGCGTCGTCCGAGTGAAATCATCCGGCCATTCCACCCCGGATGAGACGCGGTATGTCCGCCCCTCGGCGACATCGAATGAGACCCAGTCCTGGTCGTCCTGAGGATCCAGTGTGTGCTGCTGAGGAGCAGCGTCTACCGTAATCGGGCTGGCCGTGTCGTAGGAGTCGTCGGGCTCGTAGGAGTCGCCCACCCGTTCGACGCTGATGGAATAGGCGCCCGTCTCGCCACTGTAGTAGGCCGCCACCTGCGCGTATAGCGTCGTATCCGCAGTCGCCGTGTACACAACTTGCTCGTCAGGGTCGATGCCGTTGCCGCTCCCCGTGAGCGGAGTCGTACCGTCCGAGTCATAGAGCCCGAGAGACACGCCGATGTCCTCGGCGGGTATGCCGGAAGCTGTCTTGATTCTGTAGGCTACGCCTGCACTGACCGAGAACGAGATCCAGTCCTCATCACCCTCGGGGGCCAGCGTGTGTTGCTGGGAGACGGCTCCTACCGTGATCGGAGTCGCAGTGGTGTAAGAGTCGTCCGGCTCATATCCGTCCACGCTCGTTGGCACTCTCACCGCAACGCTGATGGAGTAGGTACCCGTGGCACTGCTAAAGCCAATCACCTTCGCGTACAAGGTCTCGTTCGTGTCCGATGTGTACTCAATGCGAGAATACAGGTCCGCACCGCCATCATCGTCAGAGTCGATAAGCGTGATCCCGTCTGAGTCGTACAGCTCGAGTATGGTGTCAGCGTGCTCGACCGGCGTGCCGGGCGCCGTCTCGATCCAGTAGATCTCGCCTGCACTGACCGAGAACGAGACCCAGTCCTCATCACCCTCGGGGGCCAGCGTGTGCTGCTGCGCGACGGCTCCTACCGTGATCGGAGTCGCCGTAGTGTAAGAGTCGTCCGGCTCATACGCATCCGCAACAGTAGCCATCGCGGGTAGCGGCATCAACAACATCGCCGGCATGATCGTGATGACAAGTAGAACGGCGATTGCCTGTTGGAGTCCCCCGCCAGCTACGAAACGTGCGGGACTTCTCGGCGGTGCGTGCATGTCTTCCCCCTGCCCGCCCAGAACCAAGAGGTCTCACACCTCACGAACGAGCCGACACCGGATGAAGCTCAAGGCCCGCCGCTCTGAGCTGTCCACACCGTCTCTATACCCGGTTTGCGAAATCGGTCGGCCGAGATGGAACCTACCGCATCGGCCGCTCGGTCTCGTATACGACGCCCACGGCGGGCCCAACGTGCAGACCGACCACCGGATGGATCGGCACCACAGACACCTCGCCGCCGACGATAGGCGCAATGAACTGGGTCAAAAAGCGCGCCGCGTCCTCGCTGTCACCGAAGAACTGAACGGCGGCTTGTCGAATGCCGTACCTCTCCACGTCCTTGCGCATCAGCGCCCCGATCTTCGTCCAGGCAGAGCCCACGTTCCTAGCAACGGTCGCCACGCCGGTTGCACCCTTGTCGGCGGTGAGCACCGGAGCAATGTGCAGCATGATACCGAGCAGCCCGGCCGCACCCGAAATCCGCCCGCCTCGGCGTAGATACTCAAGACTGCGTAGGGCGAAGAGGAACCTCGTACGGCGGATCGTTTCCTTCGCGGCACGAACGCATTCACCGAGAGGTTCGCCGAGCGCGGCCGCCTCCGCTGCCGCGAGCACCGCGAAGCCCTCCTCGAGGCTGTTCGACCGGCTGTCTACGACCTCGATGCGTGCATTCGGTCGCTCGGAGCGCACCAGGGTGGCGGCCAGCTCGGCTGATTGCACGGTGCCGCTCATGCCCGCCGAGATGAGAATCGCAAGCGCCTCATCGCCGCCATCGACGATGCGCCGGAATACCTCGGCAAAGTCCTCGGGTGCAGGCTGAGACGTACGCGGGAGCACTGGCAGACCGGCGAGTCGCACATGGAAGTCGGTTGCGCGGAGCTCCGCCTCGGGAACCGCGATCCCGTCCACGAGCACCAAGATGGGAATAGTCGTAATGGACAGTCGCTCATTGTCCGCATTGCTGATACTACTAGCTGAGTCGGTCACGACGCGGACTGCCATTTGCTCTCCGATCCAGACAACGGCCACTATCTGTAGAGGATGTCCATCTACTGAAAGTCACTAACCTAAAATAAGGAATCGCTGAAGGGAAGGCACCATGGCCGAGAAGCGAGGCCGCGCGGTGGCGGCAGCAATCGCTGCCGTTGCGATCGGCGGCGCCATAGCATGGGCGGGTTCCCAGGGCGGCGCCACGATTGGCGGCGTGCCCGTCTTCGCGATCGCCGTGGGCATTGCATTCCTCGTGCAGTGGCTGGTGTTTGTTCCGTCGTTCCTGTTGCACACCGAGCGCTACTTCGACATCACGGGGGCCGTGACGTACGTCTCGGTGATGGCGTTCGCCGTATTCGCGAGCGGAGCCGTCGGCGCTCGATCGCTTCTGATGCTAGCGCTCGTCGTCGTCTGGGCAGGCCGCCTTGGGATCTTCCTCTTCCGCCGCGTGCATCGCGCCGGCAAGGACGTGCGCTTCGACTCCATCAAACAGTCGCTCCCCGACTTCCTCATGACGTGGACGTTGCAGGGGCTATGGGTGAGTCTGACGCTGGCCGCGGCGCTCGGGGCAGTAACATCCGGCGGCGGCGAGCTCGATGTCTTCACGGCCGTGGGCTTCGGCGTATGGGTCCTCGGCTTCGGCATCGAGGCCACGGCGGATCGCCAGAAGGGTCGATTCCGCGCTGATCCCGCGAACAAAGGACGCTTCATAAGCTCGGGCCTGTGGGCGCTGTCCCGTCACCCGAACTACTTCGGGGAGATCATGCTGTGGACCGGCGTCGCGATCATCGCGCTCCCGGTGCTCAGCGGCTGGCAGTTCGCCACGCTCATCTCGCCAGTCTTCGTGTACCTGCTGCTTTCGAGAGTCAGCGGCGTCCCGCTTCTGGAGAAATCCGCCGAGGAAAGATGGGGCGGCCAGGACGACTACGAAAAGTACAAGCGACAGACGCCCGTGCTCGTGCCCTGGCTGGGCCGCAAGGCCAAGTAAGGCTGGCGATCAGAACAGCTTGCGCAGACCGTCCCTGTCCGCGTTGCGAGCCAGCCACTCCCTGGCCTCCGAGAGTACCCGCGCGTCAACGCCTGGCCGACGCCGATCAGCGCTCCCGGCGCGCAGCTCGTGGCGGCGGATGTCGTCGTACTCGTCCTCCAGCATCAGCAGCGCGCCTATGTCGTGAGACTCGCCCGGCCGCTTGTACATGCTGTGCGCCATACCCGCCGGCCGAATCACCTCGGAGCTGATCACATGCATGCCTTCTTCGGGGCGAAGCTTGCCCGAAGCGATGTCGCTGATGTGAAGCTCGAGCAGCGTCCATGCGGCCTGGCTCACGCTGGGAAGCGGTATCCCGTGCTCACTCAAGAGCGGATCCGGCGCGCAGAGCCCCAGTGCAGCACGCGCGGCCATTACGTCTAGGCTGAAGTCCTCAGTCACTCGCGGTCGCTCCCTCGTTACTCGGCAAGCTCCAGGACCACGTCGTTGTCCCCAGGCTCGACGTCGACCCAGAGCCCATCTACCACATAGACCTGCTGCGACCAGATGAACTTGCCCCAGAGGCTCAGCTCGCCGGTGTCAACGGCGACCTCCTCGGAGGGATCCTCGTCGCCGTTGTAGTGCGCAACAAACGCCGGAGCGACGTTCTCGGCGATGTACTGGGAGTCGACCTCGGAGACCTTGTAGCCACGCGACACGTCGAACGCCTCGGACGCGATGGTGGCGAGCACGAAATCGCGTGCCTTCGAGCCGAAGTCGGTACCCGGTCGGAGCTCATCGACGATCATCGCCGAGTCGATCGCCAGCTTCTGCCCGCCCAGATCGCAGTAGCGAACCGGACATGGCGCGGTGGCAAGCGAGCCGGTCTCGATGTCGTAGATGAAACCACTGTCACCGTAGTCGGCCCGCGCAACGTCCTGCGCATGATAGTGGCCAGTGAAGACCAGTCGGACGCCATACGATGCCAGCAGCTCGCCGACGTACGGGTAGTCTGCGACGAGATACTCGGGGTGGAGCTTTGCCTGGCCCTTCCAGTGCTCGACGACCCCGTGATGCATCATGCAGATCACGGACTTGTTCTGGGCCTGCGCATCCTTAAGAACCTGTTCGATCCACGCCACTTGCTCCTGCGTGAAAGCGCCGGCTGTGACTTCCTCTCCTCCCGGCTCGTTCTCCTCGGAACGTGTCGAGTCGAGCGCGAGGAGCCACAGGCCATCGACCGGCTCGGCGACGTAGCGCGAGGTGCCCTCGTCGCGAAGGATCGCATCTCCGTAGCCGAAGTCGTTGTACAGCTCAGGGAACTCCGTCTGTGTCACAGCCGCAACGGGGATTTTCCTGTCGCCGTCGAACTCGAACGCCTCGGGGTTGTTCGCATCATGATTACCGGGAACGACGTAGGTCTGCACTCCGGCGTCGCTCAACCGCGAGAGCGCCGTGGCGACATCGTCGTGATTGACGACCTCGCCGTCTTTCGTGAGGTCACCCGGGATCAGCACGAACTCGACCCCCGACGCGAGAATGTCGTCGATCGCCAGGTCGAGCAACCCGGCGGTTTCCTTGAGCAGCTTTCGGTCCGAGCCGAGCACCTCTTCAAACGAAGCGCCCGTCGTTCCAAGCGATGTGTCGTAGTAGTGCAAGTCACTCATGACCGCAAACCGGGCGCTCGGATAGCCGTCCACGTTCTTCACGGCAGGCTCGGCCATTGCGTAGTCGAGCGAAGGCCTACTCGCCAGGTAGCGCGACACCATCGTGTACCCAGCCCCGATCACAACAAGCGCCAGCACGATGCCGAGAATGACGTTGCGGGTGCGCACTCTGCTCTTCACGGTGTCTCCCATGTTGCGGTGGCGGGTTCAAGTGATTATGCCACGCCATCGCAGTGCAGTTGCTAGCCCGTGGTCAATCTCAGCCGTTGGCGCGAGTCTCGGCCTATCGACCGGCGCGTGCGGTCTTCCGGCCAGAGAACCTCAGCCACACGCCGACACCGGCGAAGCATACAACCGCCAGGAGCAGAGGCAACAACTCACCGCCCGTATGTGGAAGGCCGTCATCAGTCGCGGCCACCTCGAAGTCATCGCTCGACTGAGGCTCCACGTTACCGGCCACGTCCACGGCGTAGTACGTGATCGTGTGATCGCCGAGTGAGGTGACTTCGATCGGGCTTACATACTCCTCGAAAGCAGCACCGTCGAGGCTCACGAAGATCGCATCGACTCCGGACAGAGCATCCGTGGCCTCCAGCGAGATCTCCCCGCCGTCTTTGTACTTGGCCGCAGTATCAGCTGTCGTGACAGGCGGTGTGAGGTCGAGACGCACCTCTGCCGACCGCGTGGTCTCGATGTTGCCGACCATGTCGACGCTCCCGTATGTGACTGTGGTGGTCCCCTCGGCCGACACGGCGAACGCCGTACCGTCGTACTCCGCTGACGTGCCTCCGTCCAACGCGTACCAGGTGGAGTCCACGCCCGACAATGGATCCTCGGCAGTCAGTGTCACCAGAACTGATGCCGACTGCCATGTGGAAGGAGCGTTGTCGGTGGTGACCGGCGGAGTGAAGTCGAGTCCGATTGGGACTTCAACCGTTTCCTCGATTCCGCCCGCGAGATCCACCGAGTAGAAGCTGACCAGCGTGGTGCCCTCGGCTGAAATGATGAACGGGTTCGAATAGAGCTGGACGGTGTCTGATCCCAGGAAGTAGTACGTTCCGGCGACACCGCCCGCATCGGTTGCGGAGAGCTCAACGGTCACTGGTGCAGCGAACCAGGCACCGACCGGAGAAAGACTCGTCACTGGCGGAACGGCGTCGAATTCGTAGGCGCCCATATCGAGAGCTGCGACCGAATCGGCGTTACCGTCGAGCGGTCTCGCGGTTCCCAGGATGTCGGTCGTCATGGAGGCAAGCGGGTCGGCGGCGTCGATGCACGACGATCCGGCTGTCAGGGCGTAGTCCTGGGTTGCCTGAGACTTGAAGAGCGGAGCGCCATGAACGACACCAATACCCGAGTCGGGATCCTCAATGCAGGAGTAGCTGGCGGTGGCACCGTTGCCGATGTCGTCGCCGTTGCCCCACACAACCGAGTTGGCGATAAGGGGCGTCGATCCCGCGCCCATGACGCCGTTACCGGTGTTGAAGGCAATCGTTGAGAAGGTGATCGTCGGTGCGCCGGGGCTCAACAGGTAGAAGACGCCCCCACCGTTCATCGCGGTGTTGGAGTCGATAACGCAGTTGGTCACGACAGGCGAGCAGTACATTGCCATGAGCCCGCCACCGAAGAAACCTGACACGTTGTTCCGAATGCGACACCCCACGATCACCGGCGTAGCGCTGCTCGCGCCGATGCCCGCTCCGTAGTCGGAAGTGTTCCCGGTGATGAGGCAGTCCTCGATGGTCGGCGACGCGTTCTCGCAGAACACTCCGCCTCCCAGCATCCGACCGTTCATGTCCGTAGTGCCCACACCGTTGGTGATGCGGAAGCCCGAAATCAGCGCTCCATCCGAGCCGCTGACGAATCTGACAGCCGAGAAGCCCGTCCCCTGGGCATCGATGGTGCATACGCCCGAGCCTGCGCCCAGAATCGAGACGCGCTTGGACACCAACAAGCTTTCCGAGTACGTGCCAGCGGCGACCAGGAGCGAATCATCCGTTGTCGATGCGGTGACGGCTGCGGAAATCGTCTTGTACGGCGCGCCTGCGCTACCGTTACCGCCGGCAGCTGCGTTGGCGTCGATGTACAGGTTGGCGGCGAGCGCCGGAGTGGCGAACATCACAGCACTCACGAATACCGATGCGAGAACGAGACGTCGTGTACGCGTGCGCAGTTGCATGTGAGTCCCCCGTGAGCGTCAATGAATCGTCTTCATACCTTACGGGAAAACGCCGCTCCGTGCCGAACGGGATTCATGCTCGTGCCGAGGGGCGCTCGGCAGAGGCTACGATGGTTGCCTGTCCACAGCCTTCGTACCCGGCCACGCCCTGAGTCGGCCGACCTAGGGTTCCAGCCCGCCAAGTACTACATCGAGGGCGCCCATGATGTCTGCGCTCTGTGTAATAGTCACGCCCCGCATCATCCGGGCGCTCGTGACCGCTGTGAATGGGATCGCAAATAGAGCGAATGCGGCTCGCTCCGGGTCGATGCCCGCCTTCACCCGACCAAGCTCCTGCTCGGCGGCGAGGTAGGCAGCAAGCGGCACCAGCGGCGTGGTGGGAACGCCGCCCGCGCCACCCTCGACCGGGAGCGCCAGCGCCTCCAGCAGTTGCATGTCCGACGACATCGCCGCCTGCAGGGGTGCGATGGCCGCTTCTGCCTCTTCAAGAGCCAGCACTAAACGTCGCAGGTTCTCGCGCACGGTGTTCTGCCCGGCAAGCTCAGGAAGCCTGTCGAGCGTATCCGCGCGCATGAGCGCGGTTCTCTCCGCGAACGCGGCCTTGAACAGCTCGCGCTTATCGTCGAAGTGCCGGTAGATGGTGCCCTCGGCGACGCCTGCGGACTTCGCTATCTCTTTGGTGGTCGCGCGGGCGTAACCACGCTCCGAGAAAACCGCGGCGGCGGCGTCGAGCAACCGCTGGCGTGTCGTTGCTGCCTTATCGCTCATCTGCTGCGCCTCTCAACATCAGTTGGTTATCTCTCGGCGCCTCGTGATCACGCCTGCGATGACAACACATACGACAGTGTAAATTGCTGCAAGCAAGAGTGCCGCGTCGAACTCGACGGCGGGCGTGTCTCCGGCCGCAAGCGCTGTCAGCATCGCTCCGGGCATCATGTCCGCCACATCCGGCGCAACCCCCACGAGCATCGTCTCGAAGACCACTACCCATCCGATGCCGACGGCGATCGATGCGCCTCTTGAAGAAGCGTCTAAGCGATCACGGCCTGATCAGGTAGATGTTCACCTGCTCCGTCGGCTCGGCTATGGAGGCCACGATGTCACTCCCATACACGTCGTAGTCGTCGAACATGTAGTCATCCGGGAGTAGTAGTGGCTTCCAGCGCACGGGGTCCTTCATGAGATCGCCCGCCCACAAGCCGGATGCGGAATCGTAGGCAACGATGCTTGTGCCGTAGAGCTCAAACCTGTCCCACGAGGCCGTCGGATCCAGCAGCTCGCGCGCCACCGGCGTCTCCTCGCTCAGGTCGAAGACGAGGATGCGCTCCGAATTCTCGAGACACACGACGCGACCGTCGTCGATCCGGATATTTGAGAGGTTCCGCGGTTCGCCCGTTAGCGTTCTACGCACGCCGGTAGCAAGATCCACGACGTCGATGGAGCCGTCCCAGTAGAGCAAACACGCCTTGCCATCCCCGAGCGTCCGCTCTTTGAACTCCGACGCGTCGTCGGACAGAGCCACGGTATGCGAAGATCCGTCCGCGTAGACCCAGGGCACGTAATCCTCGGTCTCGTACATGAGCCAGCCGTCGGCAAGCTGCGGTTTCAGTATGTTCTGCGAGTACAGTGCGCTCACCCCGGAAGGCAGCGCCTGCATCCAGACCTCGGCGGGGTAAACCTCCGCAAGACCGTCGTAGTACCAGACGGCAGTGTCCCCCGACACACCGAGATCCGCTGGCCAGTTGTCGCAGAGAATCGTACCCGCCATCTCCCCGGCAAGGTCGTACCAACCGATGTCCATGCTTGAGCCGGGGTAGTCTCTCCACACGACGTAGCGCGACTCGCCGTCGAAGCCCGAGATGTCGGGCGTCGGCGGACCCCATCCAACGTCCGCGGCGATGGTCGTGAGCTCCGCCGGATACGCAGCCATGTACGGCTTGTGAATCAGTGCATTCGGCCTGGGCACGAAGTCTGTAACAGCCCCTTGATCACACTTGAGCCAGTAGCACTCCTGCGTCTGCTCGGCAGTTTGGATGCGCACGTGACCCTCGCCGAGACACGACACGCCGAGGATACTCAGCAGCGCGCCACCGGGGTCCTCACCTGCGGTGATGTGGAACTTGGAGGGAGTCACCGTCAGGTCATGCCCGGGCACTGTCTTGAAGTACACGTCGACCGTCGATGCATCTCTCGGGATCAGCGCCTCCAGTGATGGCGCTTCCCCGGGCGGAACAGGCGGCGCGCTATATTCGTACAGATGGAAGGTGGCCAGGCGAATCGGCCATTCCTTTGAGACGCTCAGGACGGTGAACTTCCAGATCTTCACCTTCACAGCGACACCGGGCACCAGGTCCACGAAGGCGTTCAGGTCGCATGTGTATCCCGATGTCGAGCCCGGCGGCTTCGGTGGAAAATCGGGCGAGAACACTGGCGTGCTCGCCTCGAACTCAAGCCCGGCATTGAAGCCGACGTACGGGCCTCCGATGCCATAGAACTTCACATCGAGTTGGACTCTCCCATAGGCTGTGGCCTCGCAGTTCGCCCATATCTCCGGACCGGTCCTGCTCCAGCCGAATTTCCTCTCCCGAATCTGCCTCCAGCCGTCACCGTTGTCGCCGTAGGTCCCCCGTTGGTATTCGTAGCCATACCGGAATGAAGCACTCTGCTCCATGCCTGCCATGAATCCGACCTCGCCGGAGGCCTCGAACACGACCTTGCCCGAGAGTACGAAATCGATAGTCACCGGGACGGGGCCCACCGAGAACCGCGTTCTGGCGACCCGCTTCGAGAACAGCTCGCGTTCCTTCTCGATATTCGCGGTCAGCCACGCGTTGACTTCAAGATCGAGGTCCTCTCCGCCATAGACCCCTGCGGCGAACGTCTGGAGCTGCCAACTCTTGATCGAGACGTTGATGTACGCCCCGCCGGTCACGTGCAACAGGCCGGTCGCTTTCACGCCGGTCTCGAGATTGTCGTTGCCCTTGGCAAGCTGGAATTCGTAGGACTCCGAGATATCAAAGCCGATCTCGAACCCCGCGAGCGGGCTGACCCGACTTGAGGCAACGAGAACACCATCGACCACGGCAAGGCCTTGGATCTGGGGAATCTCCTCAATAGGTTCTGAGTAGTCGATCGAACCCTGCTCGAAGACTTCCTCGAGGGATACCTCGGTTGTCTCTACCGATGCTCCAGCTACGGCGATCCCAATGCCGGTCGTTCGCGGAGCCGACACGACCTTTCTCAGGAAGCCGTCCGGAGCCCCTGAACTCCCGGGCGTGCCGTCCTCGGTTCCGCCTGCCGAGAGAATCGAGCCCGGCTTGAGGCTCAGAACCTGGGCCGTCGCCAAGTCGAACACCATCGTGCCGCTCGGTGTGATGGTCACAAGCGCACTTTCGGTGGAGGCATCCGCGACTTTCACCGCGCTGTTCACACGCGTCTCCGACGCAGTCCGGATTGCGGCTCGCACACCGGAACCGACCGACGGCAGGCCCCCTACGAAGTGGATCGTCTGGATCGTCGAACAGTGACGCGAGACAAAATCTCCGGTGGCTTTCGGCAGCACATCCCGGGAAACCAGCACCAGCGTGCCGCCCGTCTTTGCAGCCAGCGGTCCAACGGCAAGGGCGTCCGGGAAGTTCAAACCGGTCGCGACGTAAAGGTTCTCAGAGCTAAGCCCGAATCGAGTCGCGTACTCGCCCAGAAGCGTCGCGGTCTCGTACCGATTCGCTCCGCCGATGCGAACCGGGTTTGGCAGCTTGTCGGCGACGGCACGTGAGATGGCCGCCTCGCTGCCCGCGACAAGCGTCTCGGTCGTCCCGCACGTGCGGAGCACCTCGGCCGCAGCCGGGGACAGCTCATCGCCTCGCGTCAGGACGATCGGCATGCCGATCCGACTGGCCAGAACGGACACCGAAAGCGCGTCGGGGTAGTTCGTTCCGACCGCGACCGCTACACGCTCCCCCAACCCCGTTGTCTCGCATACCCGATGCGCGACAAGGCGGGCGGTGTCATACCTGTCCGCACCGCCGATGCGAACGATCTGTGCCCGAGGGATGCCGAGCCGGACAAGATCACTGATCACTGCATCGCTGATAGCAGCCTTTGACCCGAGAAGAACCGCACTCGATGCTCCCAGGCGCTTCACCTCGGCCACCACTGCAGTTGGCAGGTAACCGGGTTCGGTCAGCAATATCGGGGCATCGAGCAGGGTCGCCAGGGGAGCTCCAACGAGCGCGTCAGGGAACTTCCGGGCGGTGGCGATCACGACGGAGTCGGAGTGGCTCCACCCAAACTTCGAGACCTCGATGGCCGTCTCGATTCGCGTCGCCCCGGCAAGCTGGACCGTGTCAGGCGCGTAGACGGTAACGGCCGTCGCAGTCGGACTCAGGTCATCGGATGGCACGAGCGCCGCGTCCGGTGGCTGGAGCGGACGGAGCACCGCGAGCGCAGCACCCGCCGGAGAAACGAACAGAAGTGAGAATACGAGCAAGAAGACGAAGAACGACCGAAGCGAACGCGCAGCAGGCCTCATGGCAATCCCCCCAAAAATGCCGAAAGCCGCGCGCGATCGGAACACCCCAGGACCCGATCGTTGCGGCCGCGTTATGCAATACCCTATACCCTTCGGCTCACGAGCGCACACTGCAGTCAGGAGACCGTCTGCACGCAAAACGGGCCGAGCGGTTCGCTCGGCCCGTCGGATTGTCGTATGCCCCGCGTTACTCCGCGTAGACGCGGACTTTCTCGCCCTTGGAGCCGTCGACGTTGATCTCCATCTCGCGGAGCGCCTCGATAAGCTCGTCGATGTCCTCCGGCTTGAAGTTGTTGAAATCGATCGACATGCCGCTCTCGGCCATCTGGGTGTTGAGCTGCTCCATCGCCTGCGGCGGGATGAGCGACGTGAGCTTGAGCCCCGAGCGCACGAGCGCCAGCGGGATCTTCACGTTGACCTTCTCGCCCTCGTCACCGTCGACCAGCACGTGCAGGAACTTCGGGAGCGCGTTGATCAGCTGCGTTGGGTCGCCCTTGATCGCCGGGCCGGCCGCCGGCGCTGCGGCCGAGCGCGAGTCCATCGCGTCGAGCAGCCGCTCGGCCTCCTCGGCATTGATCTTGCCTTCCGCCAGCATGTTCAGGATGCGGGCACGGTCTTCACTCATGGTTCTCACCTTTCC
>PHEU01000023.1 GCA_002841295.1 Actinobacteria bacterium HGW-Actinobacteria-6
ACGCCGTTGCGCTTGGGGCGGCTGAAGCTGCCCTCCGGCGCGGTCACGTCAACACGCACTCGCCGTTGCTGCGCTGTGGTCCAGTTCCCGCTGTCGTCGCACGCACGCACGTGCAGATACCACTCGCCATCGGCAAGCCCGCTGTACGTAATCGTCGTCGCCGCACCTTCAGGTGTCGTGTCCGGCTCAGTTCCCGAAGTGTGGTCGAGCACATATGAGTACGTGATCGGGCTGGCGTCTGTCGCGCTCCAGCTGAACGTGACGTTGTTGTTCTGATACCAAGTCGTATCCGAGGGATGCGTTGCCGAGGAGACTGCGTCCATGACCGGCGCCGTCACATCGCCCGACACACCATAGATCCAGCGGATGCCGGCGATATCGTCTGCAGTGAGTGTCCTGCGCTGCGTACCCCGTGGAATCATGCCATACATGACTTTCGACTCGCCCGCGTCGCCGGGACCGTATTGGTCGCTGAGGTTGAGTGAATGCCCGAGCTCGTGGAGCGCCACCGCCTGAATGTCGAACGTCCCCCCGGTACCGTCACCCCAGTCGTAGGCATCGTTGAAGACTATGTCGGTCTCGAAGATGTTGTAGCTCGGCACGTAATACCAGTACCGATTCCAGGCGAGGGTGCTAGCCGACGTGAACCCGCTGCTCGCCCAGTAGATGTCGTTCTTGAAGTCGTAGGACGGCGGGTTGATGGTGCTGGCGCACGTCCCGCCGTCTACGAAGGAGAAGTTGGAGACGGTACCCCAGGTCGCTGCCGCAGCGTCTATGAGTGCATGCCCTAAGGACGTGTCAGACGTATTGGCGTTGATGCGGTACGTTTCGGTGAGTGTACCGTCGGCCCACTTCGCGCCGCCAAAGGAGAAGCCGACGTCGTAGGAGTACCCGGAACTCGTGATGGCCGAGGCGTTCGTTACGGTGACAGCGCCACTGCCGGCGCCCTTCGGGACGACGCACACGATCGATGTGTCAGACCAGGAGTTCACTTCGGCGTCGACAACGCTCGTCGAATTGCAGTAGAACGACACAATCGGCTTCTCCGCACCAAAGCCTGTGCCTGAAAGAGTGACCACATCGCCAGTGCCGGCACTCACATCAGAAGGAGTCATCGAACTGATGACAGGGACCGCGAGCGGAGAGATGATCGCCTCGGCGGCATCGGCAGCTCTCGCCACTATCGTCTCGGCGATAGTCTCGGCAAGCGTCATCGGTGTGCCGGCTGCCGCCCTCACACGACGCTTGAGCGACGACAACAACTCACCGGACGGACGGACCCGGTCACCGACCACGGCGAGCGCACCCTGCGCCCCACCGACGACCTGGCCGTTGGAGCCAACGAACACGACATATCGCCGGTTGCGTGAGAAGGCGGTTAGCTCCGAGACAACGAGCCCGATGCCATCGACTTCGCCCCCGGGCTGTGTGATCGTGATCGTGTCGCCGCTCGTACCAGAAATGGCATCGACAACGTGCAGCGTGACGTCTGTGACGATGCCTGAGCGCGGCCCCACAGAGGGGTCGACCACGCGTGAGACTGTCGAAACGCAATCGGCCACGACAACCGTGCGAGCGTCATCGGTAAGGCGATTGATGGTAAGCGGAATGCTGGCTCCGAGTGCGGGCGTTGCTATCGCGAACAACAGAACAAGCGACAGAGCGGCAACTACCATCGCTCGTAGATACAGCAGCCTATGAATGCTCTGCATACGTACAGTCTCCAGGATTCGTTCGGAAGCTTCACAGACTGTATCGGCAGGGGCACGGAGGTTCCTGAATAGCGAGAGTGCGAACGGTCACAGTCCGCACACGCCCGGGGCTACGGCTTGTCGGCTGCGATGACGAACTGACGGACGAGGAACGACTGCAACGCGCCTTCGCCTTCGGGTGCCATCCACTCAAGGGCGCCCTCGCTGGCGTCGGCGAGCATCTCACGCAGGCGGGTCACCGTCTCTGGGGTACACGACTGCATTCGCGTCCATTCGTCGAGCCCCATGCGCGTCTCGAAATGGACGACCTCGCCCGGAGTGAGACCCGCGCGCCGGATGACTTCTGCCCACGCGTCCGAAGAGAGGGCACGATGGTGGCTCGGATCGCGCATGCGATCGAAGAGATTCACGAACGCTGCCGAGACGGTGTTCTCGGGCACGCACTGATCCTGCAGCACGAAGCGCCCTCCGGGTTTCAGCACCCGTGCCGTCTCATCAACGAAGCGCTGCACGTCCGGGAAGTGGTGCGCAGCGATCCGGCATGTCACGAGATCGAAGGAATCATCTTCGAACGGCAGCGCCTCGGCGTCGCCGAGCACGAACTCGATCCCGGCGACCGCCCGCTCATCCGCGAGCCCGCGTGCCGCATCGAGCATCTCGGGCGTCAAGTCGAGCGCGACCATGCCGGCCACAAGCGGTGCCACGGCGATTGCGGTGTGACCGCCTCCCGTCGCGACATCGAGCGCGACCCACTGCGGCTGCGCACGTGTGAGCTCGACGAGCTTCTCGAGGTCGGCACCGCCCGCATGGGCGGCGCTTCTCACGTACTCGTCGGCGTGCTCGGCAAAGCGCTCACGCGAGAGGGCTTTCGAGTCGGTCATCGGGATCCTTCCGATAGCGCGCCCGCGATCCTCGCCGCAAGTCGCACGTTGTTGTACACCAGTTCCTTGTTCGCCGCCTCGCTGCGTCCTCCTGTCAGGGCGTGGATTCGGCCGAGCAGAAACGGAGTGACCTCTTTGCCGCGAACGCCTTGCTCGGTCGCCTCGGCAAGAGCGGTCTCAATAACGCCGTCGATCTCGGCGTGGGACAGCTCATGCTCGGCGGGAATCGGGTTCGCGACGATCACGCCGCCGCTGATGCCAAGCTCACGACGCGAGCGAAGGACCGCCGCGATGTCTGCAGGAGAATCGAAACGCGCATCCACCCCAAAGCCGCTGGTGCGCGTATAGAACGCCGGAAAACCGTCAGTACCATAGCCGAGGACCGGCACGCCGTGCGTCTCGAGGTACTCAAGCGTCAGGCCGAGGTCGAGCACGGACTTCGCACCCGCGCAGACGACAGCGACATCCGTGCGCGCCAGCTCCTCAAGGTCCGCCGAGATATCGAAGCTCGCCTCAGCGCCGCGATGCACACCGCCGATGCCACCCGTCGCAAAAACGCGGATGCCGGCCATCTCGGCGACCATCATCGTTGCAGCGACCGTGGTCGCACCATCGCTGCCGCCCGCCACGAGCGTGGCAAGATCGCGACGACTCGCCTTCGGGATGCCCGCCGTAGTCGCAAGATGCTCGATCTCCGCTCGGCTAAGCCCTGCGCGGATGACGCCTCCGATGATGGCGACTGTCGCGGGGACGGCGCCTTCCTCGCGCGCGATCCTCTCACACTCGAGCGCGCATTCCAGGTTCGCGGGATACGGAAACCCGTGACTGATGATGGTGGACTCAAGTGCCACGACAGGCGTGCCGGCAATGAGAGCGGCACTGACTTCGGGTGCGATTTGCAGAAGGTCGGTCACGACAGCATCCCTTCCATGAGCTCCAGTACGCGATTCACGTTGATATCCTCACTCACCGTTCTCTCTGAGCCGAGAGTGAGCGCCGCCATCGCCGAGGCGAACGCAGGAACGTGCGCAGAGTCGAGCCCTTCGAGCTCGGCGTACACGAGTCCGGCCATGTACGCATCTCCGGCTCCGGTCGCGTTCACCACCGTTGCGGGCGGCGGCACGAAGCGGAACCGGCTTTCCCCCGAGGCGAAGAGGGCCCCGGCGATTCCTCCTGTCACAACGAGTCTGTCTACCCCGGCGATGAGAAGCGCATCCACGGCGGCATCGGTCGCACCCGCGATCGTGCCCGCAAGCTCAGCCGCCTCGATCTCGTTCGCCTTGAGCGTATGTAGGGCGCCAAGAATCGAGCGGGCACGCGGGCCCTTCGCGACCGATACCGTGTCGAGCATGATAGGTCTGTCGCTCCAACGCTCGGCAACGTAGACGAGCGTTGCCTCGGGCACATTGGTGTCCAGCACGATCACGGAGGACTCATCGATGAGATCAGCGTAGACCTCGACCGACTCTGGCGTGACCGCGTCCAGCGCCCGCATGTCGTTGACTGCGAGAGCCAGATCGCCGAGGTCGTCCATGATGGCGAGATAGCGCGGAGCCGGGAGGCCAGGCGAGGGAACCGCGAGAAGCTGGATCCCTGAATCAGTGCAGCTGCGCACGATCTCATCGGCCTCAGGACCTTCCCCCGGAGCGGTGACGAACCGCGTTTCAACGCCGAGGCGCGCAAGGTTCTCGGCGATATTGCGACCAACGCCACCGGGGCTCGTTCGAACGTGACCGGGGTTTGAATCCCGGGGCACGATCGTGTTCTCCGAGAACGCGAGGATGTCCGTGTTCGCTCCGCCAATAACCGTGACAGAACCGCCCATTGGTGCCTCCAAACGAGAGTGTCTACTCAGGATGGTACCGCAGCGGCAGCGCGTCTATCCGATGCGAGGCAGTCGGTTGAGCCACAGCGACCATCGCCTCGCCCTCGATGTCGTACCGAAAACAGCGCCCCCCGCGCGTGGCCAATCATACCGCTACGCCGGTGTATGTCACATGCAGCGTTATGAGTTGTGATTCCCTTTGTGGCTCGCCTGAATGAGCGCGACAGCGTCGTCGCAGGAATCGGTGATCTGAACGAGCTCCATGTCCCCGGCCGCGATCGTCCCCTCGGCAACAAGGCGCTCCAGGAAGAACTCGATCATGGGACCCCAGAACTCCGTGCCCATGAGCACGATCGGGAACGGATCCATCTTGCCTGTCTGGATAAGCGTGATGGCTTCGAAGAGCTCGTCGAGCGTCCCAAAACCGCCAGGCATGATGACGAACGCACGCGAATACTTCACCATCATCACCTTGCGCACGAAGAAGTGCTCGAAGGTCATGACGCGATCCAGATAGGGGTTAGGATCCTGCTCGTGCGGCAGGTGGATGTTCGCACCGATCGACAGACCGCCGGCCTCCTGCGCGCCGCGGTTCGCAGCCTCCATGATGCCGGGTCCACCACCGGTCATGACGCTGTATCCCGCCTCGGCAAGCGTTTTGCCCATCTTGCGAGCAAGGATGTAATGCGGATGGTCCTCGGGGAATCTAGCCGAGCCGAACACCGTCACCATCGGGACGTCGACGTTGAGGAACTCGAACCCGCGCAGGAACTCAAGGAAGATTCGGACAGCGCTCTCGGTGTTCTCCGCGTGACCGTGTCCCCCGGCAAGGAACTCTGACTCAGCGCCAACGACCTGCTCAAGCAGCGATGGCGGGTAGGCGTCCAGGTCGTTCGGGTTGAACTCGGTCATGTATCCTCCTCGGCTGATGTGCCTTGATGGTACCAGGAGGCGAGCCATTAGGAATGACAGAATCGGGTATTGACCCTCACGTTACGTCAGGGTTTATGCTGCTTTCGGAGGTGAAAGTGGATGGGTTACACGGTAGGAGAAGTCGCAAAGCTCGCCGGGGTCAGCGTCCGGACGCTGCACCACTACGATGAGATCGGCCTGCTCGGCCCGTCGGAGCGCTCCGGGGCCGGATACCGCATCTACACCGATGACGACTTCCTCACGCTGCAGCAGGTGCTGTTCTTCCGAGAGCTCGGGTTCGCCCTGGAGGACATACGGCGCCTCATGCACGATCCGGGGTTTGACCGGGCCGAAGCATTACGCCTCCAGCATCGCATGCTCGCCGACAAGGCGACGCAGCTCATGAAGATGATGGACGCCGTAGAGCGCACGCTCGACGGCATTGAGAAAGGCACACCCATGGCTAAAGACGATATGTTTGGAGTATTCGGCGAGTTCGATCCCAAGGAGTACGAGGCCGAGGCGCGTGAGCGCTGGGGTGAGACCGACGCGTACAAGGAGTCGGCACGGCGGACGAGGGGCTATTCCAAGGATGATTGGGCGCGCTTCAAAGCCGAGAGCGAAAAGATCAACGCAGGCACGGCCGCGCTCATGGACTCCGGAGTACCCGCTGTCGACCCGCGTGCGATGGACTTGGCGGAGGCGGCGCGTCTGCAGATCGACCACTGGTTCTAGCCGTGCTCGCACGAGATGCATGCGAACCTGGCGGAGATGTACATCGCCGACCCCCGGTTCACGGCGACGTACGAGAAGATCCACGAGGGCATGGCGCAGTACTGGCACGATGCGATTCTCGGCAACGCCGCCCGCAAACGCGCATAGCGCGCCGCCCGTGAACGCCGGAAGGGCGGCTCCGATTGGGAGCCGCCCTTCCGCTGCGTGCTATGTATTCCGCGAAGACTTAAGCCTTGCGGACGTTGCTCGCCTGCAGCTTGCCGTTCTGACCGGTGGTCACGTCGAACTCGACAGCCTGGCCCTCATCGAGGGTCTTGAAGCCGTCGCCCTGGATCTCGGAGAAGTGGACGAACAAATCGTCGCCATCCTCGCGCGATACGAAGCCGTAGCCCTTGTCCGGATTGAACCACTTAACGGTACCATTAGCCATGCGAAACTCACTCTCCGCCCCGAAGGGCAAAACAAAAGCGACGTGACACGTATCCGCGAGACAGCGGACTGTCGCGCCGCAAACCCATGGATCCACGTTTGGACCCCGCACCATGATAAGCGAATACTCTGCGGAAAAGGAAGTGTGCCTGGCTGGTGCCCGTTTCAAGTGCGGCAAGAGCGCGGCCGACAACCGGTCGTCAGCGAGCGAGCAACTTCTCTGCCGTGCCGCCGAGAATGGCGTCGAGCTCAGCGTCTGTGAAGCCCATCGAGCGGATGTGTGCTATCTCAGCTGCCGCATCCGTCCACGGCCCATCGCTCCCAAACAGCACGCGGTCGGCGCCGTGAGCCCGCACGATCGCTACGAACTCCTCATCAGGCAAGTGACCGAGCGTGAACGCGGTATCGAGGTAGACGTCCCGGCCGACCAGGTGCTCCGGCACGTCATGCCACTGACGGAACCCACCCAGATGGGCGAGCACGATCGTGAGGTCGGGGTGGCGGTCGATCACGCGCGCGAACACATCGGGTGTGCCGCTCAGTGTCTGCGGGCCGATATCGGCTCCGGCATGCGAGAAGAAGATCATTCCCAGCTCCGTCGCAGCGTCGAGCATCGGCGAAAGCTTATGGTCGTCCGGCGAGAACGACTGATACTCGGGGTGCATCTTGAAGCCGCGCAGCCCGAGGGCATGCATTCGCTCAAGCTCGGCGACCGGGTCCTCCAGGTCGGGGTGCATCGCGCCGAAGGGCACGACATCGTCGCTCATCAAAGTCGCTGCCCAGTCGTTGATGGCGCGTACCTGACCGGGCTTGGTTGCGACCGGCTGCACGACCGACCGCTCGATTCCGGCGCGCTTCATTGCCGAGCGGAGCCCGGCAACGGTGCCGTCATAGAGCGCGGGTATCCCACCTTGGGCACTCAGGGCGCCGATGGCGGCAGACGCGAGCGCGTCGGGCCAGATGTGGGTATGGAAGTCCGTCAGCATGCCGAGAAGTGTAGCGCAACCAGACAGGCGTGCAGGACGCGTGTTATCCGGGCACCAGCACCGTTTGCTACGGCAGCTGCGACGTCGGGTGGCAGTTGAGGCACAGGTCGTCGTAGTACGACGTCGCATTGGCCTCAACGAGCAGACGATAATTCTGCGTCTCATGCGGGAAGTTCTGGAACCGCGGGTTGTCTGCGGGGGCGTTACCGTCAGTCGCGGTAATCGAGAATGGCGCGGCGTCACCAATGTTGTTCGTGAGCGTTCCGACTGCACGCGCATCCTCATGACACTGCTGGCAGATTGGCGCATGTGCCCCCTGCTGCGGGGTTCTCGGATACGGGATCAAGTAGCCGCGGTTCGAACCCGCAAGCGTGCCGGTCGTCGTGACCGAGGTGGGGTCATCACTCGCGAGACGGGCGATATTGGCATAGGTGAACGGCGTGGCCGTGGTCGCCAGGCTGTCGACCGGGTGGTTGTGCACCGGACCGGTCGCTCCCCGGCCCTTGTGGCACGCCAGGCACCAGTCTGAGCCATACTCGGTCACCGCAGTACCGGTCGTGTCGCCGGGATGTTGGCGCAGAAGTTTTGTCGTCTTGACGCTATTCGAGAGTGCGAGCGGGTAGCTCGTCCTCCACCGCTCGGAGGGATACGCCCCAACAGTCTGCGAGTCATGCGGGCTGTGGCAATCGTCGCAGCCAAGGTTGCCGTTCAGCCCCCCGAACGCCATCGTCGCACTACCGCCGGAGGCTGCGTCACCGCCGGGCACCACTGAAGTGGTGTCAACGGAATGACCGCCGCCCGTGGTCTGGGGATCGACACCCGTGCGGGCCTTGATCGCGCCGTACACGCCCTTTCCACCGGTGCCGTCGTGGCACGTCTCACACGACGCGGTCACCGTGGCACCCGGAAGGAGCCCGGGACCGCCGGCGTCATGGATTTCGTGACATGCCGGGCATCGCGTGGTCGTCGTCGTGTAGAGACCGTGGGGACCTTTGCCTGCAGCCGCGCCAAGCGGGCCCAAGTGAGGTGAGTGACACATCGCGCAGTATTGGCCACTGGAGTCCGGCGCGTGACACGGAGCGCAGTCCGTGATGACACCGCCCACGTGGGCCTCCGGCATGTTCTTGGGTTCGTCGTAGGCGACTGCGTTGGACGCGAACAGACAGAGCGTGATCAGCGCGAGTGTGATGGTAAGTACCGCGAACCGCGAACGTGACTCCACAGACTGCTCCCCGAATCGACACATACCTCTACCATTTTATACAACTTAATGACTCTGAACGGCAACGAGTGTCACGACCGACGGTGTAACAATCTGCCAAGCGGCGGCACTTCGACCTCGATCGCACGCTCCGGGCAGAGCTCCTGGCAGCAGTAGCAACGGATACACGCCGCGTAGTCGTGAGCGGGCGGCACACCCTTGCCATTCTTCCAGTCAACCGCCTTCGGGGTCATAGGACACACGCTCACACACGTCCCGCACGCCGTGCACCTCGCTCGGTCGATGACCGGCCGAGGCACAACGAGACGCTTCGCGAGCGTGCCCTTCGGCTTGCCGGAGTCGGTTGTCGCCTGGCGACTCCGGTTCGCGTTGTAGTCAGCCACCACGAACTCGTCGATGTCATCACCCACGAACTCGATACCCGTCGCACTACCGAGTCCCCACCGCTCGCCATAGGTGATCGTTCCGATGAGTGCCGGATCGAGGTTCATCACCCGACACGCCGCAACATCGAGCGCGACGAGGTCATCGGACAGCATGATCACACCCACTTGTCGGGGGTCGCCACCGCGGGGACCGTTGCCCTCCATGCCGACAACGCCATCCATCACCGCGAGCCTCGGCCGGATCAGCCGGTTGAGATCGACGAGCATCTGCGCGAACCGATCGACATCGGGCATGCGCATATGGAACTCACCCTTGAGCATGCCCGGTATGCAGCCGAACTGGTTCTTCACGGCACCCGTCATCCGAGTGAGTGCGTGCGTCTTGAGCTTCGGGAGTGTCACCAGCCCGTCCGCATCGAGAACCGCCGAGGCGATAACGAACTGCTTGATGAGTTCGCCTTCCGGAAACGACACCTGCCGTCCCTCGGCAAAGTCCATGTAGGTCACACCAAGAGTCTCGGCAACCTGTGCGATTCCGACCTTTCGGGCGGCTGCAAGGGCGTTGCCGAAGCCGGGCGAATCGCCCCAGGAGAGCGTCGCGCCAGTCTCGGCCAGATGCCGCGCTACCGCCGAAAAGACCGTCGGATGCGTATTGACGACCTTGTCGGGCGTCGCACCCACAAGAAGGTTTGGTTTGAGCAAGATGTTCTCGGCATCGTGCACGAAGCGACCGGCACCGCCGAGCAACTCCAGGCCGCGTCCCACAGCCTCGAACACGGTGGATTCATCGTAAGTGTCGCAGCGAACGACAGCGACCGTTGCGGGCATTTGATGTCCTTTCGGAGAGGCACCGGGCAGGAACGGAACACGGCTTCGAGTGTACCCCTTCGGCAACGCGCCAGGCAGCTATGCGGTGCGCCGCCACGGCCAGTGTCCGTCGATCTCAACCTCGAGCGACCAGGAGAGGAACGTACGGATGCCAACGAGCGCCGCCAGTACCGCAAGGTTCGACAGCGTGGGCTCGACGGCGATCGTTCGGATGAGATCGGCTGCAACGAGCACCTCCAGGCCAAGCAACACGCTTCGACCGAATGTCGCGCGCACGGCCTCGTACGCCTCGGGCAGGCGGCCGGTGCGCACGCGCACAGCCCCGCGCCACAACGCGAACGCGAACCCTGCCAAGATCACTGCGACGCCAGATACCTCGAAGACCGTGGAGATCGCCTGCATGATGTTCGTGATGTCTGACTGCACCGAAGTACCTCCTCGCAGCGTCTGCCGTCCTAGAGGAGTATCCCCAAGTCTGCAGCATGTGCAGGCGCCCGCTCTTGAGGTGCCCGGCAACACAAACGGCCGGACGGCGTAGTGCCACCCGGCCGTTGTTCTGTTCACGCTACGGCAGCACGGTCGCTCGCCCTTCAATCGAGGCGTCGAACGGCTGTGGCAACTGATCCACATACTGTACAAGTGCGTCCAGGTCACTACCCCAGAAGACCTTGTCGGTAGCGAACTTGAACGTTGTGAAGTTATCGCCACCGTCGGCGAGGAAGTTGTTCGCCGTAACGGTGTATACGCCGACCGGATCCACGAGGACGCCACCTACGAAGATGTCGGCCGGATTCACCCGGGCCCCAACGGGTGCCGAGGCACTCCAGCTATACGAGAGTCCGGAGATCTGCAACATCTTGATCGAGGTGCCCTGATCAAGCCACTGCCTCTCCAGCATGTCGTCGAGCTGCGCACCGGTGAGCTTCATGGTGACGAGGTAGTTCGAGAACGGCTGAACTGCGAACAGCTCGCCCCATGTCACCTCTCCGGCAAGCACATCGGTCCGAATGCCGCCCGGATTCGTAACAGCTATCTGCGTCCCTTGCTTCCAGCGCTGAGCATCCGCAATGAGATTGCCGAGAGCCGACTCGCCCGCTGCGCTCTGTGTGCGCGTGATGTCGTTCGCGGCGGTGCCCACGACCTGGCTGACCACCGGTTCGACTTCGGCCACAGCAGCAGCCACTATCGCCGCGACACCGGGATCAGGTAGAACACCCATCTCGCTCGCAACAGGGACGATCGCCGCACTCTTGGAAACGACGTCGCCTGTCTTGCGGTCCAGGACGAGATCCACATCCGCAAAAGCACGACCCGCGCTGTGTGCCTGGGTCACAAGTTTGCCGTCGACGTATCCCCAGTAGCGCTGATGGCTGTGTGCCGAAAGAACCACATCGACTTCGTCGTCCATCGCTTCCACGATCGGAACGATATCGCCGGTGATGGTGCCGCCGGTTGTGGTGCCGTAGCCGCCATCATGCATCAGAACGATGATCGCTTCGACGCCTCTCGCCTTGAGCCGTGCAGCGTAGCGATTGACGGTCTCAGCCTCATCCAGGAACTCGAGGCCCTCGACTCCGGACGCTGTCACGATGCTCGGCGTGTTCTCATAGACGATCCCGATAATACCCACCGGAATCCCACGTACGTGCTTGACCGCATACGGTGGGAACACTGTCTTGTGAGTACCTTCATAGACGACGTTCGCCGCAAGATACTGCATCTTCGTGCCATCCCAATCCCCCGTGATGGCGCTGAACCCGCCGTACTGAAGACGCAGCAACTCGGACATGCCCTCATCGAATTCGTGGTTGCCGACCGTCGAGTACATGAAGCCCATCTCATCCAGCACCTGCATCGTGGGTTCATCCTGCAGAAGTGCCGAGGCAGGCGGAGACGCGCCGATCAGGTCGCCCACTCCAAGTCGCCACGTGTCGCCATTGGCGGCTTTCGCCTCGGCTTCACGTATGTCGAGGTAGCCATCCAGCAGGGCCGCACCACCGAGAGAGGCCGAATAGGGCTCGAGCTGGCCGTGGAAGTCGTTGATCGCGAGGAGCTGCAGTCGAACCTGGGCGCCGTTCGATTTGGGACCGGCAGATGCAAGAGAACCCCAGGTGAGCGCCATCGCCACCGCTACCGTGAGCGAAAGAACGACACGCGAACGCGAACCAAACACACGCATGGCACATTCCCCCTTGCCGCCGTCTGCCCCGATAGGTGGGCCAACCGGACAGCGAACGAATTGGCCACCAAGGAGATACCCAAAACCTCTTGGGTCGGCAAAGAGAAACGCGGGCGCAACCGATGAACGGTCGCGCCCGCGCATAGTGTGTTGGTGCGAACTAGCTGCGGCGGGTCTTCTTGCGCTCGCCCTCGGTCAGGAGACGCTTACGTAGGCGAATGCTCTTTGGCGTAATCTCCACGAGTTCGTCGTCCTCGATGTACTCCAACGCCTCTTCCAACGTGAATGTCGTTGGCGGTGCGAGCTGGATGCCCTTGTCGGCCGAGGCGGCGCGCATGTTTGTGAGCGCCTTGGCCTTCGAGACGTTGACGACGAGATCGTTGTCCTTCGCGTGCTCTCCAACGATCATGCCTTCGTAGCACATGACGCCGGGGCCAACGAAGAGAATGCCGCGCGTCTGGAGCGCGTCGAGTGCAAAAGCGACGGACTTCTCACTCGACATCGCGATGAGCGAACCGTTCTGGCGTCCACCAAGGTCACCCTTGTAGGCACCGTACTCGGAGAAGTGATGGAAGAGCGTTGCCTCACCGCGGGTGGCGTTCAGGATGCGCGTGCGCAGACCCATGACACCTCGCGACGGGATCTTGAACTCGAGGTGCGTATGCTGGTCGCGCTGCACCATGTCGGTCATCTCGCCGGAGCGGGAGCCGAAGATCTCGATGACTTTGCCGGCGTAGTCGGACGGCACGTCAACGACCGCTTGCTCAATCGGCTCGAAGGTCTTGCCGTTCTCCTTCTTGAGGATGACCTGAGGACGCCCGACCTGGAACTCGTAGCCTTCGCGGCGCATGGTCTCCATGAGCACCGAGAGATGCAGAACTCCTCGGCCGGAAACCTCCATGCCGGCTTTGTCTTCGCTCTCGACGATGTTCATCGAGATGTTGGACTCGGCCTCCTTGAAGAGCCGCTCCTTGATCTGACGACCGCCGACGATCTTGCCTTCCTGGCCCACGAGCGGGCTGTTGGACGGCGCGAAGACGACGGACATGGTGGGCTCTTCCACGTGAATCGGGTCGAGCTGCACGGGATCGATGCGGCAGGTGAACATGTCGCCGATATCCGCGTCTTCGATGCCTACGACGGCACAGATGTCACCGGCGTGAGCTTCTGCCGACTCAAGTCGACCCATCCCTTCGAACGTGAAGAGGTTCTTGATCTGAGCCTGGTAGCGACTGCCGTCATTCTTGATGACGAGGATCTTGTCGTTCGCGTGAAGCGTGCCCGAGAAGATACGGCCGATTCCGATACGACCGACATAGTCCGAGTAGTCGATGGTGCAGACCTGCATGGCCACCGGACCGTCAACATCCACGTCCGGCGCCGGAATGTACTCGAGAATGGCATCGAGAAGCGGCACCATGTCGGACGTCTCGTCTTCCGGGTCAAGACGGGCGTAGCCGTTGACAGCGCTCGTGTACACGACCGGGAAGTCGAGCTGGTCGTCGTTCGCACCAAGGTCGACCATAAGATCGAAGACCATGTCCACGACCTCGGTCGGGCGGGCGCCCGGACGGTCGATCTTATTCACAACGACCATCGGCTTAAGTCCGTGCTCAAGGGCGTGGCGCAGAACGAAACGCGTCTGCGGCATTGGACCCTCAAAGGCGTCGACGATGAGAAGCACACCGTCGGCCATTTTAAGGACGCGCTCGACCTCGCCACCGAAGTCGGCGTGACCGGGCGTATCGATGACGTTGATCTTCACGTCCTTGTAGCGGATGGAGATGTTCTTCGCGAGGATCGTAATGCCGCGCTCGCGTTCCTGGTCATTGGAGTCCAAGACGCGCTCGGCAACCTGCTGGTTCTCGCGGAACACGTGCGTAGATTGCAGGAGTCGGTCCACGAGCGTTGTCTTGCCGTGGTCGACATGAGCGATGATTGCGATGTTGCGAATGTCATTGACGCGCATGATGCTCCGGTGGTCGCTGGAATGGGGACGTTCCAGGGTACCACGAATAGCGCCTAGAGGCACGCCTCGGCGTATGCGCCGTTAGCTGCCGGTGACACGAAAGCCGATCCCGTTGATGGATACTCGACTACCGTCTACCAGAACGTACCCTGATATCGTGACCTTCGTGTCGAGCGTGTAGGGAGTGGCAAGGATCTCCTTAGTCGCAGAGCCGTCAGACCCCGTAGTCATCGTGTAGCTTCGGGATTGTCGTCCAGCCGCACACACGTACGTGCACGTCACCGTCGCCTTCGCGCCGGAAACGGCCTTTCCCGCACGGGTGACAGTGAGGCTGAGATAGGCCGTGTTACTGCCGTGTAGCGGGCCCTGGCCGACAACACGCGCATAATACGTGCCGCTCGTGGACTGAACAACCGAGCCGCCAGTCGCTCCACTGCTCGTGGCTATCGCCACTGCTGTGTCCTTCTTCTCGGCAGCTTTGAACGCGATCGGCGTTGCCGCGATCTCGGGCAAACCTGCGACTGACGTGGCCTCCTGTGTGAGTGCGCTCTCGTAGCGTGCAGTCACGGGCTTGGAACAGCCCGCGAGCACGAGCGACATCGCCAGCGCCACGAGCAGAACGCGTCGTCTCATCATCTCTCCCCCGGTTTCCCTCTACTTCAGAATACCGTACGTCAGGTGTGTGGGGCGTCTCATTTCCTAATACGCGGCAGTGAGGTACGTTGTACTCATCGCTCAAAGGAGTTGACACGATGTCAGACCGCTTTGATGAGATCCGCAAGTTCGTCGCTCCGGAAGTCTTGTTCGGTGAAGACTCCCGACTGCTTTGCGGCACGTATGCCGAGAGGTTTGGCCTGAGGCGAGTGATGGTCGTGACCGATCCCGGCGTCATCGAAGCAGGGTGGGTGACACCCATCGTCGAGAATTTGAACGAACACGGCATCGAGACCGTCGGCTTCTCAGACATCTCCCCCAACCCACGCTCGGCACAAGTGGCCGCAGGGGCACTCGTCTACGAGGCTGCGGCATGTGCGGGCATCGTCGCGATCGGCGGCGGAAGCCCGATTGACTGTGCCAAGGGTATCGGAATCGTCGCGTCAAACGGAGGTGCTGTTCTTGAATACGCCGGCGTAGACCGCGTCTCGGCACCGATGCCGCCTCTTATCTGCATTCCAACGACCGCCGGTACCGGCGCCGATGTCTCGCAATTCGCGATCATCCTCGATGAGGCACGCCGCACCAAAGCGGGCCTCATCAGTAAGTCGCTGATTCCCGACCTCGCACTGGTGGATCCTGTCGTGCTCGCCACCATGGACGCCAAGCTCACAGCTGCGACCGGTATTGATGCACTTGTTCATGCGGTTGAGGCATACGTCTCAAACGCATCCTGGGAGCTGACCGACGGCTGCGCACTGTCCGCTATGCGCGAGATTCCACGCGCGTTGCCTGCATGCTGCGCGAACCTGGATGATAGGGAGTCCCGCCGAGCCATGGCGCTTGCCAGCCTGAATGCCGGGCTGGCGTTCTCCAACGCAAGCCTCGGTGCTGTGCACGCGCTCGCTCATGCGCTGGGCGGTCGCCTTGATTCATCCCATGGCGAGTGCAACGCGTTGCTACTCGGCCCCGTCATGCGCAAGAACCTTGCGGTGATGCCCGTAGAGCGAGTGCAACGAATGGCAGATGCGCTCGGAGTCGAAGGCGGGGATCTCATCAGGCGTCTGCCCGAGTGGTTCGATGGATTCCGGGCTGACCTGGGTGTAGACACCAAGGGCTGGAAACTGGCGCTTTCGGAAGCCGAGTTTGAGAGCATCGCCCGCGCAGCAAGCGTCGACGCCTGTATGGCAACGAATCCATGGAAGCCCGAAGTCGACGACCTCGTGGAGATGCTGCATGACGCACTCGACTGAGAGCCAGGACTGGGAAGCGCTACGGGCCGGGGTCATCGGGCTCGGTGCTCACTCGGCTCGAAAGAGCTACTACCCGGAGCTGCAAAAACGCATTGACCAACTTGAGCTGTTTCGCGCTCTGCTCGACGGCAGCAATGACGCCATCATGCTTCTTAGACTCCCCGAGGGCACGGTTGTCGACGCGAACCAAGCCGCCGCTGAGCTCTTGGCCATCAACGGCGCCATCGCAACACTGTCCGAGACGATACCGACAGCGTTCGCAACCACACTGCTTGACGCGCTGAACGGTCACAAGGACATCCGCCTCGAGGCGGATCTTGGATCCGACAACACGCCGTACGAGATCGACGCGCGCACGATCAGCGTGAATGACCGCGACTTCGCAATCGTCGTCGCGCGCGACATCACGGATCGCAGACTCGCGGACGAATCCAAGAGAGAACATCGTCGTCGCCTCGAGACCGAAGTCACAAACCGCACCGAGGAGCTTCGCCGCACGAATGAGCAGCTGGTGCAGGCCACTCGCGCGAAGGATGAGTTCCTTGCGAGTATGAGCCATGAGCTCCGTACACCGCTCAATTCGGTCATCGGATTCAGCGACATCATGCTGCGAGGTCTCGCCGGAGACACCACGGAAGAACAGCAGCGCCAACTCGTGATGGTCAACAACGCCGGGAAGCACCTTCTCGCGCTCATCAACCAGGTGCTGGACCTTGCAAAGATCGAATCTGGGCAGGCCGAGGTAAAACTCGAACCATTCGATGCCTGTGAACTTGTAGAGCGAGTCGCGGAGCTTGTGAGCGCTCAAGCCGCCGACAAGGGCCTCAAGCTTGAGATCGAGTGCGAGCTCGCCGTGCCCCAGATCACGAGCGATCGGCAGCGCGTGCTGCAGATTCTGCTGAATCTCGCGGGGAACGCCGTCAAGTTCACCGAGCGCGGAACCGTAGGCATGAGTCTCGACTGCGAGGGTGACGTACTCGTATTCCGGGTGTCTGACTCAGGGACAGGGATACCTCCTCATGAGCAGCTCGACGTCTGGGAGCCGTTCAGACAAGGAGCAGTCCGCGGGGAGATGAAGCCGGCGGGCACGGGCCTCGGGCTGTCAATCAGCAGGGAGCTCGCAGCACTGCTCGGTGGCTCTCTCGAACTTGAGAGCTCATCTGCCGAGGGAAGCACATTCGCCTTGCGGCTACCCCACCCCTGCAAGCCAGACCGGGACTGAACAAAACGAGGGGCGAGCCTGATGGCCCGCCCCTCGCACTTGGTTACTGTCTGGCTACTGTCTAGCGACGACCACTGCGGCGGTTGCCACCTCTGCGGCCCATCACGCCACCGGAGAAGACCGGACGAGCCTTCGTGTTGACGGTACGATCCGCCATCGGAACGACGCGATCTTTGTAGTCGAAGCCCACGTGATCCTCACAGTTGAGCACCTCGCCAAGAGCGCGCTCGATCTCGTGCAGCACGCTTGTTTCCTCGGCGGCGAGGAAGCTGATGGCGCTACCCTCGGCACCGGCACGGGCCGTACGGCCGATGCGGTGGACATAGTCCTCGGCGGTGTTCGGCATGTCGTAGTTGATGACGTGCGAGATCTCGTCAACGTCGATGCCGCGAGCGACAACGTCGGTGGCGACGAGCACGCGGGTGTTGCCACCCTTGAAGCTGTCGAGCGCCCTCTGGCGCTGCGCCTGGCTACGGTCGCCGTGAATAGCGGCCGCCGAGACGCCCGCCTTCTCCAGAATGCGATGCACGCGGTCGGCACGGTGCTTGGTGCGCGTGAAGACGAGCACACGGTTAAGGTGTCCGCCCTTGAGCAGCTCAACGAGCAAGTCAGCCTTCTGCATCTGGTTGACCGGGTAGATCGACTGGATGATCTTCTCGGCAGGCTTGGTCGTCGGCGAAGTCTCGATGTGCACGGGATTCTTCAGCGTCGCGCCAGCGATGCGCACAACATCCGAGGACATGGTGGCCGAGAAGAGCAGGTTCTGACGCTCTTCGGGAACAAGCGCGATGATGCGCTTCACATCGGGCCAGAAACCCATGTCAAGCATGCGGTCGGCCTCATCGAGGACGAGGATCTTCACGCCTTTGAGGTTCAATGAACCGCGGTTGTGTATGTCGAGCAGGCGACCCGGAGTAGCGATCACGAGGTCAACGCCCCTGCGGAGCTTCTGGAGCTGCGGCTCATAGCCGACGCCTCCATAGATGACCACGCTGCGGTGACCGGTGAACTTGGACGCCTGGCGTGCAACGTCACTGATCTGCTGCGCGAGCTCGCGGGTGGGGGTAACGACGAGTGCCTGGATGCCACCGCGGGGCTTGATGCGCTGGAGCAGCGGGAGGACGAATGCCGCGGTCTTGCCGGTGCCGGTCTGGGCACAGCCTACGACATCGCGACCTGCAAGAACGTGCGGGATTGATTCAGACTGAATCGGGGTGGGGTCGGTGTAACCCATAGCTGCCACGCCTTGAAGAAGGCGCGGCTCAAGGCCGAGCGTGTCAAAACTCAAATTATTCTCCTGTACTGGGCGCTTCCACGCCGCTGTTGCAGACGCAGCTGATCCAAGCGTCTGCGAGCAGCACAGCACAGGACAACCGAGTCTTGAATTAGATTGCGGGATGCATTGTAGCAGGTTAGGGGCCAATTGCCGAATCGTGGCCGCGCAGGAGTGCTGACGCACGACTTACTGCACAAGCGAGTAGAGGTATAGGCCGTACCCCAGAAGGAGCCCCGCTCCTTCCCATCTGTTCAGGACTGACCCTCGCCACATGAGCGGCAGCAAGACGACAGCGCTGCCTACCATCACAGCCACATCAAGCGGCCGCAGACCCTGGATGTCGAAGGGGTGAATAACGGCAACCACGCCGAGAACGGCGAGGATATTGAGCACATTCGAGCCGATAACGTTTCCAAAGGCGACATCGGCCTCACCCCTGAGGGTGGACGTAACCGACGTTGCCAGCTCGGGAAGGCTCGTACCGATGGCGAGGACCGTGAGACCGATGACGACCTGGCTGACCCCCAGATCCGAGGCGACAGCCACGGCTCCCTTGAGTAGGACGCTGGCTCCGATCAGTAGCGCCGATAATCCGACGACGAGGAGCCCAACATCGAGCAAAACCGGCCGCCGCTCACCGGCGAGAGCCTCATCGAACTCCGTGGCCACGGCGCTCCGCTCGCTCGCGCGGGCAACCATGTACGCCATGACCGTGTAGACAACGGCGCCGGCGATGAGCACAACACCCTCCAGGCGGGTCAGGCGTGCATCCGCGAGCATGAGCGCGAGGATGACTGTGGCGCCGATCATCAGCGGCATCTCTCGGCGGATAAGCTCCGAGCGAACACGCATGGGCTTCACCACTGCAGCGACTCCGAGAACGAGCGCGATGTTGCTGATGTTGGAGCCAACGACATTGCCGAGCGCGAGTCCGCTGTCGCCCGCTCGCGCGGCCTGGATTCCAAGGAAGAGTTCGGGGCTGCCTGTACCAAAGGCCACGACTGTGAGCCCGATCATGAGGGCTGTCACGCCGAGACGAAGCGCAAGTCCGGTGCTACCGCGAACGAGCCCCTCGGCTCCCACAGTAAGCAGCACCAATCCACCGATGATATATGCGAGATTCAGCAGCATGCGCTCAGTATCGCATGGAGGCTGCCGCAAGCCGCATGTCGGGGGCAAAAGCAGAGCCGGGCAACCCCGAAGGGCTGCCCGGCTCAAAAGCACTTGTCAGGAATTGCGCCTAGATGGCACGAACCTGGGTCGCCTGCTTCTTGCCGTTCTGTCCAGTGGCTTCCGTGAAGGAAACAGCCTGACCCTCGTCGAGGCTCTTGAAGCCCTCGCCCTGGATCTCGGAGAAGTGAACGAAGAGATCGTCGCCACCCTCGCGCTCGATGAAGCCGTAACCCTTGTCAGCGTTGAACCACTTTACTTTACCTTCAGCCATGCAAATCCATCCTCTCGCCCCATTATCGGGGCAAAACAAAACGACGCGACTACCTCCAGAAATGCGGGGTGTCACGTCGCAATCCTACGGACCTCTGTGGCCCGCCTTTCCGTACTATAGCACGCATCGCGCCAGAATGCACCGTTCGGATTATTCGCACCGTGCGTCGCACTAATCAACACCGCTCGTGCCGAGGAACGGGGACGCCTTGAGAATCGTTTCAAGCCACTCTTCCCTGGCATCGGAATCAACGGTGATGCCGGCTCCGGTACCCCACTGTACAGTACCGTTGGCGTACTCGGCCGTACGTATGAGCACCGAGGAGTCCAGGGCGCCCGGCACAGCAATCACGAGCGCACCGGTGTACGGCCCACGCGACGACTGCTCCAACTCCGCGATTCTGCGCATCGCCGCAAGCTTCGGAGCACCCGTCACCGACCCGCACGGGAATGTGGCTGCAAACAAATCGCCGAGCGACGCCCCCGGCGCCAGTTGCCCGGAAACGGTCGACACCATCTGATGGCAATACGGAGTAGCGATCACCTCAAAGAGCGGGTCGACCGCGATGGTACCGGGCTGACACACCCGGCCAAGATCGTTTCTCTCAAGATCGACGATCATCACGTGCTCGGCGCGTTCCTTCTCAGAGGAGGCAAGCTCAGCGGCCAGCGCTCTGTCAGTCGCGCCCGCGGCTCGAGGGCGCGTCCCTTTGATGGGGCAGACCTCGACTCGGCCACCCAGGACATGCACGAACCGCTCCGGCGAGGCTGACGCGATCGTAATCTCACCTATCTCCCAGAACGCGGCCATGTCGGCGCTCGTGCGGTCGACCAGGGACGCAAACGCACTCCGCGGGTCGACGGTAGGGATTCCCAAGAGACGCCTCGTGAGGTTGAGAACGTAGACATCGCCAGCCATGACCGCATCACGGACCGACTCGACCGCCGCTCGATACTCGACCTCATCCAGGTCGCTAGTCATCGCCCGGCCGAGCGGGGCATCTGCCGGCAACGGGCATGATGTAGCGACAGGTTCGGGTACGTCATCTGCCTCGAGCGTTCCCCACACCCGCCAACCCTCGGGCGTGTGCACCAGCCCACCCGAGTAGCGCGCCATCGTCGCGGTGCCGGAGTATGGCATGAGCGCTGCGCACATCTCAGACGAATCCGCCGAGAGTGCGCGCTTAAGCTCGCTTGTGGCCTCCTCAAGAGTGAGGCTGGCTGCAGTTGACTCAGGCGACCATGCCACCACTGCGCGCCCACCGAACCACCCCCGCGACGAACCGGGTGCGAGCACGAGAGGTTCTGAACCAAGTGGCAGTGAGGAGAGCCACGCATCCGCGGACACATCGGATGCGGCGACGATGGGGCCGTTCTCGGGCAGCATGAAATCACCTCAGTCGGTCGCCGCTGGGTGCCCGAATCCAGGCTTACATGCGGCCGAATATGGTGTGGCTCGCGTCTGCCGAGCCCACGAAGGGGCTCATTGTCATCGATTGTGCTGGGCGTGTCGAGCGAGTCGCTTCGCCTGTCACGCTTGCGTCCTTCTGCTGCCGGGTACATCAGAACCAACGCCCGCAAACACCCCGTGCTGCCGCGTGTACCCGCCTCTTGAGGCGCGCCGACGGCATCGCACGAAAGCGCCCGACTCTAGGAGAAGGAGACTCGCTATGGCCAAGAAGCTCACCACCGGCTTTGGTAAGCCGGTCGACAACGACCAGAACTCGCAAACTGCAGGGCCGAACGGCCCCGTGCTCATGCAAGACGTGCATCTGCTCGAAAAGCTCGGCCACTTCGACCGGGAGCGTATCCCGGAACGCGTCGTGCACGCCAAGGGTGCCGGCGCCCACGGGTACTTCGAGGTGACCGCCGACGTCACGCCGTATACGAAGGCAGCGTTCCTCTCGGAGATCGGCAAGAAGACCGAGGTATTCGCGCGCTTCTCCACCGTTGGCGGCGAGAAGGGCTCGGCGGACGCGGAGCGCGACCCCCGTGGCTTTGCGATCAAGTTCTACACCGAGGAGGGCAACTACGATATGACGGGCAACAACACGCCTGTCTTCTTCATCCGCGACCCGCTCAAGTTCGCCGACTTCATCCACACCCAGAAGCGCAACCCAAAGACCAACCTCAAAGACCCGGACATGTTCTGGGACTTCCTGTCCCTCACGCCGGAGTCTGTGCATCAGGTAACCGTGCTGTTCTCGGACAGAGGCACACCGGCGACATACCGCAACATGAACGGCTACTCCAGCCACAGCTATGTGTGGACGAACGCGGCAGGCGAGCAGTTCTACGTGCAGTACCACTTCAAGACCGAACAGGGCATCAAGAACTTCACCGCTGCCGAGGCCGACGCCATGAAGGCGAAGGATCCCGATCACGCCACGCGCGACCTCTTTGAGGCCATCGAGCGCGGCGACTTCCCGGTGTGGCGCCTTGAGATGCAGATCATGCCCGTGGCCGAGGCCGAGGACTACCGCTTCGATGTTCTCGACATCACGAAGGTATGGCCGCACGCGGATTACCCGCCGATCGTCATCGGACGCATGGTGCTCGATCGCAACCCCGAGAACTATTTCGCTGAAGTCGAGCAGTCGGCGTTCAACCCGAGCAACTTCGTGCCAGGGATCGGCCCCTCGGCGGACAAGATGCTCCAGGGACGGCTGTTCAGCTACCACGACACGCACCTGCATCGCCTCGGCACGAACTACCATCTGCTGCCGATCAACGCCCCCAAGAATGCTCCAATGGCGAGCTACCAGCGCGACGGCGCGATGCGCCACGACGCCAATGGTGGCGACGGTCCTAACTACTGGCCCAACAGCATGGGTGGCCCGGCTCCCGATCCGAGCTCAGCCGACCCGGGCATGCCGGTCACAGGAGCGATCGGCCGCACCGAGTACACGCACCCGAACGATGACTTCGTGCAGCCGCGTGCGCTCTTCCGCGACGTGATGACGGCCGAGGACCGCGACCATCTCATCAGCAACATCGTCGGTCATCTGAGCAACGCACAGGAGAGAATCCGCCTACGCAGTTGCGCCGTCTTCTACAAGGTTGATCCCGAGTACGGGACGCGGGTAGCCGAGGGAGTCGGCGTCGACGTAGCCGAGGTCAAGCGCCTGGCCGCGATGTCTGCCGAGGACCGAGCCGCGGCTACAGCCTAGGCGACTGCCGCTCCTCAACCGGGTACTAGCCGAGGAACCTCCGGAGAAGCGCCGCGCGGGTCACGAGGTCGGCCAGCTGAGTCGTTTCGCCTCGGTCAAGGTCCGCTCGCATCCTTCGGGTAATCTCAAGATGCTCCACGTTTGGCGTGTACGCATACCCGGCCCGATCAAGTGACTCACGCAGCGATTTCGTCATAAGCGCCCCATCGAAGTCGGTGAAGCTCAGCGCCTCGGCGAGCTTCACTTCGAACGACGGGTACATCTCATGCACAAACTCCAGGTCACTCTTGGTGAGTGCGTCAAATGCAATGAGTTCGGGCGGCAACCCGAGGCTGTAGAGAGCGCACGTGAACGAGATCGCCCTCGGCAGGGTTACGCCGCCAAGCTCCCTCGCGTAACCGAACAGGCCGATGTGGAGCTTGCGGGCACGACGCGAAGGAACGTGCTTCGCCATGCGGTTGATCTGCGGTGCCAACTCCAGCACCCGCTGACGATACGCCTCGCTGTACCGCTCGATAAGCGGAAGTGCCCGTTCAACATCCACGGGTTTCGCGTGCCCGATCTCACGGGCTTTCAGATGCTCACACGCTGCCCGAACCTCATCGACCGGGTAGTCGAACTTGAACGCCGACTGGATGCTGAACGTCACGACGCTCGGGTACTCGCGACCGACTCGCTCGACTGTCGCAGGCGAGAGTCCACCCCGAAACGGCGCGGACCCCATGCCGAGAATCGGATGTATCCTCACTCCCCGTCGGATTGACAGCTCCTCCAGCCGGGCAAGCGCGATCTTGTTCGCCAGCGCTGCCGAGACGACCCCATAGTTCATGGCCGTGTCCGAGCGCGCGAGGAATACACGCTGATCCGCGACCTCGGGCTTGTCGGACAGATACTCCTCGACGATGTCGGCCGCGCGAAGCATGGTCGGTACATCTTCGAAGAGCGGAATCACCTGGATCCTAGTGGGGAAGAACTCCCCTATCCACTCTGCGATTGTGATGTCCCCATTGCCGAAGCGCGCGTTCTGACGACCGACGATGTGATCGGCGTAGTAGCGGTAGATGCGATCGATGCATTGCGCCGAGGTGGTCATCGGCAAGATGACCTCGAAGATCGGTGCCACATCGCGCTCGTAGAAGCGCATCGCAGCGTCGTAGGAGCGCGGAATGCTTTCGAGCGTCTCGAGCAGGATCTTCGCTTCAGTCGTCTCCACCGTCGGGTTTGGCACCCGAAGCGTCAGCCGCAGATCCTCCCCAAGAACATGTTCGCGAAAATACTCGGGGTAGAACGACAGAAGCTTCTTAACGACATACGTGTCGATTTCCTTGCCCTCGACATCCCACATCTGCTCATCACAGCCGAGATGCGAGTACGCGTAGTAGGCCTCGCGGATCTCATCTTCACCCGCGAGTACAGCAGACGTCGCGAAGAAGGGCACCGAAACGTTGTCCGGGTGCTGGGTGCTCATACAGCGAGGGATACCAGGCATTATTCGCTCCGGTCGCCGGGACGGGCTGCTGCCCATTATCGCACGCCGGCGTGCCGGGGAGATGTCCTACAGCTTGGCGAAGGGAGCGCTGAGCTTGCGCTCTGCGTGATCCAGCACGTCATCCATCGAGCGCTGACGGAGAATCCAGGGAGACAGGCCTATCGACCGTGAGCCGTCGACGCACTTCACCCAGACGGTGTGACGCTCATCGCAGGCGACTTCAAAGCCGGGGCCCGCAAATCGAATCAGGCACGCATCATAGAGTCCACTGCCGCCGTCATCGGTAAGGATGATGGAAGAGTCGACTTCTGGAGTGCTTGGGCGAAACGGAGAACTACTCATGTGATGCCTCCCGTATCTGGGGTGCGCTCGATAGCTCGCAAGGTCGGGGTCGCCATGGTGGTCGAGCGACAGACCCTGACGGGCTGACGACGCACGAGCAATCAAGGGAGTCTAGATATCTTACCACGCATCGCCCGTTTCTACGCGCCGGGGACCGACGCCACCGCAGATTCGCGACACAACTGGCCAAAACAACACTCCAACCGGCGTCAGAACTGGCTCGGCTAGCGGTCTTCCAGTATCACGTCGGCCGCGCGCTCGGGCCAATCCGCAGGAACGTCGCCTTCTTCGTAGAGGGCGACGTTGATCTCATGTGCGTAGTCACGAAGCGCCGGGTCTCGTTCAACCACCTGGTACTGGCTGCCCGCATCCTCGGACTGCAGCGCACGGAGCACATCGATGAGCTCCTCGATATCGCCGTGCGTCAGGAACAAGTCAATCGCGCCGAGCGTTCGGTCGGCTTCGCCGTCAAAGATGCGCATGTGGTCTCCTTCGGTTCTACCGTGAAACGGTCTCAGACCCACCCGGGTGGAGCTTGGCCCTGACAGGCGGCAGCAAGCTGACCGCCCATAGTGCGGCCGCGACAACGAATACAAGTGCGTACTCTGTGACAGGGATGAAGCTGATCTGATAGATCTGCGAGAGGCGCTCGGTGGACAGCGATCCGCTCGGATAGAACGTATACAGGCTGAGTGAGAGTAGCAGATACGCCGCCGAGGCAAGCCGAATCGACCACTTCGGCAGGCCGAGACCGTAGATCTGCGTGACGATGAAAATGGTCATGAACCCGGTGAGGAACATCGTCCAGATGATGGACTGCTGCGTGTAGAAAGCCACGGATGCGCCATGGAACAGCACCAGCACTTCAAGCGCAAGCGTCCAGTACTTGCTGGAGTGCACCCGCGTGCGAGCCAGCGAGAGCTGGATGAACAGTAGGAACATGTAGAAGAAGCCGACCACGTGAGCCCACTCGCTCACCACGGGGTGGAACCAGAAGGTGTAGATGGCAGCCCAAGCGATGTAGTAGGTGTGGCTCATGCTGGTCAAACGCACACCATCTTTGGGCAAGCGCACCTTTCGGCCAAAGAACAGCCCGCGCCAGCGATTCTTCATGATGAGGATCATCACCAGCATGAAGATGACCGAGTACTGCGAGCTCCAGATCGGCACATCCTGCGCCAGCCCGTCGTAGAAGAGCGCGGTCTGCGCGAAGTGCGCCACAACGAAGAGTGCGTTGACGCCGAGGAGCCACCAATTCCACTTCGACATCGAGTCGTCGATGCGCTTCTTGGAGGCGTTGAGCCGGTAGATGAGATACCACACAACCACCTGATGGACGATGTATGGCGCCCACACCGAGAGACGCGTCACCCACGTCGGGTCCGGGAGCTTCCATAGGTACCAGCTGGCGCCCAGGTCCGGTAGCAGTGCAATCGCCGGCACCAGCGTGGCGTCGAACAGCGGTATGAGCGCAGCAATCACCAGTGCGCCGATGGCCGAATACAGCAGGACTTTGCGATCCATCTTCATCTTGTGAGTCTCCCGTCTCGGCGGCTATGGCGTCGTCATTGCTGACAACCGAGGCTCAGCGCTTCTTCCAGAAGTCGAATTCCGGCTCGTAGCGCACGCCCGCCAGGTCGAATACCGCTCGTTCCATCGAAGCCTGAGCGTCCGCGATCGCCTGGTTGTAGACGTTCGGACCGATCTCGCGAACGAAGAAATCCAGCACGGAGAGTGCTTTCAGGTCGCCGATGTCCTCTTCAAGCTCTTGATCAAAGAACCGTCGGATCGACCCGATAAGATATGCCTCGGTCTCTGGATCCATCTTGATCGGCATGGCGAACTCCAATCCCCTAGAGGCGCCTCATGGGCTGGCGGATGACCGTCTTCCACTTGGCCGGGTCTGCTCGGCGAGTATCACTCAGGTAGATCTCATGGTGCTTGCCGAAGCGTGCCCGCCCCGACTCCTCGATGTGCGCATGGACCCGCTCGATGTTGGGACCTTCTGCCGAGAACGGCCCAACGTGCATGATCTGAGCCGACAGGCCCTCTTCAAATGCCTCAAAGCGCATAAGCGGCAGCGCTGCCGGGTTCTTCTTGCGGGCGACCTCGAGGGTTGCAGCCTCAACCATCTCGGGAGTGACGAAACTCGGCTGCATGATCATCGCCGTCCACTGCCACGCGTCGCGATCGCCGTCGACGAAGCTGCGCATGTCATCTGCCCACCAGAGGCCCTCGAGCGGCATGACGCCGTAGTCGATCGCGTCTGGGCCTTTCTTCACCGCGAACTTGAGCGTGTACGACATCGCGTAGAGCGCCTCGATCGCGTCCGAGTACGCCTGCGAAGTACCGGGATCGCCCTGCCCGTCGATCATGAGGAAGTTCATGCTCGGGACGTCCACATCGACGACCTGCCGGGACGGCGGACGATAGAGTTCAGCCAGTTCCTTCTTGAGATCAAGCTTCTCCATCACGACTCCTTTGGCTCCACTGGTGTCGCAGCGAAAGCCTCATAGTCGGCACGCGCCTCTGTGGCGTCGATGAAAGCGTTCAGTCGCTCGTTCTCGCTGGCGACAGATTCGATGTACCCGGAGAGGCTCGAAAGCCGCTCGGAGAACCACTTGAACCCGACCTTGCCATTGAGCGTGAGGCGTATCGCCTCCACAAATGCGAGTGCCTCGTCCCTGGTGTACTCAGCCATATGCAAAAGTCCCCTCTCGGCGGGCCCTACAGTGCAGGCGTGTCGAGCAGAAGATCCGGCGCCACATGTTTGATCCAGTGCTCGTGCAGCGCAGCAAGCGTTGCGGAATGGGAGCCGAGGCGTGCCACTTGCCGCGGGTGCGCGAGTGGCAGCAACGCCATGGTCCGCTTGCCGATGCGGACCTCCTGGAAGCGTCCGTACTCGTCACGCGTCTCGCCATACGCGCTCAGCTTGCTCTTGGAGCCGTAGTAGTTGGCGAACCACCGCAGAGGCTGGTCGCCGAGAGTGATGATCATGTCGGGCGCGGCCTGCGCTACCTCGTCAGCGATCTCGGCACGTCGGGCATCGTCGGCCAGATCCTCGGGCACAAAGGGCCAATCGTACGCGGGCAGCCCTAGCTTGGTCGCACGCTTGTCGTAAGCGCGCTTGAGCGCGGTCGCCTGCCGGTTGTTCTTGCAGCTGTACGGCACCAAGTCGCACATCCAGGCATCCGAACGCGTAAGGCCGAGCGGGCCGAGGAAGAGCTCGTCGAGCGCAGCTCCGGAGGGGCCGTTGAGGTTGTCGCCGGCCGGAACAAGGCTGCCAGCGCCCGCGGGAACCGGGATGCTCGCGACGATTTCGTCGAGTCCCTCGCCGCGCCAGGCGATCTCAGGCTCGGACGCGACGGCGACCGCGCCAAGGAGCGTCGTGCCGTCCTCATCCAGCCAACGTGCATACACCGCGCTCGGGTATACGCCGAGAATGAATACGCGCTTGGGACTACGGTCGTGCTGGGTCAGCGTCTCAATCGGACGGCCGAACGGAAACGTACCGTTCACGATCACTCCCGGGTGTCTGTGTGCCTGCATACGCGTCGGCCGGAGCCGCCGCATTGCCTACAGTTTAGCGTTTCTGGCGACCTCACAGCTTCTTCTTGAATCCCGTCCACCGGCTGGCGAAACCGGCTGACTCGTACAGCGCCACCGCATCGCTGCGGCACGTCTCGGTCAAGAGGATCATCTGCTTGCAGCCCTGCTCGCGGGCGATGCGCTCCAACTCGCCGAGCAACGCCGAGGCGACCCCCTCCCGTCGATGACGGGGATCGACGACAACATCCTCGATCACGAGGTACGAGTCAAAGCCACCGTAGAGCCCGTGACACACAACGCCCGTTGCAGTGCCGACGCACGCACCTTCTATCCGTGCAGCCAGCAAGACATGGTCGGGATCGTCGTCAAGTCGCCTGAGCGTCTCGGCCATCGAGGCGACATCGGAGACCTCACCCCAGAAGTCCGCGTGGAGTCGACCGATCGCCTCAAGGTCGGATTCTTGTACCGGTCGGATCTCCATGCGCCGCTCCCTAGTCCTCTAGCGCGCTAAGCGCGATTTCGGACCGCAGCGCCGAGGCGCTCATCAGCGCGAGCACCGAGACAACTGCTGTGCCGACTGCGGTTGCCAGGACAAGCGCAGCAAGGGGACCCAACTTGCCGGACTCGGCAATTCCAATTCGAATCCTCCAGCTTGCCAGGAGATAACTGACGGCCAGGACTGCGCCGAGCCCCGATCCTACATGGCCCCTTCGTCGTCCCACCACGAAGAGCAGGACGCTCAGCATGGCCAGGACCGCAGGCGCGTACCCCGAGGCGAAGATCCCGTAGACCAGCGGTGACCTGAATGTGACGCCAAACGCATAGAGACCAAACGGCACCATAGCCACGGCAACTACTAACCCAGCGACTCCCCCCAACATAAGCACCCACGAAAGACGACGCGAGTAGTTCATGTTCGCTCCCCCATAGAGACCACCGAGTGTAATCGTAACCCAACCAGGCATGGACCGCGTCAACACATCGAAGGTACCTAGAGCGGCAAGAAATGGCGCATCAACACAAGGCTCAAGACACCGACAACGATGGCCACCCACTGCCGCTTGGTCGTGAACAGGGTGGCCGCCGTGATAAGCGCTGCCCAGATGTAGATGTTCGCCACCGGCGACTCCATTGTGCCGGACGGCGCCAGCACCGCCGGGAATACGAGCGCGGCCAAGATCGCGACCGGCACGTACTCGAGTGAGCGCCGCAGGAGCGGATGCATCTCGAACTGCCGGGCGACTCCGATGAAGCCAACGCGCGTCGCGTACGTAACAGCAGCCATGCCGAGGATGAGCGCCACGTAGTACGGCCTCATGCGGCTCTCCTCTCGGCCAGGGTTTCAAGGACCACGCCGGTCACCGTCGCCGCGACGACCGCCAGGATGATGTACCACTTGCCGGGCACCAGCACGTACGTGCTTGTCGCGACCACCGCCGCAACGATAACGACCGCCGCGAGTCGGCGCGAGACGATCTGTGGCAGCAGCATCGTCAGGAAGGTGGCCGGCATCGCGAAATCCAGACCCCACTGCAGCGGGTTTGAGATCGCATTTCCCGCCAGTGCGCCAACAAGCGACGCGATACCCCATGCCACGTAGATGGAACCGCCGGCGCCGAGCATGAAGTGCGGATTGGCCTGACCCTCGCCCACCTCGCGGTAGTGGGTGACAGATGTCAGATACGACTCGTCGGTCATACCGAAGGCGACGAAGCGCTGCCATTTCGGCGTGGCTTCCGAGAGGTACGGTGAAAGCGACAGGCCCATCATCAGGTGTCGCAGGTTCACGAGGAGCGTCGATGCTACGACGAGTGGGATGCCTGCGCCGGCCTGGATCATCACGACCGCCATGAACTGGGAAGCGCCTGCGAACACGACGAGCGACATGAGCATCGTCTCGGCGACCGTGAGCCCGGCCTGAGTCGCGACCACGCCGTACGCGAGGCCGAACGGGACAGTGCCCATCGCGAGCGGCAGCGTCTTCACGAGCCCCATGCGTAGCTGGTGTCGGTTATCGGAAGCCGCAGTGGGCGCCGCGCTCTCATTCACCACTATCGAGTCTCACATTCATCCGCTGGTTAAGATGCTGGCAGTCTCTCAGGTCTGGACTCGACAGCGCGATTCGCACCGTCCACAAACACCGCGCATGGTCGCCATGCTCCGGCCTCAGAACCCTCAAGCTCAACGAAGCTCGCGATGATGACAAGGTTGCCGATGGCGGCATGGTGAGCTGCTGCACCGTTCACGCACACCGTGCCGGACCCGCGCGGGCCGCTCAGTGCGTACGTGGTCACTCGGCTTCCGGTAGTGACGTTCCAGATATGGACAGCCTCGTATTCGAGAATGCCAGCCGCCTCGAGGAGGTCGGCATCAACAGTCACGCTGCCTTCGTACTCCAGACATGCGTCCGTGACCGTGGCGCGGTGAATCTTGCCGCCGAGCATGGTGCGTCGCATGTAGATACTCCCATCCGAGTACCCGCCTGGAAGCGGTCGGGTCTCGATCTGACGGTGATGTTGCCGCAAGCATAGCAATCAAGAGACAGATGCCGGACGAGTGAGGCCCCGGCAGCTCCGCCGCGTGTGCGAATCAGACGCCGTCTACAGATTGGACTCCCGCGTCGCTCACGTTGGATGTCCACTGGGAGCCATCCCAGAAACGAAGCTCATGACGACCATGCGGGTCCGGATGCCATCCGGCGGGGACTGACGGAGCCGGGGAGATGCCAGTGGAGCTTCCTCGTTTCACGAGCACGATAATCACCGCAGCCACGGCCAAAAACACCAGAAGAAACCCGCATATGATGAGTTCCATGACGCCTATTCCCATGTCAGTCTCCAGTCAGCTGAAATCTCCTGAGGCCGATACTATCCACCAAGTCTAGCGCATGCCGAGCGCGCTGATTAAGCACGCCCAGCGCGAGCCCCACGAGTATCCCCGTATACTCATGCCGTGCGATAGTGTCGTTCGTGCTTACCGGCTGTCAGGATCGAGGTTCGTTGCGTGGCATATTTGCTTGGTTGCGAGAGCGTCCATCTGGAGTATCCGACGAAGAAGGTCTTCGACTCGGTCACTCTCGGCATCGATGAAGGCGACCGCATCGGCATCGTGGGTGGCAACGGCGATGGTAAATCAACGCTCCTGTCGCTCCTTGCGGGTTCAGTCGACCCTGATGACGGGCGCATCATGCGTCGCGGCGGGATCACCATCTGCACGCTCGATCAGACCGACGCCCTTGATCCGGCGGCGACCGTCGCCAATACCGTTGTCGGAGACTCACCTGAGTACGTGTGGGCGTCAGACGCCCGTATCCGCGGCATCATTCGCGGCCTCATCGCGGATATCCCCTGGGAGCACCGGATCGGCGAGCTCTCCGGCGGTCAACGACGCCGCGTGGATCTTGCGCGCGTGCTCATCTCGGACTGTGATGTGCTCATGCTCGACGAGCCTACCAACCACCTCGACGTTCACGCCATCGCCTGGCTGGCCGATCATCTCAAGAGCCGCTGGCCGAAGAAATCCGGTGCGCTCCTCGTTGTCACGCATGACAGGTGGTTCCTGGACGAAGTCTGCCTCGGCATGTGGGAGGTTCACCACGGTCAGGTAGAGCAGTTCGACGGCGGATACTCGGCGTACGTGCTCCAGCGCGTCGAACGCGCCGAGGCCGCCCAGACTGCCGAGCAGAAGCGCCAGAACCTCATGCGCAAAGAGCTTGCATGGCTGTCGCGCGGCGCTCGCGCCCGGTCGACCAAGCCGAAGTTCCACGTCAAAGAGGCGCTTGCGCTTATCGCCGACGAACCGCCCGTGCGCAACTCAATCGAGCTGAAGAAATCGGCGATGTCCCGACTCGGCAAGCAGGTCGTCGATCTCGTCGGCGTGACCGAGCGCTTCGGCGAGAAGACCGTCATCGACAACCTCACATGGCTTATCGGTCCGGGAGATCGCTTTGGCATCCTGGGCGAGAACGGTTCGGGCAAGACCACGCTTCTGAATCTCGTCCATGGCTCGCTCAAGCCGACGTCGGGTCACGTGAAGATCGGCAAGACGGTCAAGTTCGCCGTGCTGTCGCAGCATCTGAATGAGTTGAACGAATTGGGCGATCTGCGGGTACGCGAGGTCCTCGCGCGATACAAAACGCGATACGAATTCGACGGCAAGGAGATGACTCCGGCTCAGCTTCTGGAGCGCCTCGGGTTCGACGCGGTTCAGCTATCCGCGATCGTGTCTGAGCTATCCGGCGGGCAGAAGCGCCGCCTCCAGTTGATGCTCATTCTCCTGGACAAGCCGAACGTCCTCATCCTGGACGAACCTGACAACGACCTCGATATCGACATGCTCGCTGTCGTGGAGAATCTCCTGGATTCATGGCCCGGCACGCTGCTCCTCATCACCCACGACCGACACCTGATGGAGCGCGTCACCGACGATCAGTTCGCCTTGCTCGACGGGAAGATCCGTCATGTCCCGGGCGGCGTCGAGGAGTACTTACGGCTTCTGGATGAACGCCGCTCGGTGAACTCGGAGACCAAGCCAGCGGCGGCCTCCAAACCGACTGCGCAGCAAGCATCAACCCTGTCAGCCGCGGACGAACGCAGCCTGAAGAAGGAACTCGCTGCCACCGAGCGCAAACTCAACACGCTCGGCAGAAAGGCCGATGAGATCCGCGCCGAGATGAAGACAGCAGACCCTTCCGATTACGTGGCCCTCGGCGACATCCAGAAGCGGATTCACGACATCGAGCAAGAAATCTCCGGCCTCGAGGA
>PHEU01000024.1 GCA_002841295.1 Actinobacteria bacterium HGW-Actinobacteria-6
TCCGCGAATCCAGGGCTAGCCGGGTGAAGTATCGCTACTACCACAAGCAGTGGGGCTACCTGAGCAAGTTCGAGCGTGTACTGTGCGTGGGCTGCGGCCGATGCGCGCGGGCCTGTCCTGCCGGCATCAATCCGGTGAATGTCATCGAGGCGCTGCAGACGGGGGAGGTGCGATGAACACCAAAGTGGACGATTGCCCGCGTGACATCGATGCGAATCCGTATCATCCGTGGCCTGCACGAATCACGTCGATCATGGATCTCACTGACAAGGAGAAGCTCTTCGAGCTTCGAATCATCGACGAGGACGTTCGCGAAGCGTTCAAATTCGACTCTGGACAGTTTGTTGAACTCTCCATATTCGGTGTCGGCGAAGCACCGATATCGATTTCCTCGGCACCCAGCAAGCAGGGCTTCATCGAGTTGTGCGTCCGTGACTCGGGTGACGTTACCGGCGCGCTGCACGCGAAGCAGTGCGGTGATGTCGTCGGGCTGCGCGGTCCATATGGCCGGGGATTTCCGTTTGAGGAGATGAAGGGACACGACATTCTGCTCGTGGCAGGCGGTCTTGGCATCGCGCCCCTGAAGTCCCTGATCAACCACATCCATGATGAGCGGCACGAGTTCGGCAAGGTCACGATCTTGTACGGGTCGAGGAATCCCTCAGAGGTGCTGTTCCGTCATCAGTTCGAGATGTGGAAGCACCGGGACGACTTCGACCTGATCCTGACCGTCGACCAACCGGATGAGACTTGGGACGGCGAAACAGGCCTGGTGACGAAGCTCTTCGATGGCCTTGATGTGGATCCGGACAACACGTATGGGGCTATCTGCGGACCTCCGGTCATGTACAAGTACGTGATCGACGAGATGCGGAAGAAGTCTATGGATGTGGACCGCATCTACGTTTCCTTCGAGCGTCGCATGAAGTGCGGCATCGGCAAGTGCGGCCATTGTGGTGTCGGCCATCAGTACACGTGCGTCGACGGCCCGGTCTTCAATTACTGGGAAGCCATGAACTTGCAGGGGGCGATTTAGATGGCGCCTCGCGTGGTGATCATCGGCTTGGCGAGCGACTTCGGCTGCCAGGTCCAGGTGACGAACATGGAAGACCATCTCCTCGACGTTCTCGGCCTCATGGACCTTGCGTACTGGCAGCTCGCGTCGAGCGGACATCTGCCTGATGAGTATGACGTCGCCGTCATCGAGGGTGCCGTTACGACCGCCGAGCACGTGGAGACGCTGCGTCGTGCGCGTCAAACGGCTGCGGTCGTCATCGCCCTCGGCTCGTGCGCCGTGACCGGCGGAATTCCGGCACTTGCCGGTACTGCCGACTTCGATTCGCGGTACGGCGTTGTGTACGGTGACGGCGTTCAAGTCGCGCCCGGTCGCCAGTCTCCGATGCCGATTTCCTCGGTCATCAGCGTGGACTACCACGTGCCCGGATGTCCCATCGATCCGTCCGAATTCGTCGGAGTGCTCTCCAGAGCCCTTATGGGTCTCAAGGACAACATGCCGCAGGATCCGATGTGCGCGATCTGCAAGACCAAAGAGAACGTCTGTTTCCTGGACCGCGGCTATGCGTGCCTCGGTCTGGTGACGCGTACCGGGTGTGGTGCGAAGTGCGTGTCCCTTGGTCGCCCCTGCTCCGGGTGTCGTGGAATCTCGCCTGAGGCGAACATCGCCGCTGCGCGGACCGTGTACGCGGACAAAGGCTTTAGCCCGCTTGAGCTTGACCGGTTGTTCGACTTGTACAATGCCGCACGGGAGGCCGTCCTATGACCACGCTGACAGTCGAACATATCGCGCGCATCGAGGGCCACGGTACCATCACCGTTGAGATGGAGTCGGGCGTCGTAAGCGACGTACGTATGGACATCGTCGAGGCAGCTCGTTTCTTCGAGTCGATGGTCGTCGGGCGACGCTTCGACGAGGTATCGCTCATCACCAGCCGCATCTGCGGCATCTGCTCGCCGAACCATGCGCTCACCTCTCTGAAAGCAGTCGAGGCGGCTCTCGGCATAGAAGTATCCGAGCGAACCGTGCTGCTTCGTAAGCTGCTCCTCTACGGATCGTACCTGCAGAACCATGCGACGCACCTCTACATATTCGCCGCTCCGGATTTCGTCGGTCTGCCGAGCGTCTTCCCGCTCGCGCAGACGCACCCCGACGTGGTTGAGCGCGCGCTACGTGTGAAGAAGACCGGCAATGACCTCACCACGCTCATCGGCGGACGTCCGGTGCATCCGATAACCGCCGTCGTGGGTGGCTTCTCGGCTGAGCCCTCGGTCGCTGAGCTTCGCGCTATGGCTGTGAGGCTTGAGGCTCTCGTGGCCGATACGATCGCCACCGCCGAGTTGTTCCACTCATTTGAGGTACCGCAGTTCGAGACCTCAGGTGAGATGCTGGCGCTCGTGGACGGTTCTGACTACGCGATCTATGGCGGCGAGGTTGCCGCGCTCGACGGGGGCTGGCGTCGTCCGGCTTCCGAGTATCGCAGCTTCATCTCTGAGCGCGTTGTCGGACACAGCAATGCCAAGCACAGCACGGTCGACGGGCGTACGTTCATGGTTGGATCGCTGCCACGTATCAATCTCTCGGCGGGTCAGCTCATGCCGCGTGCTGCTGAGATGCTTGCGAAGCTCGGCATCGAGGCGCCGTCGCGCAACTCCTTCCTCAACAACGTATGTCAGGCGGTCGAGCTTGTGGATGCTGCCGAGCGGTGTGCGATGTACATAGAGCAGCTTCTCGGCATTGGTGGTTCTTCGAAACCTGAATCGTTCTCGGTGCATGCGTCGAGTGGCGCTGCAGCGTCGGAGGCTCCGCGCGGGACGCTCTACCACGCGTATGGCATCGATGATGACGGCATTATCGTGAGTGGCGATATCATCACACCGACCGCACAGAATCTCGGTAACCTTGAGGCGGACATGCGTCTGTTTGCGCCTACAATCGCGGATCTGCCCAAGGATGAGTTCATTTTAGGCATGGAGAAACTCGTTCGCGCATACGATCCCTGTCTGTCCTGTTCGGTGCATTAAGCCGCTCACCGGAGCAGGCGTACCGTTCGCGGTGCGCCTGCTCGGTGTATAAAGGAGCCACAAGGGGTGTGGCGAATCGGGTTCTCTCATACGGGAACGACAAGTGACGGAGGGTGAGCGCTTGAGCAAGGCGGCGTTCCGAGGCGGAGTCCATCCGCCAGAACACAAAGAACAGACGTCGGCGTCCGCTATCGAATGGATGCCGGTTCCGGCACGGCTCGTGATACCGATGAGTCAGCATCTCGGCGCGCCGTGCGCTGTGCAGGTGGCTGTTGGCGACCGCGTGCGTCGTGGGCAGGTCATCGGTTCGGTCGATGCGATGGTGAGCGCTCCGATCCACAGTCCGGTCGACGGCGAGGTGGCTGCCATCGGACTGTCGCTCACAGCCGGTGGGATGCGTGTACAGTGCGTGACGGTCACGCCAGACGCCGAGCAGAACCTTGAGGCGTTCGTCCCGGTGCCCGCAGGCGACGTGCGTGCGACCGTGCGCGCCGCAGGAATCGTTGGGCTCGGCGGAGCGGCGTTCCCCTCGGCAGTGAAGCTGAGTCCTCCTAAGGACATGAACGTCACCACGGTCATCCTCAATGGTTGCGAGTGTGAGCCGTACCTGACGTGTGACCACCGTGTGATGGTTGAGTCGCCCGAGCGGGTTGTCGCCGGCGCGCGCATCATTGCCGAGGCAATCGGCGCAAGCCGGGTCGTGATCGGCGTCGAAGAGAACAAGCCGGATGCGATCGCCGCGCTTCGCGAAGCGGCAATCGAAGGCGTCGAGGTCAGCTCACTTGTGACCCGTTATCCGCAGGGAGCGGAGAAGCAGCTCATCTGGGCGTTCCTCAAGGCCGAGGTGCCGCACGGCAAGCTTCCTGCCGCCGCGGGTGCGCTGGTACACAACGTTGCCACCGCTGCTGCGATTGCTGACGCTGTCGAGCTACGCAAGCCGCTGACTGAGCGGGTCGTGACCGTGACTGGTCGTGTCGCGAAGCCGGGCAACTATCGCGTCCTGCTCGGCACGCTCGTGAGCGACCTCATCGAGTTTGCGGGCGGGTTCTCTGGTGGGGTCGGACGTGTGATTGCCGGTGGTCCAATGACCGGGCCCGCGCTTGCGGACCTCGACGTGCCGATCGCGAAGGGCTCTTCAGGTATCGTCGTTCTTGGACCCGACGAGATCGCGCCGCTCGTTGAAGGCGACCAGGCATGCATTCGCTGCGGAAGATGCTCCGAGGCGTGCCCGATGTTCTTGCAGCCATATCTGATCGCCACGCACGCCAATCGGCGTGACTGGACAACCGCCGAGATATTCCACCCGGTGGACTGCATCGAGTGCGGTGTCTGCTCATATTCGTGCCCGACGCGGCGACCGCTTCTGCAGCTGATCAGGCTTGCGAAGGCCGCGGTCATGTCGAAAGGAGCGAAGCTGTGAGCGACTCCACGGAACTGAAGCCGCGTCTGTCTGTTGCTTCGTCTCCTCACATCGGGGCAACGGTGACGTGCACGAACATCATGCTTTGGGTTGTAGTGGCGCTGGCTCCAGCTTCCATTTGGGCCATGGTGAGCATGGGATGGCCGGCGGTTCAGATGTTCGTGCTGTGCATCGGCTCGGCACTCGGCACCGAGGCTGCCTGGAATGCGATTGCCAAGAAACCACAGACGCTTCTTGATGGCAGCGCGCTTGTAACGGGCGTGCTGTTGGCGTTGTGTATGCCGCCGATGCTGCCCTGGTGGATGTCGGTCGCCGCAGGCTTCATCTCCATAGCACTCGGCAAGATGATCTTCGGCGGGCTGGGATGGAACCTCTTCAATCCCGCGCTCGTCGGCCGAGCATTCGTACTCATGTCGTGGGCAGGTGTGCTTTCCAAGCTCCCGAACAAGGGCTGGTTCAAGACGATCGATGTTGTCGGCGCAGGTGGCTTGGACGCTATCAGTGGAGCCACGCGTCTTGCGATCGCATCGGCTGATCGGGCTGCGGCCGGCGGCTACGGATTCAACCTGGCTTCTCAGTATCAGCCGCTTCTATGGCGAAACCTCGAGGGCTCGCTCGGTGAGGTTTCTGCCGGGCTGTTGATCCTTGGTGGGCTCGTCCTGCTGTTCAAGGGCATCATCGACTGGCGCATTCCTGCGGGGTACATCGGAACCATGGGTCTGCTGTCGTGGGTGTTCGGCTCCGACCCGATCTTCAATGTCCTGGCGGGCGGCGTTGTGCTCGGTGCGTTCTTCATGGCGACTGACTACGTGTCGTCGCCGATGACCAAGAACGGCAAGCTTGTTTACGGCATCGGATGTGGTGTCTTCAATGCTGTCGGTAGGTTCTACGGGCCGGCACCGGAGTCTACGACCTTCGCGATTCTGTTCATGAACGGACTGGCGCCGCTCATCGACAAGATGTTCATTCCTCGGACTTTTGGGTGGGTGAAGCGCAATGAAGAGTAGTCCACTTCGCCTCATTATCCCCGTGGTGTTGACGTGTATCGCCGCCGCCGCCAGCCTCGCCGCAACGTACACGATCACTGAGCCGCTCATTGTCGCTCAGGAGAAGGCTGCCGAGGAGGCAGCGCTCAAGAGCGTCTTGCCCGACGCCGTGACCTTTGAAGCTACCGATGCGACCGTGCTCGGCGCGGCTCAGGAGGCTGCCGGTGAATCCAAGGTTGATGCTGTGTATCGCGCGCTGGACGCGGACGGGCAGACGCTCGGATGGGGACTGAAGGTCGGGTCGCGAGGTTATAGCGGCCTGGTGAAGATGGTTTGGGGTCTGGATAGGGACGGTAAAGTGCTGGACCTTACAATTCTGAGCATGAACGAGACGCCGGGACTTGGTACGAGGATCAAGACCGAGCCGGCATTCCTGGATCAGTACAAGGCGCTGCCGAGTGCATTCGCCGAGAAGGACGTGAAGGCGCTCGATATGATTTCCGGAGCGACGAAGTCGTCGAGGTCTGTGAGAGACAGTGCGGTTGCGGTATCGGCGGTATTCGACGCGGTGCTCAAGACGGCAGGGGAGGTGCGCTGATGAAAGAATGGCTCAGGGTGTTCAAGAATGGACTCTCGATCGATAACCCGCTGACCGTTCTCATGATTGGACTGTGCGCCACGCTTGCCGTCTCGAGTCAGGTCGAGGGCTCGCTGTTCATGGGAATCGCAGTCATCTTCGTACTTGTCATGAGCAACGCGCTTATCGCGATGCTCCGCAAGGTGATTCCGGCACAGGTCAGAATCCCGATCTTCATCGTCATCATCGCTTCGTTCGTCACGGTGGTCGATCTCTTCCTGAAGGCGTTCTTCCCGCCGATTTATGCGGTGCTCGGCATCTGGATTCCGCTCATCGTCGTCAACTGCATCATCCTGGGTCGTGCCGAGGCGTTCGCCTATCACAACTCAGTATGGCTCTCGATCGCTGATGGGCTCGGCATGGGAATCGGGTTCTCATTCGTATTGCTTGGGCTCGCGTTCATCAGAGAACTATTTGGCTCGGGCAAGATCGAACTGTTCGGTTCTGCAGTACTCAAAATGCCTTCTGGATACGCGCCTCCCATCATTCTGATGATGTTCCCGGGAGCGTTCATCCTCTTTGGATTCGTCGTCGCGTTCGTCCGTTGGCTGAACGAACGATCGACCGAGCGGAAGGCGGCGTGACATGCTGACGATTTCGCACTTCCTCTTACTGTTCGTGGGCGCCGCGCTGATAAACAACATCTTGCTGACTCGCTTCATCGGGCTGTGTTCGTTCTTCGGTATTTCGAACAGCATGAACACCGCTTTCGGAATGAGCGCAGCCGTGATCTTCGTCATGATGATGGCGAGCACCACCACCTGGCTTGTATGGAAGTTCATTCTGTTCCCGCTCAATATCGGCGAGTTCCTGTACATCCCGGCGTTCATCCTCATCATTGCAGCGCTCGTGCAGTTCGTTGAAATGTACCTACGGAAGTCGAGCCCCGCGCTCTATCGTGCGATGGGCATCTACTTGCCGCTGATCACGACGAACTGTGCGGTTCTGGCGGCCGCTACCGAGGTCTCGAAGCCGGGCTTCTTCAAGATGGCCATGCCGTACAGCTACACGCTTGGGGAGGCGCTCGTGTACGCCTTCGGTGTGTCGGTCGGTTTTGGTTTCGCGCTTCTGACGTTCACGGCTCTGCGAGAGCGGCTTGATATTGCGCCGGTGCCTCGCGTACTCAGAGGTAATCCGATGTCGTTCATCACTGCAGGTCTTCTGTCACTTGCTTACGTTGGCCTAGCCGGCTGGTTCGGGCTGTAGGGGGTATAGGAATGCTTCTGACAGTCCTCAAAGCGATAGGTGCGCTCTCGGTGCTGGGTCTGGCCGCCGCGTCAATGCTGGCGCTCGCAGCCCGCAAGTTCCATGTCGATGTCGATCCTCGTGTCGAGGCGATCGCGTCGGCACTGCCGGGTGCCAACTGCGGCGCATGCGGCAACCCTTCATGCTTCTCGGCTGCCGAGGCAATCGCAGCCGGTAGGCTCCCGGTTACGGCGTGCACCGCGGGCGGGAAGTCCGTTGCCCAGGCCATTGGTGCGCTGATGGGGGACGACGCATGTGATGTCGTGGCAGCTGTTTCGGTCCGACATTGCGGTGGCGGAACCAACGCGTCTCGGGCATACGAGTATGGCGGGGTTCAGAGTTGTGGAGCAGTTGCCAAGCTTGCAGGTGGCGCACTGGTGTGTGCTAGCGGGTGTCTTGGATATGGCGACTGTGTTCGCGCGTGCCCGTTTGGCGCGATGAGCCTCGATGAGCGAGGTCTTCCGGTCATCGATTCGGCAAAGTGCACTGGCTGCGGAATCTGCGTGCGTGAATGCCCGAGGGGGCAGATATCCCTCCTCGAACTGGTCTCGGACGCTGCGCCTGTGGTTGTTCGCTGCAACGCCCACAACAAGCCGCGCGATAGGAAATCATCGTGCTCGGCTTGCTGCATTGCGTGCAAGAAATGTGAGCGTGAGTGCCCCGCCGACGCGATTCACGTGATCGACCTGCTTGCGGTCGTCGACTACGAGAAGTGCACTGGCTGCGGTACATGTGTTGAAGTGTGTCCGCAGGACTGTATCGACCTCAATGCCGGGCACCTCTCGGTTACGGGTGACGGCAAAGGAAAGTCCGCTACCGCAGGCGAGCAGGCTCTCGCCGGTGCCGTCTCGGGGGACTGAATCGTGAGCCGCGCCGATAGGATCTTGGCCATTGCCGTGGTTCTGTTCGCCCTGCTGGTCGGGCCTGCGGTGCGCGGGGCGGCAGCTCTTTCGCCTGCTCAGACTGTGACGATCAAGGGACCGTCAGGAAGCACTCGGGTGTCTCTTTCGGCCGAGCGAACCCTTGAAGTCGAGGGCTTGAACGGTGTCGTCGTCGTTGTCGTTCACGACGGACACGCGAGCGTCAGGGAGTCTTCGTGTCCGGACCATGTTTGCGTGAGATCCGGTGTTGTCTCGCGATCTGGCGAGGCAATCGCGTGTGTTCCGAACGGTGTCACCGTGCGCATCGGCGGTGAGCGCAACGATGGACTCGACGCTGTCGCACGCTAGAGCAACGGCTACCCCCACGGTTGCCGTGACCCGTCGAGTCGTTCTCGGCGGGTGCCTGCTTGCGACGGCATGCGTACTTGGGCTACTTGAAGCCAGCATTGCGTCGCCCGTTCCAGGCGTGCGTTTTGGCCTGGCGAACATAGCGGTTCTGGTAGCGCTTGCGGTACTGGGTGAGAAGTCCGCGCTCGCAGTCAGCGTCTTGCGAGTGGGAATCGTAGGCCTGGCAACCGGCACCTTGTTCGGCCCGGTATCGGTGTTGGCCGTCTCCGGCGCGCTCGCCTCATGGGCTGCCATGGTGCTCGCCTTCAGGAGTTCCGCGCGCTTCACGTTTGTCGGCATCTCGATTGCGGGCGCATCTGCGCATGTGACGGCGCAGTTTGTGGCTGCCGCATTCCTGAGTGGTACGACCGGTGTCCTCGCTTTTGCAGCGATACCGATAATCGCGAGCCTCCTCTTCGGCATCGCAACGGGCTTCGCGGCCCGATACATCATCTCCCGGCTGGAAGGCAATGGACTCGCGGGGAGATGACGGAAGGGGGGTGGCGCTGATGGCGCCGCGCCTAGTGGGTCGCGAGCTGGCAGCGCGCGATCTCTTGCTTGATGGTCGGCCTGAGACGGTCACCGATGCCGCGCTGGTCGCGCTCGTGTTGGGAGACACCGATGAACAACTCGGCCGTACGGTTCTACGTGAGCATCCCATACCGCACGGTCTTTGGAGAGTTCGCGCTGAGGACCTGTGCGTGCACGGTGGAATCGGTCCAGCACGTGCGGCGGTGCTTCTTGCGTGCTTGGAGCTGAGCCGTCGAGCCTCATGCTGGACTGGCAACGATCGTCCTTGCATCTCCACGCCGGAAGACGTGGTGCGACTATGCGGACCGCAGTTCGCGGGAATGGACCGCGAGTTCTTCTGGGCACTCGCGCTCAACACGAAGAATCAGCTTCTCAAGATCATCGAGGTCTCAATTGGAAGCCTCAATGCGTCAATCGTGCATCCGCGTGAGCTCTTCAAGGATGCAGTTCGTCTCTCCGCAGCATCGATTGTGGTGGTCCATAACCATCCAAGCGGCGACCCAACGCCGTCCGGGGCCGACACCCAACTCACGCGCAGACTCGTGCGAGCTGGTGATGTCTTAGGCATTGAGGTTCTGGATCATGTGGTGATAGGCGATGGCGGGGCTCATGCAAGTATGCGCGAGCTGGGGCTCATGTAACCCGCTGGCTACCAACACCACCGCCGACCTGCGGTGTTGCTATACTGATTCCTGTATGGGCGCGTTTTCTGTGCTCGGATTATGCTAAACTCGCGTCGATATGCGTCCGTGCGCGCGGTGGCGAAGGTCTGGCCGCGCGCTTTGCGTGCGCTTTCGCTTTGGGAGCGGAAGTTGCGCCTGAACGCGTGAATGCGAAAGGAGAGCGCTTTGTCGCTTGTAGATATGTTCTTCAACTCGTGGGCTAGTGACATGGCCGTTGACCTCGGCACTGCCAACACGCTTGTTTCTGTGCGTGGTCGTGGCATCGTGCTTATCGAGCCGTCGGTTGTGGCTGTTGAGCGGGATACGAAACGAGTTCTAGCCGTTGGCATTGAGGCTAAGCGGATGCTCGGTCGTACTCCGGGCAGCATCGTGGCCATTCGTCCGCTTAAAGACGGCGTCATCGCCGACTTTGAAGTCACTGAGGCGATGCTTCGCTACTTCATCAACAAGACGCGCATGAAGCGTTTTCCCTGGCAGCCGAAGCCTCGTGTGGTCGTGTGCGTTCCTTCAGGTGTCACTGAGGTCGAGAAGCGGGCCGTGTTTGAAGCGACGATGCAGGCTGGCGCTCGTCAGGCATACCTGATCGAGGAGCCGATGGCTGCAGCGATCGGAGCCGGACTGCCGATTCAGGAGCCGACCGGAAACATGGTCGTCGACATCGGCGGAGGAACCACTGAAGTCGCTGTCATCTCGCTCGGCGGAATCGTCGTATCTCAGTCGATCCGTATTGGTGGAGATGAGTTTGACGACGCGATCGTTGCTCACATCAAGAAGGAATACAACGTCCTCATCGGCGAGCGTACGTCGGAGGAGATAAAGTTCGAAATCGGCTCGGCGCACCCTCTGGCCGAAGAACTCGATGTTGAAGTTCGCGGGCGCGATCTGCTGACCGGTCTGCCTCGCACGATTCAGCTCTCGTCTGAGGAGATCCGGGTTGCGGTCGAGGAGCCCACGCAGGCTATCATCTCGGCAATCAAGGGCACCCTCGAGCAAACACCGCCTGAGCTTGCAAGCGATGTTATGGAGTACGGGATCGTACTTACTGGCGGAGGGGCGCTGCTCAAGGCGCTTGATGATCGCATCCGGTTTGAGACCGGCATGCCGGTTCATGTTTCAGAGAACGCTCTTATCAACGTCGTCCTCGGATCGGCGATGGCTCTTGAGGAGATCGACGTGCTCAAGAAGGTCCTCACCGTTACCCGGTAGGCCGGACTGCCCATGCGCATTGCTAACAATGAACCGAGACGAGCTAACCCGACGCTGCTGATCGCGCTCGTGGTGGCGTCGCTCATTCTCGTGACGATGTATTTCCGAGAAGCCGAGACTGGAGTGCTACACAGCGCTCGCAAGGTTACTCTCACCGTCACAGCACCGTTCTCTCAGCTCGGCAACACGATGGCGAGCCCATTCGTCGCAGTTGGTGATTGGATCTCAAGTCTTGGGATATCGCGCAGCGATATCAACGCATTGCAGACACAGAACGAAGAACTGCGTGCGCGGCTTGCGGACCTCGAGGAGTCCAGGCAGGAGAATGAGCGACTTCGCGTGCTTGTTCAATTTGCCGAGGAAGCCAAGCTCACCAAGCTCGGCGCTCGTGTGATCGGCCGCCCAACGAGTGCCTGGGAAGGTGTCATCGTCATAGACAGGGGTTCCGCCGACGGTGTAATAGTCGGCATGTCCGTCCTTGCTCCTCAGGGACTGGTCGGCCAGATCGAAGAGGTCTCGCAGAACTCCTCACGGGTCCGGCTGATCACCGACCAGGAGAGTGGCGTTGCGGCGATGATCCAAAGCACTCGCGCTGTAGGGGTGGTTCAGGGGAGCATCGATCGGTCGCTTTCGCTCGACTTCGTGGACAAGAAGGACGTACCAAAGGTCGGCGACGTAGTAATCACATCGGGTCTCGGCGGTATCTATCCCAAGGGACTCGTCGTGGGTGACGTGATTTCGGTGGACAATCGCCGGGCAGACCTTTATCCCCGCATCACGCTGCTCTCCAGGGTTCCCGTTAATCAGCTGGAGGAAGTGCTCGTCTTGCTCGGACCTGTCGTATCCAGCGATGTTGGGGTGGTCGAGTGAATCGTTTCTGGACCTCCGGAGGCTTGATTGCGGCGTCAGTGCTCTTGCAGCTGATCGTGGCCCCGCATGTCGCTCCGTTCGGGGTTGTGCCGAGCATCCCGCTGTTGGTGGTTATCACGCTCGCATTCGTACAGGGTCCTGGCTCGGGCGCTGGTGCAGGCTTCGCGGCCGGGCTTGCGCTCGATCTGCTCGGGAGTGGTCCTGTGGGCGCGTGGGCACTGGTGTTCACAATCGTCGGATATCTTGCCGGGATGATGGAAGCGAACCTGTTTGCAGAGGGCTGGCTGCTACCGGTCACGGTCGCGCTGCTTGCCGGATTGGCAGCTGAGTTCGCGTATCTGGTCGTTCTCACAGTGCTCGGCGTCGAAGTGTCATTTTGGAGAGCCGTGCTTGGCGTTGTGATTCCGCGAAGCATCTACAACAGCGTCTTGGCGTTGTTGTTCTATCCATGGTTGGCGCGATTCTTGCGCACGGATCGTTCAGTAAAGTCCTTCCGGCGGCTTGCGTAACGTGCCGGTTCCGGTCACGAAGGCGACTCGCCTTCGGAGGGTTGTTCACTCATGACGACATTCCAACAGCAGCTTAAGTCGCGGTTCGCAGCACTCGGACTCATTGTGGTCCTGGTGTTGGCGTCTCTGCTGCTGCGTCTGTGGTCGATGCAGGTACTCGCGGGCGACTCGTTTGCCGCCCAAGCGGAGAGCAATCGCATTCGTGAGATTTCCCTTGATGCGCCGCGTGGGCGGATTCTCGATCGCAATGGGACGGCACTGGTGACCAACCGAGCGACGCTCGCGGTTTCGGTCGATCCCGCGGATGACGATGTTCGCGAGCTCATCATCAAGGAGCAAAGCCTCGACAAGACCGACGACCCGACGCGCGCGGACCTGGAGCGAGTGTTCGGCGGGCTGAGCGATCTGCTTGGGATGACACCACAAGAAGTCTTCGACAAAGTCTCCGACTCCAGTGTCGAGGCGCTCCGGCCGCGTGTCGTGGCCGTAGACGTGCCGCTCGACATCGTGTCTCAGGTGCTGGAGCGGCAGCAGGAGTTTCCGGGCGCGGACATTGATGAGATAGCTGTTCGGGAGTATCCGTATGGTGATTTGGCGGCCCATGTCGTCGGCTACACGGGTGAGATATCCGAGAAACAGATGTCTTCCGCTCCCAAGACGGCCGGCTACGAGTTGGGTGACATAGTAGGCAAGGCAGGCGTCGAAGCGGAATACGAGAATGTACTCCAAGGCGACAAGGGCGCGCGCCGTATTGAAGTGAATGCATCCGGCAAGGCTCAGCGCATCTTGGAAGAGCAGGCTGGGGTGCCCGGCCGTGATATCAAGCTCACCATCGACATCGAGGTCCAGAAAGTGGCTGAGGCCGCGCTTCAGGATGCCCTCGCCGAGGCTCACAGGCAGAACTTCCGAGATGCCAAGGCAGGCGCAGCGGTCGTGATCGATGTCAAGACGGGTGAGGTTCTCGCGATGGCGAGTGCGCCGACATACGATCCCTCCACATTCCTTGGCGGGATCAGCCAGACGGAATGGACCAGTTTGACGAACAAATCGAGCGAGTACCCACTCAATAACCGCGTGGTGATGGCGGCGTATCCGCCCGCCTCCACATTCAAGGCAGTCACGGGGCTTGCCGGTCTGGAAACGAAGGTCACGTACAGTGGCAAGACGTACACGTGCACCGGCAGGTGGACGGAAATGGGCGCTCAATGGCCCAAGTGGTGCTGGGATCACTCAGGTCACGGGACCATTTCGTTCGACGGTGGCGTCGAGGAGTCGTGCGATACCGTCTTCTATGAGATCGGCTACGAATTCTACAAGCGCAAGAAGGAGGAGTTGCAGTCGGTCTCACGCACCTTCGGTCTTGGCTCGGACACCGGTATCGACTTGCCAGGTGAAGTCTCCGGGCGCGTTCCGGATGCCGCTTGGAAGAAGCAGTTCAATGAGAACTACCCGGAGTACCAGGTGTGGCTGCCTGGTGACACCGTGAACATGGCTATCGGTCAAGGGGACCTACTCGTGACACCTTTGCAGATGGCGACGACGTACGCCGGAATCGCAAACGGTGGTGTTGTCATGACGCCACATGTGCTGAAGAACGTACTCGGTTCTGACGGCAAGGTTGCCAAGAGCTACGAACCTGAGGTTCTCGCAAACACGAAGATATCGTCGAAGAATCTTGCGATTATGCGGAGTGCACTCGTGCGCGTCACGACAACAGGAACTGGCAAGGGTGCGTTCGCGGGTCTCGGCGTCACAGTTGCCGGGAAGACCGGAACCGCACAGGTCTATGGCAAGGACGACTATGCGTGGTTTTGTGCCTTTGCTCCCGCCGAGAGTCCCAAATATGCGGTCGCCGTTGTGATCGAGCAGGGTGGTCACGGTGGCTCAGTGGCCGCGCCTGCGGCGCGCAACATCTTGGCCAAGCTCCTCGGCAAGAAGATCACGACCGTACACACAACGGATAGATCACGATGAGACGTGTAGAGAAGACACTGAGACAGCAGGCGCGGGACTCAGTCAATGGACCACTCATGTTGCTCGTCATATCGCTACTCGCGTACGGGTCTGTCATGGTCTCGTCGGCCACTGCAGGGATGACCGGCGGACCGGGTCTGTTCAGGCGCCATCTCGTTGGAATCGCAATCGGGCTCGTGCCAATGGTGATTGCCTGGGCCATCGACTACAAGAAGCTCAAGCACTGGACTGGTCCGCTGCTGATACTGTTCGCGTTCCTGCTGATCAGCCCGCGAATTCCCGGACTGGGTACGACTGCGAAGGGCGCGACGTCCTGGCTACAGGTCTTTGGTGTTCGACTCTTCCAGCCCTCAGAGCCAGCCAAGCTCGTCTTCATTGTCGTCATGGCGGCGCTTATCGCCGAGTATGAGGGGCGCATCGACAAACCTCGCGATGCGCTGCGGCTCTTGGGCTATCTCGGCATGGCGATCGCTCTGATTCTGCTGCAGCCTGACCTTGGAACCGGTCTCGTCTTTGTGGCGATTTCGTTCACGATGCTGCTCGTGGGCGGCATGAAGGGTCGGTATTTCGCGGTTCTTGCGCTCGTAGCCGTGATTGGTATCGCTGGAATTCTCGGCATTGACGCGACTCTGGACCGTGCCTTTGGTCGCGATGTTGCGCTGAAGGACTATCAGAAGAATCGCCTGCTCGTGTTCGTCGATCCCGGTCGAGATCCTGCGGGCGCAGGGTACAACCTCGCGCAGTCCAAAATCGCCATCGGGTCCGGCGGTATCTCCGGAAGTGGGCTGGGGAGCGGGACGCAGTCGAACCTGCACTTCTTGCCCGAGCGACACACTGACTTCATTTTCGCTGTTCTCGGCGAGGAACTCGGGTTCACCGGTGCGATTCTGCTTCTCGGTCTGTTCCTCGCGCTGCTGATCGCATCGCTCGGGATTGCCGCATCATCTCGAGATCTGTACGGAGCTTTGGTCGTTGCAGGCGTCATGGGTATGTGGTTGTTCCAGATACTGGAGAACATCGGCATGACGGTGGGTATGATGCCTATCACAGGCATTCCGTTGCCGTTCATGAGTTTTGGGAGTTCTGCCATGGTCACGAACCTTGGCGGGGTCGGCCTGCTCTTGTCGGTCTGGTCCCGACGATATGGCACGTAGCACGAGCACCCTAAGGAGGATGCCGGATGGCAATTCCATTGGATCTACGCGATCTTGTGAAGTCGGGATCGAAACTGCAGCATGAGAGGCAGCAGCCCGTCGCGGTTGCTATTGTTATCGAGACTGACGCGGACGACGCTCTGATCGATGCGTTGCGCGATCGATTGCGTCCGCACACCGCGGGGGCAACGCTGCAAGTCGAGGTCGCAACTGCGGGATCGACGGTCTCCTTGCGTCCAGCGGATGCGGTTATCATCGTCGCCGGCAGCGGCGGTAGCGTGCTTGCCGAGACACTCCGTGCTTCTCGTCAGGGAAACGTGCCCATCGTTGTCGTCGCGCTTGGTGACGAGCGTCTTCGCGTGCACCTGGCTGATGCGCTTGCGCAGCCGCTTGCCGATCTCGTCGTTGCCGACGATGCTGCTGAAATCATCGATGTCCGCCTGAGTGCATGGCTTGCAGACGAGCTAGGCTCGAAGCGTCTCGCGCTGGCCCATAACTTCCCGTTCATGCGCAAAGCGGTAGCGAACGAGGCTGTTCGTGCGACAGCAGTGCAAAACGGTCTGGTCGGTGCGGTGGCATTCTTCCCTGGCGCGGACATGCCGATCATGACCGCGAATCAAGCCAAAATGTTGCTGCAGATTGCTGCGGCATACGGCGAGAAGCTTGGGACAGAGCGTCTCCGCGAGCTGGCTGCGGTTATCGGCGGAGCGTTTGCCATGCGCACCGTCGCTCGGCAGCTCCTCGGCTTTGTACCGGTGCTTGGCTGGGCTGTGAAGGGCGGTATCGGCTATGCCGGTACTCTCGCGATGGGCAAGGCCGCGATTGAGTACTTCGAGGATGGTGCCGACATTTCCGAGGTCGCACGCAGACTTCGCGATGGTGCAGGTGATCTAGCCAAGCAGCTGCCACGGGTGCGCAAGAACACCCCGGCGCTGGCGGAAGCACCGACGGATGACGTCCAGCCCCAGTTGCCGGGAATCTCCGGCCCGTCGTCCGAAGTCGGGATCGCCGGTGAGTGAGCTGTGGAGTCGGATCGAGCCGCTGCTCACCGGAATCGAACGTCCCGTACGCTACATAAACTCTGAGTGGGGTTCGTCGCACGCCGATGAGCCGTACAAAGTCGCCCTCGTCTATCCGGACGTCTATGAGATCGGCATGGCCAACCAGGCCATCCAGATCCTCTACGAACGCTTCAACGTGCTTCAAGGTGTATCCGCCGAGCGGGTCTTCGTTCCCTGGAAGGACATGGCGGATGCCATGCGCTCGGCCGGGGTGCCGCTTTTCACGCTTGAATCCTGCAGGCCGGTTTCAGAGTGCGATCTCCTTGGCATCACACTGCCCTACGAGCTCACGTACCAGAACATCCTCGAGGCGCTCGACCTTGCCGGTCTTGCGCTTCGCTCCAAAGACCGCACGGATGCCGATCCAATCGTCATCGGTGGCGGACCGTGTGCGTTCAACCCCGAGCCGGTCGCCCCGTTCTTAGACGCGATTCTCATCGGCGACGGTGAAGACGCCGTTGCCGACATCGTTGCTGCACATCGAGCTTCGATTGCCGCTGGTGATTCTCGCTCGGCGACACTTGCGGCTCTGGCCCTGGTTCCGGGTGTGTACGTGCCCTCTCTCTACGAGCCGCAGATCGAGGGCGGGGAGTTCAAGGGGATGACTGCGCTTCCCGGCGCCCCGACGGTCGTGCGGAAGCGCGTGCTGCCGGATCTTGACGACTATCGCTCGCCAGCGTGCCCTGTCGTGCCGTTCATGGACGTTGTGCACGACCGCGTTGGCGTTGAGGTCCTGCGCGGATGCGCCAGGGGTTGCCGATTCTGTCAGGCGGGTATGGTCTACCGTCCCGTGCGGGAGCGAACCCCCGACAGCATCGTTCGAGACGCGATCTCTGCTCTCAGCTGCACGGGATACGAAGAGGTCTCGCTGACGTCGTTGTCTACCGCTGACCACTCCGGCATCGAAGAAGTGCTGCGACGCCTTACACGGCGGCTTGACGGCACCGGTGTGACGGTTTCGTTGCCTTCATTGCGCGTCGACGCATTCAACGTCCAAGTCGCGCGTTTGCTTGGCGGTGGGAAGAAGACGGGACTCACCTTCGCACCTGAAGCCGGCACGCAGCGCTTACGCGACGTCATCAACAAGAACGTGACCGAGGAAGACCTGCTTCGCACAGTGAACCAGGCGTTCTCGGCAGGATGGCGACGCGTGAAGCTCTACTTCATGATCGGACTTCCGACCGAGACTGACGAGGACATCGTCGGCATTGGAGAGCTCGTGAGTCGCGTCTTCCTGGCGGCCCGCGAGGTCACACCTCCCGCCGAGCGGGGCGGCATGAAGGTGGCGGTATCGGTCTCCACGTTCGTCCCGAAAGCTCATACGCCGTTTCAGTGGGAGGCGCAGATTCCGTTCGAGGAAGTGAGGCGTCGACAATCCCTGCTGCGCTCGTCGATGCAGCACAAGGGCATCGACCTTTCCTGGCACGACTCGCAAGTCTCGTTCCTGGAGGGCGTGCTCTCGCGCGGCGGTCGTGAGGTCGCTGACGTCATCGAGGCGGCGTGGCGTGGCGGCGCGCGCTTTGATGCGTGGACCGAGGAGTTCAAGCCTTCGCGCTGGTCCCTTGCGTTCGAGGCCGTCGGAATCGATCCGACATCGATCGCTAATCGGCAAAGGCGGGTGGATGAGGCGCTGCCGTGGGATCATATCTCGGTCGGCGTGACGCGCGCCTACCTTCGGATCGAGCGCGACAACGCGCTTGCCGAGAAGACCACTCCGGACTGCACCTTCGATGGGTGCACAGGCTGCGGCGTGTGCGGATCATCGCTCGTGGCGAATGTCCTGGCGGGTGAGCGACGTGGCTGAGTCGACATTCCGTCTTCGGGTCAAGTACCAGAAAGCAGGACGCCTGCGTCACCTTTCGCACCTGGAAGTCGTCCATAGCTGTGGTCGTGCTGCACGGCGTGCGGGATTGCCGTATGCTGTGACGCAGGGGTTCAGTCCGCACATGAAAGTCGCCTTCGGCCCGGCACTGCCTGTTGGCACGGCCGGTCTCGGCGAGTATCTGGATCTGTGGCTGAGTTCATACGTACCGTCAGGGGAGGCTTTCGAAGCCCTGAAGGCGGCGTCTGCGCCCGGACTCGCTCCTGTGCAGGTGAAGTATGTGGCCGAGCGGGAACCGTCGCTCGGCGCGGCACTGACGATCGCCAAGTATGAGGTCGTCATGGAAGGGGGAGAAGTACTGGCAGAGGGGCTCACCAGCTCCTTTGCGGCCATCATCGCCGAGGGCGTCTTGGCCGTCGATCACAAGGGCAAGCCAAAGGTTTTCGAGCTTGCGTCAGCGCTCCCGAAGGAGCCAGACGTATGCACGATCAAGGAACGGACGACCGTCGGTTTGGCGGTCAGGATCGGCGAGCGAGGCTCGCTCCGTCCCGAAGCCCTTGTTAAGGCGGCACTCACGCGCGGAGCGCTTGATGGGCGAATCATGTCCGTTACGCGCACGGAACTACTTGTCGAACAGGACGGTTCTTGGCGCGACCCGCTGTAACATCGGGGGTCTTGCTGTGAGTGATTTCGTCCGCGAGATGTTGATCTCGCATGACGTTCATGAGACCAGGGTGGCGATTCTTGAAGATCGCCGCCTGGTTGAGCTGTACATAGAACGGCCCAAGCGTAGCGTCGTCGGAAACGTATACCTTGCCAAGGTGAGAGATGTCCTGCCAGGTATGCAAGCCGCCTTCGTGGATATCGGCTTGGACAAGAACGCTTTCCTCTATGTGGACGAGGTCGTTGCTCCTGAGGGAGTGAGCGATGTGCCACGCCGTGACATTCAGTCCCTGCTCAAACAGGGACAGCAGATCATGGTGCAGGTTCTGAAGGACCCGATGGGCACCAAGGGCGCCCGGGTCACTACCGAGATAACCTTGCCGGGTCGCTTCCTGGTGCTCATGCCGTTTTCGGCATTCGTTGGAATTTCTCGAAAGCTGCCGGATGAAGAGCGAGATCGCCTGCACGACATCATCGAACCGCTCATTGATGAGGGTCTCGGTGTGATCGTGCGCACGGCCGCTGCAGGCGCCAGTCAACGCGACTTGGAAAACGACCTGGAGTTCTTGTTGCGTCTCTGGCGCCGGGTCCAGCATCAGGCGCACGAGGGGCTCGCTCCTGAGGTCGTGTACACCGAGATGGACCTTGCGCTCAGAATGGTCCGCGATGCCTTTAGCGACGAATACAAGCGGCTTGTCGTTGATGACAAGCGCCTTCATGAGAAGGTGGTGTCGTTCCTTAAGAAGACATCGCCGGAGCTCGTGCGCCGCATTGTGATACACAAGGACAGGGCGCCCCTGTTCGAGGCGTTCGATCTGCACTCGCAGATCGAGATGGCTACGGTTCGCAACGTGCCGCTGCCTTCCGGGGGGCACATCACCATCGACAAGACAGAGGCGCTCACGGCCGTCGACGTGAATACCGGATCCTACGTTGGCCGAAAGAACCTCGAAGACACCATTTTGCGCACCAATCTTGAGGCCGCAGATGAGGCAGTCAGACAACTCCGATTGCGTGACATCGGTGGCATCATCGTGATTGACTTCATCGACATGGAGAACCCGTACCATCGAGGTGAGGTCTCCAAGCGTCTTGCCTCGGCACTGGATCGGGACCGTACCAAGACGCGTGCGACGGAGATCTCGCGCCTCGGCCTTGTTGAGATGACGCGCAAGAATGTCACGGACGGCCTTTACGGTGTGCTGACTGATCCGTGTCCGCTCTGTCATGGCGAGGGTCGCGTTATCTCAGATACAACGCGTCGTATCGCCGCAGAGCGACGGATTCGTGAGATACTTCTGAGCGGGCGTTCGGCGGCGTATCTCCTCGGACTCAATCCGGAGACATATGCCCTGGTCACAGCGCCGGGCAACAACACTCTCGCTATCTTGCGGGCGGAGACCGGTAAGGCTGCGACGATCGTGGCAGACCCGGACTGCGGTCCGACAGAGGTCAAAGTGGTTATCGAAGGACGTGGTGGAGTCGGCGAGTTGCCGCAGTAGTACTGCGGTCGCGTTGACCCTGGTCATGCCCTGTGTTAGCATTTCTCCTCGCGTTTGATTCCGGAGACTGGAGCTATTGATGTACGCAGTCGTTGTAACCGGCGGCAAGCAGTCCAAGGTAGAAAAGGGCACTGTAGTCGTTGTAGAAAAGCTTGATGCAGCGGTCGGCGAAGCCGTCACGCTGCCTGTTCTATTTGTAGCCGACGGCGACACCGTGCTCTTTGGCGCGGACGCAGCCGCTGCTACCGTTACCGGCACTGTGGTTGAGCACTTCAGGGGCGAGAAGGTAATCATCTTCAAGTTCAAGAAGCGCAAGGGTTACAAGCGCAAGAAGGGTCACCGTCAGCACCAGACGGCTGTTCTCATCAATGAGATCACCGTTGGGGCGCCGAAGAAGGCAGCCAAGGCCGCCAAGACCACGGAGCCTGTTGCCGAGGTAGCCGCCGAGAAGGCACCGGTCAAGAAGCCGGCCGCCAAGAAGGCTGCTCCGAAGGCAGAGACTGCTGCTGCCGAGAAGGCTCCTGCAAAGAAGCCCGCGGCAAAGAAGCCGGCCGCCAAGAAGCCGGCAGTGAAGAAGACCGTACCGAAGGCCGAAGAGGCCGCCGAGTAGTATCGAAGGGGTTGTGAACGATGGCCCATAAAAAAGGTCTCGGCTCCACGAAGAACGGCCGCGATTCCAAGTCAAAGCGACTTGGCGTCAAGCGGTTTGCTGGCCAGACGGTAACGTCGGGCTCGATCCTCGTGCGCCAGCGCGGTACGCGCCTGAAGCCCGGCGTCAACGTCGGTATCGGTCGTGACGACACGCTGTTTGCCAAGATGGACGGCGTTGTCGAGTTCTCGCACGGCAAAGATCGTCGGGTTCACATCCGACCGCTCGTAGGCTAACAGGCCGCTTCGAGCAATCGTGATTTGTTCGGAGGCCCTCCACCACTGGGTGGGGGGCCTTCTGTCACTATCAGGACGGTGTTATCGAGTACCATCGCCGTAGAGGCACGCCTAGGAGATGACATGTTCATCGATGAATCGAAGATACACGTGTACGGAGGGAACGGCGGCGCTGGAAGCAGCTCGTTCCGCCGTGAGAAGCACGTGCCCAAAGGCGGTCCCGATGGCGGCGACGGTGGCCGGGGTGGGAGCGTCATCCTCGAGGCTGATCAGGCTGTGTCCACGCTGATCGACTTCCATTACAAGCGTCACTTCAAGGCTGAGCGAGGAACGCACGGGATGGGCAGCGGTAGGGATGGCGCCGTTGGTCCCGATATCGTGCTCAAAGTCCCGATTGGAACGATTGCCCGTGTTGATGAGACTGGTGAGTTCATCGCCGATCTTTCGCGGCATGGACAGCGCGTTGTCGTGGCCCGCGGTGGTCGAGGCGGTCTCGGCAACACACACTTTGTTACTCCTACGCGTCGTGCACCTTCATTCGCACAGCTTGGCGAGCCCGCCGAGGACCGTTGGATCACACTTGAGCTCAAGCTTCTTGCCGACGCCGCACTCGTAGGTCTGCCGAGCGTCGGGAAGTCGTCGCTCATCGCGCGCATGAGTGCGGCGCGTCCGAAGATCGCCGATTATCCGTTCACGACGCTCGTTCCTAACCTTGGCGTGGTCAAGGCGGGCGACTATTCATTCGTCGTCGCTGATATCCCGGGTCTCATCGAGGGTGCGAGCGAAGGCGCTGGCCTCGGCCACGCTTTCTTGCGTCATATCGAGCGTACGGCGCTCATCTTGCATGTTGTGGATCTTTCCGGTGGCTACGAGGACCGCGATCCCATCGTTGACCTCGGCGTCATCGATCGCGAGCTTGCGGCCCATGCCGAGGAACTCGTTTCGCGTCCGCAGATCGTCATCGGCAACAAGTGCGACATAGAAGGGGCTGCCGAGAAATCGGTACGCCTTTCTGAGTGGTGCGAGGATGCCGGTCGTGCCTATTACGAGGTATCCGCGGTCACCGGCGAAGGCATCGAGAGCATGATCAGAGCCGTGGGCGAGATCGTGCGCGAGCTTCGCTCGGCGGAGATTCCTGAGACCGAGAGCTTTGAGGCGACGTTCATCTACGAACCACCGAAGGAACGCGTCATCGAAGTCGAGCGTGTTGGCGGTAACGAGTACGTCGTACGCGGCGGCTTCATCGAGCGCATGGTCATCATGACCGACATGGCAAACGAGGAGGCCGTTGCGTACCTGCAGCGCAGACTTCTGCGTGCCGGTGTCGAGCGGGTCCTCATCGAATCCGGTGCAGTTGATGGCGACACCGTTACCATCGGGCCGGTATCATTTGAGTTCGAGGGTCAGGCCTCGCCGGTGCAAGCCGAAGGCGACTCTGAGCTAGACGTTGAGGACGGGCTGGAAACCGAGGCTCTGGAAGACGGGGATGAGTAGGCGAACCGTAGTTGTAAAGGTCGGAAGCTCGACAGTCACGGGGAGCGACGGTCGCGTCGACCACGCGTTCCTCGGTGTGCTCGTCGACCAGCTTGCGGCTCTTCGTGACGAGGGATTCTCCACGGTTCTCGTAACGTCAGGGGCTATTGCCGCAGGATTTGAGGCGCTCGGTCTGGATTCCAGGCCCAGCGACATGCCGACGTTGCAGGCAGCAGCCGCGATTGGACAGGTGCGTCTGGTTGAGACGTACGCAGATCTTGCGGCGCGACGTGGCATCACGGTCGGCCAAGTGCTCTTCACCAGGCATGACGTGGGCCAACGCCAGCAGTATGTGAACGCATGCCACACACTTGAACGACTGCTTGATCTTGGTGCGATCCCGGTCGTGAATGAGAATGACACGACCGCGGTTGATGAGATTCGGTTCGGAGACAATGACTATCTAGCCGCGCTCGTTGGCGTCATGGTTCATGCCGAGCTGGTCGTGCTCCTCACTGACATCGAGGGGCTCTACTCTGCGGATCCCAGAAATGATTCGTCTGCGCGCCTTGTGGAGCGCGTTGAAGAGCTCACTGATGAACTGCTTGCCTCGGCGGGCGGACCGGGTTCTGCGGTCGGCTCGGGCGGGATGGCAACCAAGATCGAGGCTGCGCGTCTGCTGATGGACGCTGGAATCCCGCTGGTTGTTTGCGACGGCCGGCGTGAGAACGTGGTCGTTGACGCGATCGGCGGCAAGCCGGTAGGTACGCTCTTCGCCGGCGGCAAAGCCGCGCTCCGCGGGCGCAAACTTTGGCTCGCTTATGCAGGGCGCACCGCAGGCTCCGTCGTGATTGACGATGGCGCGAGAGACGCCCTATGCTTGCGTGGTGGAAGCTTGCTCCCGGCCGGAGTCATCGACGTGTCCGGGAGCTTTGTTGTTGGTGAAGCTGTTACGCTATCAAGCGCCGATGGAAACGTAGTCGCCCGCGGTATAGCGGGGATGTCCGCAGAACAGTTGCGGAAGGTCAAAGGGCTCAGGAGCTCTCAGATCGCCGAGGTGCTGCCGGAGTGGGCTGGAGCCGAGGTCGTCCACAGGGATCACCTCGTCATTGTATGAGAATTCTCTGCTTCGAGTGATGTGACGGTGTGATCGATAAGGAGCTACGCATGTCGGAAGTCCTGACTCTTGCGAACAAGGCTCGTGAAGCTGCGGACGCACTCGCCAAGACGTCGACGGATCAGCGCAACAGCGCACTCCTCGCTATGTCACAGGCTCTTATCGCGCGTCAGCAAGAGATTCTAGATGCGAATGCTCTCGACGTTGCAGCCGCGCGCGCAAAGGGCACGGCTGCTCCGCTTGTTGATCGGCTCGAACTCACCGCAGCCCGCATCAGTGTGATTGCCGAGGCGCTCGCAAGCCTCTCCCTGCTTCCTGATCCGATCGGCGAGGTCCTGAGCGGGTCTCGGCTGGCGAACGGAATCTGGCTGCAGCAGGTACGTGTTCCAATGGGCGTCGTCGCGATGATCTACGAGGCCAGGCCGAACGTCACTGCTGACGCAGCCGGGCTGTGCATCAAGACTGCCAACGCGGTGATACTACGCGGTGGTTCTATGGCGCAGCAGTCGAACCTCATGATGACCGACGTGCTCGCCTCGGCGGCCGTTAGTGCAGGCCTGCCCGAGGGGTGCATCCAATCCGTCGAGTCGACCGATCATGCCGCTGCCGAGGAGCTCATGGGCTTGCACGGCAAGATCGACGTGCTCATACCCCGCGGCGGTGCGAAGCTCATTCAGAGTGTCGTCCAAAACGCCAAAGTGCCTGTCATCGAGACCGGTGTTGGCAACTGCCACGTGTACGTTCACGAGAAGGCTGACCCGGCCATGGCCGAGCGGATCGTCGTGAACGCGAAGTGTCACCGGCCAGGCGTCTGCAACGCTGCCGAGTCACTCCTCATCGATGAGGCGGTCTACGCGACCGTCTTGCCGTCGATCCTGGAGGCGCTCGAATCGGCCGGCGTCACGATCTACGGAGACGAGAAGACACGCTCGCTTGGCGTCGGGCACATCGAGGCGGCTACTGAGGAAGACTGGGGCACCGAGTATCTCGACATGAAGATATCGTGCAAGGTCGTGACCGGACTTGATGAGGCGATCTCGCACATCAACACGTACGGAACGAAGCACAGTGAGGCCATCGTGACCGAGGATTACGCCTCGGCGCTGCGGTTCCTGAATGAGATCGACGCCGCCGCGGTGTACGTCAACGCGTCCACGCGTTTCACGGACGGTGCGGAGTTTGGTCTCGGCGCTGAGATCGGCATCTCCACACAGAAGCTACACGCGCGCGGCCCCATGGGCCTCACCGCGCTTACGACGACCAAGTTCATCGCGATGGGGAGCGGTCAGATACGCGAGTGAGAAAGAAACTCAGGCTCGGCATAATGGGCGGCACGTTTGACCCGATTCACTACGGTCATCTTGTGACGGCCGAGGAGGCACTTGTCCAGTTCAATCTGGACAAGGTCGTCTTCATGCCCACAGGCATGCCTGTGCGCAAGACGCACCGTATGGTGACGTCTGCCGAGCACCGCTATCTGATGACCGTTATCGCCACGGCCAGCAATCCTGACTTTGAGGTCTCGCGACTCGAGATCGATCGGCCCGGACTTACCTATACCGTCGACTCGATCAAGGCGCTTCGGGACCTGCATGGATCGCAAGTAGAGCTCTACTTCATCACCGGAGCAGACGCGGTCTGGGACATCCTCACATGGAAGGAATCCGCGTCTTTAGCGGGGGCCTGTACCTTCATAGCGGCCACGCGCCCGGGCTTCGATCTCGGTCGTTTTGCCGAGGAGCGCGAGCGCGGCATCCTCATCGAGACGATGGAAGTGCCGGCGCTTGCAATCTCATCGACTGACATCAGAAGCCGATTCTCCGAGCGTCGGCCAGTGCGGTACCTGTTGCCCGAGTCTGTTGCTGCGTACATCGAGAAGAACCGGCTGTACGCCGATGGGGCTGAATCATGACGACTCTCTGGGATGCGGCCCTCGGGGCGCTCGGCGGGCGTCTCGGTGAGGCTGGACTTCGCCATTCTCTCGGCGTTGCGCAGAGCGCGGGTGAGCTTGCTGAAGCGTACGGCGTCGATCGCGATGAGGCCCGACTGGCTGGACTTCTTCACGACTGGTCAAAAGATGCGAGCAACGAGGAGCTTCTCTCGGCGGCAGTCGATCTTGGTATACCGGTTACTGAGGTTGACCTCGCTGTCCCATATCTTCTGCACGCTCCGGTTGCGGCGGCCGAGATTCGATTAGCTCTGCCCGAGGTCAGCGAGGAAGTGGCCGCTGCGATAGCCGCGCACACATATGGTGTGGTCCCGATGCAGCCGCTGGATATGATCGTGTACGTGGCTGATACCATCGAGCCCGGACGCGCCCATGAAGGCGTTGAAGCGCTTCGTGAGGCCGTGGGTCAGGTTCCGCTTGTGGAGCTCTTTACACGGGCGTACGCGAGCTCGCTCAGGCATCTCGTTGAAACGCGTCGAAGGATTCACCCCGGGACCATCGATATGTGGAACCGGCTCGTATCGGGAGACGCGAGATGAGCCGCGCTAGGCGCAAGGGAGCGCACGGTGCCGGAGCCGCCATCGACGAGTCAGCTGTTGAGGCAGTCTCGACCGAGATGGACTACCCTCGCCGTCGCACGCACGTCGAGAAACCTGCCGTAGCGAGCATTGGCTATCGAGCAGGGAGGCGAAGCGCGAAGGGTGGCAAGCGGGCGCGCCGCGCGGCGACCACCGCTCGCGTGAAGGCGGAGGTCTCTGAAACCGCCGGCAGCGTCGGCCGGGTTGTAGCTAGGGGCTTGAAGTACCTCGGTATCAGTCTCAGTGCCATCGTGGTGCTTGTCCTCGTGTTCATCCTGGTGGCGTCAGGCATCAATGAGGCGGCGCGTTTTCTGGCGAAGCGACATGCGGCAAGCCAGAACACGCCGGCGGCGGTCAAGGAGCGTGCGAAGGACAATTTGCTCATTATCGGCACCGATGGCATCAACGGTGCTGACTTCCTTGCTGTCAGGATCGACGCGAAGACCGAGCAGGTCTTTGGCGTAGCGGTTCCGGATGGCGCGTTCATGGAGGTGCCGGGTCAGGGCTTTGAGCGTGTGGGTGATTCGTACAAGGCCGGCCCCGAGGTATCGCTCGCGGCCATCTCCAACTACCTGACCGTTCCGTTCGAGAGCTATATCGTTGTCAGCAAGCAGGCGTATCAGGATGCGCTGACCGAGCAGTCGATGGTGGGACTGATGGCCGCGGCCACGAAGTCCAATCTTTCGGCTCAGGATCGCGCGGATCTTGGTGAGTTCATGGACAAGGTGACGACCGAGAAGGTCGCGCTGGTTCCGCTACCGGTCAAGCAGATCAACTTGGGCGAACAGATGTACTTCGAGCCGCAACGCGAACAGGTCGCGGATTTGCTGTTGCAGTGGTGGGGCGTCAAGATCGGTTCGGACGAAGGAGTCATCCGTGCGATCGTCTATAACGGTGCCGGCACCCCTGGACTTGCTGGAGAAGTCGCGCAGCAGCTCATCAAAGCAGGCGTGCGGGTCGTCGACACTAAGAACGCCGACAAGTTCGACTACAAAGAGACATTGATCGTGGTGCAGAACGGAAACCTCGAAGCTGGCGCGATGGTGAAAGAGGTTCTCGGCACCGGGAAGATCGTCGATCAGCCGTCCGATCAGGACGTGGCTGATATCATCATCATCGTTGGACAAGACTGGAAACCGTCGAAAGGGTGATCCTGCTGGAGACCAAAGAGTACGCACTACTTGCCGCCGAGGCGGCTACTGAGAAGAAGGCGACAGATGTCGTCGTTCTCGACGTAGCCTCCACGCTCGTTATCACGGACTACTTCATCATCGCGTCGGGAACCACGGACCGTCAGGTGCGCGCGGTGGCCGAGGAGATCGAGCATAAGCTGAAAGAGGCGGGCCTGCGCGTCATCGGCCGGGAAGGCGAGCGCGAGGCTAAGTGGATACTCTTGGACTTCGGTGATGTCGTCGCACACGTGTTCCAGCCTGATGAACGTGAATTCTACAGACTCGAGAAATTGTGGAGCGATGCCGAGCAGCTCCTGCTTGCCGTCGAGACCGAAGATGCTGCACCCGTGGTAGGCGAGGAGAGCAGCTCCTCGTGACCGAGTCCTCGCGGCGCCTGTGGGTGACGCTTGCCCTGGTGGGAGTCGCAGCTTTGTGGGGCGGCACGTTCGTCATGGTCAAAGAGGCCGTGTCCGAGTACCCCATCTACGGGTTCATTGGCTGGCGTTTTCTGATCGCGGTCGTTGCTTTCCTTATCCTGTTCCCGGGGACCTTCCGCCGTTTCAGACCCGGCACGGTTCGGGTGGGACTCTTCGCCGGCGTCTTCCTTATCGCGGGGTACATCTTCCAGACGTGGGGCTTGCAGGGAACGACGGCGTCCAAAGCAGCGTTCATCACCGGTATGTTCGTCGTTATCACCCCTGTGATGCAGGCGGTGGTCTTGAGGCGCACGCCTCGGGCGACGACCGTAGCCGGCGTTGCGCTGGCGGTCGTGGGTCTGTGGCTCCTGTCAGGGGCGAGCTCGGGCGGATGGAGCGCGGGTGATTCTCGGACGCTTCTGTGCGCGTTCGCGTATTCCGGTCACATGATCGTGCTCGGGGGACCAGGGCGCGATCACGATGCTCGGGCGCTCACGCTCGTCCAGCTGGCGGTGACGGGGCTCGTGTGTGGTGCTGTTTCGCTCGCTATCGAGCGCCCGTATGCGTGGCCGTCTTCTCAAGTATGGGTCGCGCTTGTGGTTACGGGCGTGTTGGCTAGTGCGGTTGCGTTCGCTGTACAGACGTATGCGCAGCGAATCCTGTCGCCCACGAAGACAGCTCTCGTGCTCATCATGGAGCCTGCGTTCGGCGGGTTCTTCGGCTGGCTGGCCGGAGATGCTCTTGGGATTCGCGGCGTCGCGGGCAGTGCGCTCATCCTCGGCGGTATGCTCGTTGCGGAGTTTCTTGGAAGCGCGGCCGAATCCGGTGAGCACGTCCTGCTCGAAGCTTCGATCGAAGGCCCGGCGGTTGCTGTCATCGAAACGGACGGTGGAATTACCCCCTCGGAATGATGTAGTTGACCGCCGCGCGGTGGCTGCTATACTAGCGCTTGCCGTTTTGGGCACCCAGATGTGGGGCCATAGCTCAGCTGGGAGAGCGCATGGCTGGCAGCCATGAGGTCAGGGGTTCGATCCCCCTTGGCTCCACCAATAGAATTGATCAGAAGAGCGGACCATGTCCGCTCTTCTGCTATTCGTTCAAGAATTTCGATGATAAGATAGCTTCGTTATGTTTGCTTAAGGCATCTCTAACGGAGGCAATGGTTCATGCGCCTCGGCTTTGCGACCTCGCGTAAGGGCGATCTTGACCCGGTGCTCCAATGGAGACGGCTGTTCGCCGGTGTCCTGATGTGCGCGGTCGCGCTCATTATCGCGAACCCGATGGCTGCGTTGGCTGCGAATCCCCACGGAACGTACTCCTCCTCGAGTAAGTCGTGTCAGTTGTGTCATGACTTGCACTCTGCAGCTGGCGATACAATCATCGTTTCGCCCTCCGAGAAGCTGCTGTGTTACAGCTGCCATGACGGTACCGGGAGCAGTTTTAACACGAGGGCCGCGTTTGCAGAGTCTATTCTGGGCACGACTACGGCAAAGAGCTCGCATCCGGTCCCTTCCGGCGCGATGCAATGCGCAAGTTGCCACACGCCGCACGAAGGTCCCTCTGAGGACAACATCAGATCTCTCGGTTTTGGCTCGGCGGACGCGACGAGCGGTGTTGCTGTGTGCGGCGGCTGCCATGGCAGCGGAAGCACGCTCCCCGGAGGGAACCTTGCGGTCCCGATAGCGGGAACACCTCACGCTTCGATTGCGTCCTCGGCCAGCGCGGCAGGAATCGCTTGCGTTGCCTGTCACGAGCCGCACGCGTCTTCTAATGCTGATCTGGTGCGCGCCACGCTGCGCACTGAATCGCAGACGACCGTGACAGTTTCGGGCGAACCGGGACTGTGTTTGGGTTGTCATCAGGATGCAGGTGGCGCGTACAACGGCGGAACGCTCGCTGGCATGCAGAAGCACTCAACTGTCACGTCTTCCACCAAGGCCCTCACGTCATGGCCGGGAGCGTCGGGTTCTGCTGCGGGATGTGATGGGTGTCATGAGCCCCATGGGACTGGTAGCGGACCGTCATACACGCGAGTAGCGGACAAGGCTCTGTGCAGTACCTGTCACGATGCTGCATCACTTGTGTATCCCGCTGGCTACTCGTATCGCGGAGCCGCTGCGTTCGCCTCGTCAGGTCACACTGGAATCAGCTCTACGGGCATCAACTATGTCTCGGTTCTCGCGGAGCCACCCGGATTCTCTGCATGGGAGAGCACGAGCCCTCCAACGCCGAGTTCGCCTGGTGTTCCCGTCTCTGCCGCGCGGGCATCTGCGCTTCTGACTTCAGACGGAGTCAGACTGACAACGGATCTTCAGCAGACGGACGGTGACTGGGACTACCAGACGTATCGGTTCAAGGTGCCTATCCCGAAGTCCGAAGCCGGTGCAGTCCGACTCCACTGGGAGGGTTACGGTGAGGAGGCCGCAGGGTTCCCGGTCGTGCTCTCCGTCTGGAACATTAGCTCCGGCGCGTGGGACATGATTCGTAGCGCGCAAATGCCCACGCAGACGACCGTGAGCCTTCCGCTTTCCATTGCCAACCACGTTGCTTCTGACGGAACGGTGTACCTCATGGCGAAGGCACGGTATTCGCGTGATGCAGCGCTGATCTCCGGCCCGACGATCACGGCGCTCAGTGGCACGAGTGCGAAGGTTGAGTGGGTAACGTCGGGACTGACCAGCACCTACGTTGACTACGGGACGACCTCGTCGTACACGAAGACTGCGGGATCTGCCACGCGAGTACAGAATCACGTGGTGACCATCTATGGTCTATCACCAGGTGTTTGGCACTTCCGTGTTCGCTCAGTTGCGTTTGATGGCACCTCGTACACCTCGGGGGATATCGTTCAGGGCATCCCACGCCCGACGACCACCGCCGTGCCTAATGTCGTATGGACCGGCGTCGACGCTACCCGCACCCTCAATTGGGCAGCCCCCGCAGGTGCTCCTGGCGGACCATTCCAGTTCCGTACCTTCCTGAACAAAGACGGCGTACCGTTCTCTTCGACGGATTGGTCCACCGCCACTTCTCGAACTGTCTCAGTCGGTCTCGGTGCGTATTCATGGCGCGTTCAGGCCCGCGATGCCGGTGGGAACTCATACGACTATTCGCCGTGGAGCTGGTTCTACGTCTACGAGTACACGGGCTCGTGTCCGTTCCTCTTCACGTGGGACGGCGAGAAATTCGACTATGAAGCCGATCTTTACACCACCGGGAAGCTCGCCAGCCAGCGAGCGAGCGGCACGTACCAGAAGCCGAACCCGCACGACTACTACGTTCTCGACAACACACCGGTCGAGAAGGACGGCGCTTTAGAACTGCGGCTCGTAGAAGAGCGGTTCGAGACCGACTACCTTGACGAGTTCACGCTCTATGCGGTTGACGTGCCCGTTGGCAGGACCGTCGTAGCTGAGAAGATCCCGCAGGGCGGGGTGTATCAGCCACTCGAAGATGTGATTCATACAGTCAGCTCCACGATGAGCCAGCCGGTGTCGGCGACCCGCGTCAAGACCGGCGAGGACGTGCGTGATGCCATCGCCGAGAACGACGCGGTCTTCGCCGTGCTCTCGCCGGATGTCGAGAAGCCGGGGTACGAATCGATCGAGCTCGATCTTGGCGACCTTTCCGACGCCCCTGCCGTGAAGCTGGTATTCGAGGGCATGAGCCGGTTCCCGGAGACGGCGGCCGGCAAACTGCTCGGCTCCGCAGGTGTTCGGCAGAAGGTTGAAGTCGTGGACGCCGGCGGGAACTGGGTCGCGCTTCCTGGTGATTGGCCGAAGCCGGCTGAGTTTGCCCGCCCGTACATGCTCGATCTGACGGGGCGCTTCCCGACGGACGACTATCGGGTTCGACTGACGTTCCTGCTCAAGACGTACGTTGACTCGATCAAGCTCGATACCACGGCGGACGAGCCCCTCAAGGTCACCGAGGTGAAGCGCTCCTCGGCCGAGTTGCGTCGTCACGGCGTGGACCCGATGTCTCCGGACAGCGCCATTTACGAGTATGTCTACGGTGAACCGAACGATGTGTCTGGGTATCTCCCCGGCAACTACACCCGTTTTGGCGAAGTCGGCCCACTACTTGATGCCTCCGATGACAAGTTCGTCATCTATGGTTGTGGTGATGAGATGGCGCTGCGATACGAGCGTCCGGCACCCGCCTCGGCAGGCATGACACATACGTATGTCGTGTACGCGAACGGCTACTACAAGGATCTGAACACCGACATCGCAAGCGCGGTCGAGCCACTCCCGTTCTCGGCCATGAGCAACTACCCATACACCGCTTCCGAGAAGTATCCGGATGACGCGGATCACGTCGCGTATCAGGCTGAATGGAACACTCGCCATTACGGTCCGGAGGAGGCTTCAGAGACAGCAATCGAGACAGCAGCTGCTGCTCCAGCGAGTGCGTGGTCGTGGCTGACCACGACTGTGGCACGCGCCTGGGACGCGGTCCTCTCGTTTGTGGCTCCGAGGACTGGTGAGGACTTTATGGCGACCGCAATCACGGACGAGGTACTGCATCGTTCGCTCAATACAGATGTGGTGGCTCTAGAGGTCACCGGTGTCGAGCCGGTTTCGACCAACGCCTGTAGCGCGTGCCATGCGCCGCATGGCGGTGCCGACTCGGGGAAGCTGCTGACCGGCGGTCGCGGGGCAGCAGATGGGCGTACGTGTACGGCCGACGGAACCGGCGGCTGCCACGATAGCGCTGCGAACTCGGCATGGCGACTGCCATAACCCGCATTCGAACAACGTGGAGGTGCGCTTCTCGGATCCGGATGATCCGTCGAAGACGATCGGGTCGCCGCTCGGCACGGTCCTGGACGAGTCAGACAAGCTGAACGTTCTCGTCGGAGCGAAGCACGACGCGATCGGGCCGATAATCTCGAACATTGCCATTACCGCGTCAGCTTCGACGCTAGCGTCGCCGACTGTATCGTGGACTACGAATGAGAATGCCACCTCGTGGATCGACTGGGGTCTCACGACGGCCTACGAACTCGGAAACGAGTCGCTTCCGACGCCGTTTGGAAACAACACGCTTGCTACGGCTCATTCGATCCAGATGTCAGGTCTGGCCTTGGGGACCACGTACCACTATCGCATCCGTACCACTGACGCACTTGGGAACTCGACGTACTCGGCAGACAGGACGTACAAGCCGACAACGCCACCTCCGACGCCGCTCATGTCGGATGTAACGACGCAGACGGGGCCGGACGGCTGGGGCCCGATTCCCGTGGAGCTCACGTGCAGCGTTGTAGCAAGCAGCGACGGGCATGCGGTGATCTACGAGTTCCAGTTGGGCACGGGGACTGTTCTTACGTCGAACACACCTTCCTATATTGTGAATCTCTCCGACGGCACGTACACCGTCCACGTGAGGGCGCGTGACGCAGTCGATACGGCAGCCGTATCTGCGTGGTCCGCGTACGACACGTTCGTGGTGAACAATGCGGATCCCTCGTGTCCGACGCTGTACACCTGGGACGGGACGACGTACCGGTTCGTGACCGACGTGATGGGCCTTGGCTCCGTCGGCGTCAAGAAGGGGCCGAGCGCGTATCTGGTTCCCGAGCCTGTTGAAGACAGTGTGATTCCGCAGGGTGCGCTCATCCCTCGGGACGGGAAGCTCGATATTCGCCTGACTGACGAGAAGGCCGAAGTCGAGTTCGTCGACGAGGTCTCGCTGCGGGCCGTCGACCATCCGGCCGGCACGCGGCTCCTTACGAACGACCTCCACTGGGGTGCTTTTGACGGCGGGAGAGAGCCGACTGAGTACTTCACGATCAGCGATCCCAAGCCGGTGGCGGCTACCTACGAGCGAATCCCGGTCCTGGGAACGGAGGCGGTTCCTGAGACGGACGTGTCGCCCGAACTCGCTGTTGAGGGTGATGGCGAGGTGGCCTACAGCGGCTTGTACGACGACAACATTTGGACCTTCGACCTCGGCAAGCTCGGCGATCCTGCGCAGATCAAGCTTGTGCTCTCGGGGTGGGTCGACTACGCGAATCGCGCCGAGAAGACGGCGTGGCTGGAGAGCGGAAAGCGCCCGCCCGCGAGCTTCATGGAGGTCCAGGACGCCAACGGCGAGTGGATCGCCGTGGGGGACGCGCCACATCCGCCCGGCTATCCGAAGACGGTTGTGTACGACTTGTCTGACGTTTTTCCCGATGGCGTCACCGACTACAAGGTGCGCATGCGCATCTACATGCGCATGAATGTGGACTACGTGGGTGTCGATACGACTCCTGATGCGGCCGTCAAGGTGACCGAGTTGCTGCCTGTCTCGGCAGAGCTCTCCTACAAGGGACTCTCGCAGTACAGTGGCGCGCCGTATCCGACGTTCACCTATGACGACATCTCGCCGGTGGAGCCCCGCCTGCAGACGGGCGCATTCACGCGATACGGCGACGTCCTCCCACTCTTGAAGGCCGCTGATGACATGTTCGTCGTGATGAACACCGGCGATGACCTCGGTTTGACCTTCGACGAGCCTGCGGCACCTGCGGCGGGCACGGTGCGGTCGTACATGATCCACACGGATGGCTTCCACCAGACGATTTCGGGAAGCGTGGACCCGATGCCGTTCCACGGAATGTCGAACTACCCGTACCCATCCGAGGAGCATTACCCGGATGATGCGGAGCACTCGGCATACCTGGCAGAGTGGAACACCCGGGTTGTGAATCCGGTGCCTGCGCCAGAGATCAAGCTGAGCGGGTTCAAAGAGATGCACGTCACCGGCATGATCGTCGCCAGTACTGGCACATACTCGCTGGTTAGCGACCAACTGCTGCTTACGGTCACTCGTGCCGACGGCTCGGTCATCACACGCTCTCCCGTCAGCGGCTGGGAGAGCGCGTCCTCCGAGACCGCGAAGCCGACGCCGACTGCGCCGGGTGTCGAGGTTGGTGCCGCCGAGATCGCCGCGCTGGTGGCGGACGACGGCTCCGGATGGACCACCAGCATGGCCGTTGCCGACGGCATCTGGGACTGGCAGCTCATGCAATTCGACCTGTCTGACATTCCAGTCGGAGATATCAAGAGCGTGAATGTGTTGTGGAACGGCCACGGTGGACCGAATGCGGGGTACGACACCGCCGTGTACACATGGAACCCTGTGTCGCCGGGATGGACGTCCATCACCAAACGCATGATGATCGCCGACACGAGTGTGGCCGCAAGTACCAGCTCGCTAGATCCGGCGTTCTGCCTTCGCTGCCACGACGGCCTAGCGCCGAGCGGCGTGGTGATTCCCCCTGGTCTCGTGAACATCGGCGCACGCTGGAATCTGAGCACTGGGGACTTCCATGGAGCCAGGGCGGGGAGCGGCGTCGGCACTACCGGTCTGAAGGCCCCGTACGCTCGTGGTCAGGGACCCATCGGTTGTCCCACATGCCACGACACGCACGGCACGGGAAGCCTCTATCACATACCGGCGAAGGTCAACGGGCAGACTGTGGCGACTGTGGCAGCTGGGAGTGACTACGACAACTTGTGCAGCGCGTGTCACGTGGGCAACGCGGGGAACTGGCATCCCGATGCGGGCTGCTGGTGTCACATCAGCGGTGACTCCGAGCATGGGCTCGTGAGCGTGCCGCTCAACAACGAAATGGATTGTTCGATGTGCCACTTCGGTCACAAGAGCGAGTTCGTTCATAACTGCAACGACGGATGCCACTAGCACTCGGTCACGTGCTTGCGGGTCGCGTGGGCGACAGGTCTCGGCTATCCTGTAGACCTGTCTGAACCCGAACTCTCCCGGAGGTTCTTGTGCCCCGCAGCTACGACCCGCACGCGATCGAAGAGAAGTGGCAAGCCGATTGGGAAGCGACCGGGATCTACTCGGTCACGGAAGACGTCGACAAGCCCAAGAAATACGTGCTTGAGATGTTTCCGTACCCCTCTGGCGACATCCACATGGGGCACGTCCGCAACTACTCCATCGGCGACGTCGTAGCCCGCTACTTCACCATGCGCGGCATGAGTGTGCTGCATCCGATCGGTTGGGACGCTTTCGGCCTGCCTGCCGAGAATGCAGCGATCAAGAGCAACTCGCATCCCGGCAAGTGGACGTATGCAAACATCGAGAAGCAAGCCGCGAGCTTCAAGCGGATGGGCTTCAGCTACGACTGGGACCGAACCGTGAAGACGTGCGATCCCGACTACTACCGCTGGGGCCAGTGGAGCTTCCTTAAGTTCTGGGAGCGCGGCTTGGTCGAACGCAAGAGCTCGCCGGTCAACTGGTGCCCCTCGTGCAAGACCGTGCTCGCAAACGAGCAGGTGCTCGGCGACGGAACGTGCTGGCGCTGCAAGAGCGTCGTCACGAAGCGCGAACTGGAGCAGTGGTTCCTGAAGATCACCGACTACGCTCAGGAACTCCTCGACGACCTCGACGAGCTTCCCGGCTGGCCTGATCGCGTGAAGGCCATGCAGGCGAACTGGATCGGTCGCAGTGAAGGTGCCGAGGTGGACTTCGCGTTGTGCGACGAGTCCGGCGAGCCGTGCGATGAGACGATCACGGTGTTCACCACTCGTCCCGACACGCTCTTCGGTTGCAGCTTCTTCCTGCTCGCACCGGAGCATCCCTTGGTGAAGCAGTTCGTCGTCGGCACGCAATATGAGGCCGCCGTGATGGATGTCGTGAAATCCGCCGAGATGGAATCCGCGATCGACCGTTCCTCGGCTGACAAAGAGCGAGCCGGCGCATTCACCGGCCGCTACGTGGTGAATCCGGTCAATGGCGAGAAGGTGCCGGTCTGGGTGAGCGACTACGTGCTCATGGAGTACGGCACCGGTGCGGTCATGGCCGTCCCGAGCGGCGACCAGCGCGACTTCGACTTCGCACGCAAGTATGACCTGCCGATTCCGCCGGTGGTCGTGGCCGAGGACGACGAGCTCTTCGGACAGCTTTCGGGTGTGCGTGAGCGCGTGTTGGCTGACGTCCCGTGGGATATCGCGTTCGCGGGCGACGGCGTCATGGTGCAGTCGGGCGAGTTCACCGGCATGCGCGGCGGCAAGGCGAGCGAGGGCATGAAGGCAGTCACCGAGTGGCTTGCCGAGCGCGGCCAGGGTCGCTTCAACATCAACTTCCGACTGCGCGACTGGCTCATCAGCCGACAGCGCTACTGGGGCAACCCGATTCCGGCTGTCCATTGCCCGGCGTGCGGCCTCGTGCCTGTGCCCGAGGATCAGCTCCCCGTGATGCTTCCGATGGACGTTGACGTCACCAAGGGCGAGACCCTTGCAGATCACCCCGAGTTCTATGAGACCACGTGCCCCACGTGCGGCGGTGCTGCTCGGCGAGAGACCGACACGATGGACACGTTCACGTGTTCCAGCTGGTATTACCTGCGCTACTGCGACGCCCGCAATGACGACGCCATTTGGGATCCGACCAAGACGGATTACTGGATGCCCGTCGACCAGTACATCGGCGGCATCGAGCATGCGATCCTGCACCTGCTCTACTCGCGCTTCTTCACGAAGGTCTACCGCGATATGGGCCTTGTGAGCTTTGCCGAGCCGTTCACCAACCTACTCACGCAGGGCATGGTGAAGCTCGACGGCGCCACGATGAGCAAGTCGCGCGGCAATGTCGTCGCACCCGAGGAGATCATCGCCAAGTACGGCGCGGACACACTGCGCGCGTATATCTTGTTCATGGCGCCGCCGGACAAGGACCTCGAGTGGAACAACGACGGCCTCGACGGCATGTGGCGCTTCCTCGGCAGGGCGTGGCGCTACATCGCTGAGGTGGCCGAGGAGGCCGCAGCCGGTGTATCTGGCGCGGCCGCCGCGGGCGATTCCGCTAGCAAGTCGCTGCGCAGTGAGCGTCACCGCGTGGTCGGCAAGGTGTCCGACGATATCGAGCGCTTCCAGTTCAACACCGCGCTCTCCGCGATGATGGAACTCGTCAACGCCGCCTACGACTATCGCCGGGCGATGCCCGCTGGTACGCGCGACGTGGTGCTTGAGCGCGATGTCGCCGAGACGCTCACGCTTCTGCTTTCGCCGTACGTGCCGCATATGGCCGAGGAGTTGTGGCGCGAGATTCTTGGCCACGAGACTTCCGTACACCTTGAGTCGTGGCCCGCGTGGGATCCCTCGGCGGCTGTCTCCGATGAGATCGAGTATGCGGTTCAGGTGAACGGGAAAGTGCGCGCTCACCTCACTGTTGCTGCCGATGCGCCGACGGATGACGTCCAGGCCGCGGCGCTTGCGCTTGAGAAGGTCGTGGAGCATACGACCGGCAAGACGGTTCGTAAGGTAGTGGTCGTGCCTGGCAAGCTCATCAGCATCGTCGTCGGCTAGGGCGGCGTCATGAGGAAGCTGATCGGCTGGGCGCTGTTGGCAGGTTTGATCGTGCTGGCAGTCCTGGCGTACTTCGGCAACTCACTGCTCTTTGCGTTCTATCTTGCCGCGCTCGGCAACGCAATCGCATTTCATTGGTGGTACGCATGCAGCCGGTGCTCGAACATGTGCTGTGTGTTCAATGTGCGCAGCCCGGAGTTCTTCGCGAGGTGGCGTCCGGTCCGGATGATCGGTGAGCGCAGCCGGGAATTCTCGGATATACGCTCAGCGGCCGCCGGCGTGCCGCTACTTCTATCGGTTGCCATCGGAGTCGTAGCCGCGTGGCTCTTCGCTCCTCTTGCGGCGATAGTGTGGCTCGCGTGCATGTCCGGCGTAGGCTATGCCTACTGGAAGACGGCATGCGCCGGTTGTGGCAATGACTGCCCCGCCAACAAGAACGCCGCGTATCTTGACTGGAAGCAAGGTTCTGGTTAGGAATCGGCAACCGGTGGGTCAGACTCGCCGAGTAATGTGATCTGTGCGGACACCCCCTCAGTCCCGGAGGATAGGGGGTGTCCGTTTTGGTGGAGATACCAGATCGATTCAGAGAGCTGCTAGCGCGTGCAGGTCTTGGTGGCCTCAGCGATCGCGCCGTCGTGGCGCTCGCGGCGGTGGTACTCGCTGTCGTGGCCTTCGCGGCGTGGAGGTTCTGGCCTGCCCCGGGTGGCGTTGAGGTCGCGACCGACTCCGGTTGGATCTCGGGAGATGTCGTGACCGAGAGCAGCGCGAGCGCCGAGGAGAGCGTCGCGCCTGTCGCTGAAGTCGTCGTGCATGTCGTCGGCGCCGTGACGAGTCCGGGAGTCTATTCGCTGCCCTCAGGAAGCCGTGTGAGCGACGCTGTGGCAGCCGCGGGCGGTGCGACGGGCAATGCCGCCGAGGAGGGTCTGAACCTCGCACGCGTCGTTGCCGACGGCGAACAGATACGCGTACTCACGAAAGCCGAACTCGAAGCGGGGATTCAGGGCGGCGACACGCCGGCTGCAGTCGCGGGGGCCGGGGGAGCTACGGCATCGGGCAAGGTCAACCTCAACCGCGCCACAGCAGCTGAGTTGGACTCGCTTCCCGGCGTCGGGCCATCTACCGCGCAGAAGATCATCGCGGACAGGGAGGCGAACGGCCCGTTCAAGAAGATCGAGGACTTGATGCGTGTCTCGGGCATCGGCGAGAAGAAGTTCGACTCGCTCAAAGACCTTGTGACCGTCGGGTAGCTCATGACCGAGAAGCGGCTGAGACTCGAGCCGAAGCGAAGCGAGCGTCCGACGCTGCCACCCGTGGCTTGGATCACGGTGGCGGTGTGGGCTGGGGCGGTCCTCGGCGAGGATATCGCGTGGCGTAGTGCAGGCGGCGAGAACGTGGCCGGGCGCGTGGCGGTGATGCTGCTCGTGCCCTTGGGGGTGCTGGTTACTGCGATCGTGCGGCGCCTTCGATCAGGGCGATTCGACCCTGTGGCCACCGCGGTGATCCTGAGCGTGACGGGTGCAGTGCTCGGAGTGAGCCTGTCGCTCATGCAAGGTGTCGCGTGGCGGACGCGTGCCGAGGGGCTCGCTGACGCGGGCGCACGCGAGTGGGTGGGCGTCGTCACGGCTGATCCGCGCGAGGGTGTGTTCGGGCCCGGCATACGCGTGCGTGTGATCGAGGGGCCGTTTCGAGGTGCTGCTCTTTCCGTGTGGCTAAGCGAGGGGAGCGATGTGCCCGAGTACGGGCAGCTGGTGCGCTTCTCGGCGATAGCGAAGGTGCGGGAGCACGACGAGTCGGGGAGGCGGGCTGCCAGAAGCGGCGAGCATGGGACCGCGAGTCCGTGGGCGTTCAAGGTGCAAGGATGGCCGGACGGGATCGTGGGTCAGCTGCTCAAGTGGCGTGCGCGGGCAGTGACGCGCCTGCGGGTCGTGCGCGGGGAGCCCGGTGCGCTGCTGCAGGGCATGGTGCTCGGTGACAGGCGAGCGCTTGCTGGTAGCGCGGTCGACGAGGACTTTCGGGTCCTGGGACTGTCTCATGTAGTGGCTGTATCGGGCTCGCATCTCGCGGTTGTCTGTGGAGTGGTGTTGGTCCTTGGCACCAGGTTGCGGGCTTCAAGGCGCAGCGTGCTGGCCGCGGTGGTGATCGTGGCCGGTGGATACACGGTGTTGGCCGGCATGGCGCTTTCCGCTGTGCGCTCGGCGATCATGCTCGCATGTGGGGCGGTCGGTGAGTGCCTCGGCGTTCGAAGGGACGGCACCGCGGCACTGTGTGTTGCGACGGTCGTAATGATCGCGCTGTCGCCTTGGTGCGTCTTTGATGTCGGTCTCGCGCTTTCAATCACGGCGGTCGCAGGACTGCTCATATTTGGCGACCTCGGAATCGAGTGGGTAGCGACCGCATTTGGAGGCGCCATGCCGAAGACGACCTCCCTCATAGGTGCAACGCTCGTAGCACAGGTATGTACGCTGCCGATTGTTGTTGGAACGTTTGGGATGCTCTCACTGGCCGCGCCGGTCGCAAACCTCGTCGTGGTCCCGCCCGCCGAAATCGCCATTTGTGTGGGGCTTGGCGGTGCGGTGCTCGACAGTCTGTGGCCGGCTGCGGGCCAACTTGTCATCCGGCTTGCCGGTGGCATCCTTGCGCTTGTGACCTGGTCTGCTTCGGTGTTGGCGGCGCTGCCAGGTGCGGCAGTGAGCGTCGGTGCGCCAGGTGCGCTCGGGGTCGCTCTCGGACTCGGTGTACTCGCTGCGCTCTGGGCGCGCTGGCCGGGTCCAGCCTCGGCGGCTCTCGCACGCCTGGCGATTGCAGCTGTGCTGGTTGCATCTCTCCTCGTAGGAGTGGGTCCGAGAGGTCCGTCGCGCCTGGAGATCACCGTTCTTGATGTCGGGCAGGGTGATGCGATCCTGGTGCGTGATGGTTCGGATGCGATGCTGGTTGATACTGGCACAGACGCGGGCTCGTTGCGGCAGGCGCTCGCACGTACCAGTGTGCGCTCGGTGGACGCTGTCGTACTCACGCACGACCACGATGACCACATCGGAGGATTCGCCGGGTTGAGCGGTGTGGTGCGCGTTGGCTGGGTGGGACTTCCGGTGACGACGGGCGGTGGCGGGTTCAGCGCCGTGCGAGCCGCGATTCCGCGGTTGATCCCTCGCGCGAAGGTGCGGACGCATCTTCTACACACGGGTGACACCTGGCAGATCGGGCGTGCCGAGGTACGAGTTTTGTGGCCCGCCGAGGACGCCCCTGACGATCTCAAGACGAATGATACGAGCGTGGTCCTCGAGGTGCGATGCGGCTTGTTCTCGTGTGTGCTCACCGGTGATGCCGAGGAGGCGGCGCAGTCCGGCATCGCCCAGAGTGTGGGATTATCGCCGGTGAGCGTGCTCAAGGTGCCACATCACGGGAGCAAGAACGGACTCACGCAGGAGGCGCTCGAAGCGTGGCGCCCCACGGACGCTGTTGTGAGCGTTGGTGCAGGGAACGACTTCGGTCATCCGTCGCCCGAGACCGTGAGCAGGTTGCGCGGTGCTGGCGTGCGCATCTGGCGCACGGATGAATCCGGTGATATCACGGTTGAAGTGACGGCTCATGGGTACCGGATCATCCCCGCCAAGCGTGGAGGAGCGAGGCGCGCGTGTGCGACAATAGGCGCGTCAAACACCGCCTGCCCTTGTTGGGCTTCCGGGTTACCGTTCTTCTTAAAGGAGCACGATGGCTGCGTCCAACCTGGCAGCACTGTTGCCGGTCTATTTGATCTTCGGCAAGGAAGAGTTGCTCATCGAGCGCGCCCTCCGCCGTCTTCGTGACATGGTCGAAGCGGAGGGCAACCCCGACTTCGACTTCGATACCTTCAGTGGAACGAACGCGAAGGCCGACGACATCATCGCCTCGGCAAACACGTTGCCGTTCCTCTCGCCGCGGCGCCTGGTGATCGTGCGTGACGCCGACAAGATGACAGCCGAGGAGCTCGGGCTGCTGGCGCAGTACGCGAAGGATCCGTCACCTGCGGCCACGCTCGTACTCGCTGCCAGCTCGATTGCGAAGAACACGCGCATCTATAAGGCCGTCGACGCACTCGGAGGCGTCTCGGAATATGCAGCGCCCAAGAAGTCGGAGCTTCCGAGCTGGGTGGTCAAGCTCTTCATCGCCAAGGGCAGGACGATCACGCGTGACGGCGCCGAGGCGTTGGTGCGTGCCGTCGGCAAGGACTTGCGGCGCCTTGAGAGCGAGGCCGACAAGGTCATCGCATATGTGGGGGAGAAGCAGCAGCTCGAGCGCTCGGATGTGGAAGAGGTCGTGGTCGAGACGGCGCCCACGTCGATCTTTGAGTTCCTTGATGCTCTCGGTCGTCGTGATGCAGCATCCTCACTCGGGTTGCTTGGCGACCTGCTCGACAATGGAGACGCGCTTGCTGGCATCCATGCCATGACGCTCCGGCATCTTCGATCGCTCATCGGCATCGTCGCGCTCCGAGAACGAGGCATGAGCCCGAACGAGGTCGCACGTGCCGTGAAGCTCGCAGACTGGCAGTACCGAAACCTGGCGCGCCAGGCCGAGCGTTTCCGCGAGGTAGAACTCGTGGCGGCACTGAGGGGTGCTGCTGAATTTGAAGCGAAAATGAAAACGAGCCAGGGAGATCCCCGGCTCGTGTTCGAACGCTGGTTGGTGTCCGTGTGTGACCGTTCCGGTCACACCGTCACCCGGTCGGCCTAGCCCTCGAGCTTGCCGGCCTTCTTGAGCACGCCAGACTTACGGTTGGCGGCCTGGTTCTTGTGGATGATGCCCTTGCTGGCAGCCACGTCGAGCGCCTTGCTCGCCTTGTTGGCAGCCTCAACGGCCGCAGCCTTGTCG
>PHEU01000025.1 GCA_002841295.1 Actinobacteria bacterium HGW-Actinobacteria-6
GGGCCTGCGCGCTCTCGTCGGCCGGACCGGCGCTGATCGCGCTCGCCCAGGCGGCCGAATACGCGCCGGAGTCTTCGTCGACCGTGACGTCGGCGCCTGACGTGAAGCTCGGCGCGTCGTTGACGGCGTCAACGGTGATGGTGACTGTGGCAGGTGCCGAGTAGAGCGTGGAGAACGAGCCGGTACCGGAAACTCGATACGTGAAGGTATCGGTGCCGTTGAAGTCAGCGTCAGGCGTGTACGTCGCGGTACCGGACGACGAGATCGTCACGGCGCCGTTCGATGGCGGGCTCACCAGCTCTGCGGCGAGTGGGTCGCCGTTGGGGTCCGAAGCACCAGCGAGCACGTCGATGATCGCCTTGTCGTCCTCGGGACACGATCCCACATTGTCGATAGCTGTCGGCGGTCCGTCGACGGTCAGAACGAAGGCCTGGCCGACCGATTCGATGTCGTTTTCGGCCGTGAGCGTGACGGAATACGTCCCCGCAGACCCTACCGAAGCCGTACCCGTGATCTCCGCGGATCCGTCGCCGCGATCGGTGAAGGTCACTCCGGATGGCAGCGCACCGGCGATGCTCACGCTCGGCACAGGATAGCCGCTCACCGCAATCTCAAAGCCCTCGCTCACGCCCTCGACAAACCCGACCGAGTTGCCCGAGCTGAACCCGAGTGGCTCCGCGACCACGATGGCGAGGACCTGGCTTGCAGGCGCCGTGACACCGTTGTCAGCTCGCAATCGCACCGAGTAGGCACCGCCCGAACCGACGGCCGGCGTCCCTGCAACCCGCGCAGTCCCGTCACCGTCATCAACAAGCGTGAGCCCGGCAGGCAACGCATCGAGCGCAGTTATCGTTGCTGTCGGGAACGCGCTGCTGGATATGTCGAATGTCTCGACTGTACCAACCGTGAACGTAGTAGAGGCGGCCGAGAGGAACTCCGGCGCTTCAAGCACGGTGATGGTCATCGGAGCCGAAGCGTCCGGCACCACGCCGTTGGTGGCGACAATGCTGACTGCGTAGCGACCGCCCGTGCCAGCGGCCGGCTTGCCGACGATGGCACCTGCGCTGCTCGTGGCACCCGTCGATCCCTGGAAGGCGAATGACAGCCCGCTTGGCAGGGCGCCCTGCAGCGATAGAGTCGGAGCCGGATAGCCCTCCGCGGAGATGCCCTCGCTGCTCGTCGTCCCGACCGTGAACGTGGCTTCACTGGCCGCCATGATCGCCGGCGGGCTTGCTATCCCTACGCCGACCGTCGCGACAACGCCATCGTAGGTGGCGGAGATCACGGAGAGACCCGCTACCTGCCCGGCGAAGAAAACACTGCCCGCTCGGCCCGACGCCAGTGAAACAGCAGTCGGAGACGCAGAACCGACCGGCGTCGCCGCAAACGTGACCAGCGTCCCATCATTGGGTGGCATGTGACCAGCGCTCAGCACCTGCGCAGACACCGACGTCGCGTCACCCGTTGTGAGAAGCGTCGCACCTGCGGTTACCGTTAGCCGCAGCCATGGATCGGCGTCGATGCCACCCGCAACCGCGACAGGTGCCGAAGTCGTGGGACTGCTGTTCGTCCCCCACCAGTTGTACTCGGCGTTGGGTGTGCGAAGGAATCCGAACGCGCCCGGAGCCTCGTCGGCCGTATTGTGCGAGATTCGGCAGTTCCAAATTGTGATGTCTCCACCGATGAAGAGGGCGCCGCCACGGTCGAGTCCGGCAGTGCCATAGCTGGTGGCCACGTTGTTCGTGAACGTCGATGTCGCGACAGAGCTGCCGCGCCCATCGGCGACACGCGCGTAGACCGCGCCGCCCTGACCGGCCGAAGCGGACCGGCCGTCGGAGATGTTTGAATCGAAGGTGCAGCCGCCAACAGTCAGGCTGCCAAAACCGGAGTCGGCCACAAACAGCGCTCCGCCTACCCCCTCCGCGTGATTGCCCAAGAAGGTGCAGTCGCGCAGCGTTACGTTTACGTTCCGCCCGATGCTAAGAGCCCCACCTGAACATGCGGTCGTCGTGGCGGCCACCGAGTGGTTGCCGATGAGGGAACAACCGATGAGCGCGATTGTGGTGGGCGGCGCCGTGTCGGTGGTGCCGCCGGCGCGAAGCGCTCCGCCACCCACATCACCCTGGACCCAGCCCCGCGAAAGAGACGCATTGAACAACTGGAACGACACTCCGCCGAGCAGTGCAGGATCGATATCGAAGATGCGCGTGGCCGAAGGAACCTTCGGGGTGATCGTCGAGCCAGCGCCAAAGATACGAACGCTGGCCGCTACGTCGAGCGAACCGTTCTCAAGCACGTACGTCCCGGTCGTGAGGATGATGTCAGTAGAAGACACTTCGCCGGCAGACGCGAGCACCGCTTCGCGAAGACTGACCAGATTGTCCGCTCCAGGAGCGAGCCTGAGCGCGGGCAGGTTGCTGGTGTCGCCGTCCACCACGTCGACTAGCGTTTTCACGATGATCTGATCGGCAAAAGCCGTACCCGGCAGTGCCAGCGCAAGCACGAGTGCGAACACGCACAGAGGTGCGGGGCCGCGTAGGCCGCTTGTCTTCCTCTGAATGATGTCACGTACTCGCACGTTTGGTCCTTCCCATCTGTGTCCGGGCGACTACGACCGCGGAGGGTAGACTCCTTGCATCGCAATGCAGAAGTTCACGGTCAGATATGGCTGCATGTTGTTATGGGCCTGCGCCCCATTGGACGAAAACGCATCCGCTATGACCCCGGGGGCAGCGGCAGCACCGCCGTACAGAGGCTGATCGGGCGTCGCCGTCGCAGCCGTCCATGCGGTGTTGACCGGTGACGCGCTGTCCGATTCCCCGCCCGATGCCAACGTGTGCGAGTGCGCCGGGACTTCTAACTCCGTGATCGTCACCGTCTCCGACCCACCGCGCTCACCAAGATCACGCAGTGAGAGCCCCGGACCCTGGCCGGGCTGCATGGGGGCGCGTCCCTGCAGGTTCGGCAGTGCGAAGTTTGACTTGCCGTCGCCGCCGTAGGTGGTCCCCACAAGCGAGAACAGCGCGATGTTCTGTGATATCGGCAAGATCTGGCCGTTGCACGCCGCCCAACCCCTCGGTGCGAAGTTGAACGGGAATATGCGTATCTCGGCCACGAACGGATCCGCCATCGTTTCGCGCCTCCTTAGTATTGACTCGGAAAGATGCCCTGCAGGGCTATCGAGAAGTTGAGTGTTAGAAACGGCTGCATGTTGAGGTGTGCTTGACTCCCGCCCACGGTCCCCACAAGCCCGCTCGCCATCGCGGAATTGGCCGAGTCGCCGTAGACTGCTGCGCTCGCGACCGCCCAAACGCTGTCGGTGGGTTCGGCCCGGTCGGCTCCGCTCGTACTCACAGTGGCGTCATGTGCGTGGTCGACCTCGGCAGCCGAGAGCGTGTGCGCCTGTTCACCGCTGCGTTCACCAAGCGTGTGTCCCGAGCCCATGTGGATTGGAGTACTGCCCTGCAGGTTCGGGAGGGCGAAGTTCACCCTGCCGTCGCCGCCGTAGGTGGTTCCCAGAAGCGAGTAGAGCGCCTGGTTCTGGTTGATGGGCAGTATCTGTCCGTTGCAAAACGCCCACCCTCTCGGCGCGAAGTTGAAGGACATAATGCGTATCTCACTGAGGAAGGGCTCGGTCACCGGATACGCCTCCTATGTCTGACTCGGGTAGACGCCGAAAAGCGAGATGATGAAGCTCACGCACAAGTACGGCTGCACGTTGGAGTGTGACCGCGTCCCGCCGGCGGGCTTCACGGCCTCCGCAGCCATCGCCGGGCCGGTCGTGTCCGAGGAGTATCCTGCGGCGCCGGCAGAGTTCGCCCACACGTGCCCGACCGGGTCGGCGCTCGTCCCGGAGCGTGAATCCGCGGCCGGTACATGTTGGTGAATCGGCATCTGATTCGTGGTGAGCATGACCATCTCGGCGCCGCCGGTCTCGGCAAACCCGAAACCGTTGCCCTGGTGAATCGGCAGACGACCCTGGAGGTCGGGCAGTGCGAACGTGCTCTGACCGTCACCGCCGTACGTCGTCCCGATCAGGCTGAACAGCGTCTCGTTCTCGCTGATAAGCATTATCTGGCCGCGGCAGAAGATCCAACCCGAAGGCTCAAAGTTGCCTGCGAACATGCGTATCTCTCCAACGTAGGGCTGCGCCATCTAGCCCTCACTCTCCTTGGTCACATTGAACACAGCCTGGTAGCGCGTGACATCACCATCGGATGCGATGGGGACGAGGAAGATCTCGTGCGTGCCGAGAACCTCGTGCGCGAACGTATATGTGGCCTGCGGCAGCGGAGCGCCCGAACCCACCAGCTCCACCGAGTAGCTGCTGTACCCTCCCGAGCGGGTGCCCTCGATCGCCGCCACCAGCTCAAGCTCAACCGATTCCCCGCCGAACGTAGCCGAGCATCGGGTGCCAAGCTGCTCGGCGAACTCATCGCATGTGGGATAGACACTCATGCCATCACCGCACATGGCAGGAACATCCGGCGATAGGCGCCCACTTCACCGTCATCGATGAAGCCGAGACGCTCATACAGGCGCTTCGCAGGATTGAAAGACTCGACGTGCAGGACGACTGGCAGGCCGATGGTCTCGGCACGCTCTACCACGGAGTTGACGAGTTCAGTGCCGACACCACGTCCGCGATACCCGGGCAGCAGCCCCATGTCCATGAGCCGCAGATCCTCATCGCGATGCTCAACTAGCAGGCGACCGATGTCCACGCCATCGAGCACGACGATGGAGTGCTCGGCGTGCGGGTAATGCTCGGTGTAATACGCGAGCTGTGCCTCGGATTGCTGGCGAAGGAACTCGGTCTTCTGTTCGGGAGTCCACGGCACCGGCGCAAGCTCCTCGGCTCGGCCACTGGCATACACCGTATGCATGAACTCGAGGTCGGCTTCGGTAGTCGGTCGAAGACTCAGTCCGTTCATAGAGCACTGCCATAGACGTCGAGCCAGCCGGAACGAACCTCCGGCACGATGTCGTCGGCGAAGGCCGAGGCCTGAGAGGTGTTCATCGCAACGCTCAGCGGCTCGAATGCGACGAATCCACCACTGGCGACCGCTGAGTGGATACCCACAGCGATGTCGGTGCGGCCGCTGGCTAGATCAAGCGTGATGTCGCCTCGCGCACCGGTGAACTCTGTCATACCCGAGGGAAGCGCCTTGCGGCCCCCTTCAACAGCGGCCGCGACAAGTGCGCCAACATCTTCACCAAGCATCGCGAATGCGCTCTTCTTGGCGGCAGGCCACGTGAGAGCCGTGAAGGCGGAAAGTCCGGGCGCCGAAACGAGCCTGTCTGCCGAGAGACCCGGGATAAGCAGTGGGATACGCGCCGCGCTCTTGTCGGCCGCGATCGCGCGCAAGATCTCGTCGGCTTCTGTGCCGCTGCATGCCGCAAAGATCGAGTCAGCGCCGGATACTACTGCTGCGTGAACGGCGCTCGCAACGTCGCCAGGCTGCACGTGGGTCACTGAGGTACCGATGACCGAGCCACCCGCCTGAGCGAGCCCGTGCTCAAATGCACCACACGTGTCGAAACCGCTCTCGTAGAGCGAGGAGATGATGTACGCACGCGGACCGACCGCATCTGCGGACCACGAGCCGAGCGACCAAGCGCTCTGCCAGTGGCCGAGCGAGTGTGAGAGCACTCGTGGCTCAGTATCGGCGGAAGTCACGATATGTGCGCCTGGATCTACGACGACCACGGGAACGCCGGTCTCGGCAGAAAGCGCGCCGAGAAGATCGGTGCGCGTGGGATTTGCATAGACGAGCACGATGTCGACCTTCTCGCGCTCTATGAGGTCGCGAGCCATGGCGGCAGCGCTGCTGGGCGCTGAGTTGGCGGCGAGCCGCGAGAATACGGGAGCGTCGACCTGCCCACCGACCGCCAGACCGGCGCGAACACCGGACTCAAGCTGACCCAGAAGATCAGGGTACCTAGCCGACGGAGGCGCGACAACGCCGACCGCAGGCTGGAAGACTCGCGTGAGTGAAGTGAGCAAGCCGCCCAGGAACGGTACGCCAGCAAGCGCAGCAGCACCTAATACGACACCCCCACCGATTACGACCTGACGGCGCGTTGGACCGCGGTGAGCATCTCTGCTGCTGTCGGATCCCCGGGTGACGAACCCGCTGTCTTGAGAAGGCTTCTCAGCCACCGCTCCCCCTTGCCTAGTACGGCGAGGGAGCTGGTGTTCGTATGAACCCCTCTTTGCCCTTCGCTTGTAATCGACCTTAACACAAGTACAGATTCACGAGCATCCCAAATACTTGGAGCGGGACGGCCTGCAGGAGCATACTCACAGAGTGCGCGTCTGGCAGCGGGAGGGGATCACGTGGCGACCATGGCGTTCGGGGTTTTCTTGTTTCTGCACGGCTTGATCCACGTGGGCTGGGTCGCCCCCAAACCGGCTGATCCGAGCTACCCGTTCGTGACGTCGAGCTCGCAGCTGATGCCGCTGATACCCGAGAAGGTCCTCGGTCCGCTGGCCGTCGTGCTTGTGACGCTCATCGTCGTGTCGTTCACGCTCTCGGCCCTCGGTATGTTCGGCGTCCCGGTGCTCTCGCAAATCTGGCGGCTCCCCGCGACCATCGGCGCCGTACTCTCGCTCGTGATGTGCCTCGTCTTCTGGCACCCGTGGCTGGCCGTGGGGCCGGTACTCGATGCTGCAATTCTCGCCGCAGTCGTGACCGGCTGGCCGAAGATCGGGTAGGACTACCACCGAGAATCACGTGTGACCCCACTGCTCCATCTGCTGAAGGGAGAGTTGTATGCGCCGCTGGAGACTCCCGCTCCTACTGACGAGCCTGCTCGCCGGCTCACTGTTGGTTCCTGGCTGCTCTGCGCGCCCACCGCAAGCTGCAACACCTGCGGTCACGACCGCTGCTCCCGTCGCGACGACCACGCCCGAAGCACCTGCCGAACTCGTCTTCGCTGTGATTGGTGACTACGGCATGGACGACGCAAACGAGGGCGCCGTTGCCGACCTCGTGGATTCGTGGGATCCAGCCTTTGTGATTACTACCGGCGACGACTACTACAAACCCGCAGGTGGGACGGGTACAGGAAGATATGACGAGTCAACCGGTGCGTATTACGGCAGGTGGCTGAAGGACATATCAACCACCGGAACCCGATTTCCCACTGGCTCGGCACCGATCAACGCGTTCTTTCCTGCGATGGGAAACCACGACTACTCAGATGCAACGCCCTCGCCCGAGACGTACCTGACGTACTTCGATCTGCCTGGCAAGGACTTCACCAGCACGTCCGGCAACGAGCGCTACTACGACTTCATACAAGGACCTATCCACTTCTTCGTGCTGAACTCCAACACCAAAGAGCCGGACGGAACTGGGAGCACCTCAGCGCAGGCGCAATGGCTGAAGGCGCAGCTCGCAGCGTCCACTTCAACCTGGAACATCGTCTACGATCATCACCCGCCGTACTCCTCAGATGCCAAACACGGCTCTACCGACTACATGCAGTGGCCGTTCGCAGAATGGGGAACCGACGCGTTCATCTCAGGTCACGCGCACACATATGAGCGCATCATGCGCGACGGCATCCCCTACATGGTCAACGGGCTTGGGGGTGCAGCTCGCTACGACTTCAAGACTCCGGTGCCGGGCAGCGCCGTTCGCTACAACGCCGACTGGGGCGCTCAGAAGGTGACGGTCAGCGACACGGCGATGACATTCGAGTTCTACGATGTGACAGGCACGCTGGTTGACAGCTACCTGATCCCGGCAACGGGTTCGGATGGTGAGTAGGCGCAGCTCCGCTACGCAGACAACGTGCAGTAGCGGAGCTACGCGAAACGATTTCCGAGCCTAGACGTCGCGCTTGGTGACCTCGATAAGGTGATAGCCAAACTGCGTCTTCACGGGCCCGTGGACAACGCCAACGGCCTCGTTGAAGCACACGTCGTTGAACTCCTTGACCATCTGGCCGGGCGAGAACACGCCCAGGTCGCCACCATCGGCACCCGACGGGCACGACGAGTGTGTGCGGGCGATCTCGGCGAAGTCGGCGCCGTCTGCGATCTGCTGCTTGAGGTCGTTGGCCTTCTCCTCGGTGGATACGAGGATGTGGCGGGCTGCTGCGCGAGTCATATGCATCTCCTATCTCGGTTCAGTGACCTGGCGATTATGACCGCGTAGGCCGAGTCGCGCCACCGGTGTAACTCGTGCAATGCTGTCGCTATGCCAAACGACACCGACAGCAATCTGCCCGAGTCGATGACCCACGAGGTCGTCACGCACTCGCGTGTCTCGGCATATCACACGATTCGCGTGGTAGACATCGGGCAGCGGCGTATCCTGCAATTTGAGCGGACCCGCCAGTCGTCGATGTATCTCGACAACCCGTATGAGACCGACTTCGAGTACCCGGCGTTCTTCCACATCGGGCTCGCGATCCGTCCAGAGGCCGAGCGAACGCTCGTGATCGGCCTCGGCGGCGGCACGGCCGTGAAGCGCATGTGGCGCGACTACCCGCAGATGCATATCGACGCCGTAGAGCTCGATCCCGATGTGGTCGAGATTGCGCGCGAGTACTTCGCGCTGCCAGAGGATCCGCGCATCCGTGTTATCGTCGACGACGGCCGGCATCACATCGAGACCGCGCCCGACATCTACGACATCGTGGTCGTCGACGCGTTCGACGATGACCGCATTCCCCTGCCGCTCACCACCGAAGAGTTCCTGTGGGCGGTGCGAGCGCGTCTGGCCGAGGGCGGCGTGGTCACATACAACGTGATCGGCTCGGTTCTCGGCGATCACTCCAAGGCGTTTCGCAGCCTGCATAGGACGCTACGTAACACCTTCCGACGGGTGTGGGTCTTCAACGCCGATGAGGGCGTAGACGCGAAAGGGAACAACTTCGTGGTGCTTGCGAGCGACACCAGGCTCTCCACCGCCGGGCTGCTTGAGCGCATCGCGAACAGGGTCGATGGCCGCGTGAGCCTGCCAGCATTCGAGCACTTCGGCGAGAACCTGTACGAAGGTCCGATTAGAACCGGCGACGTGCCCATCCTGACGGATCCGCCGGGCCGCAAACGCTAGCCAGCCACCTGCTTGAGCACCACGGATGTCTCCACCTGACGCGCCGGGATTTCCCAGTAGGTGCGCAGGAGCCGCTCGGTCTCTTCTCGGCCCGTCGCCTCAAAGCCGTTGCGCTCGTAGAACGCGATCGCCCAGTGTGCATCCAACCATGTGCCGATTAGGACCGGCCGATCCACTTCGGCAAGCAGGCGCCGAAGCAGCCTGCCACCGATGCCCCCGCGCTGCGCGGCCGTGCGCACGTAAGCGTGGCGAATCAGCGTCACGTCGGCCACATCCTGAATGCCCATGACGCCGAGAAGCTCGCCGTCGACCTCGTAACCCCAGAAGCGCACGCCGGCTTGAAGCTCGCCCGCCAGGTACTCCTCGGACATGTACGGGTCGTGCCAGCGATCGCCGGGGATCACTCCTCGGTACGCCTCGGCAGCCTCGTTGATGATATCGAGTAGAACGCCGCTTTCGTCCTCTCGCAATCGACGGATCTCGCGACGGCCAGCTGTCTGTCCGCTGGCATCAGGTGGTGTTCCGAAACCATGCCGTGCGGCCTCCGTACACTCACGCGCGTTGTCGCACATCGCTACGCCTCCCATCCCGCCTGCGTACCCGCCACGTCGCGCATGACTGCCCGCCATGCGGCTTCGCGGTCGGGTCCCTCGGCGGCGAAGATGCCCGCCATGCGCTCGCGCTGCGAGCCGCTCAGCTGGGCCTCAAGCGCTGAGCCATCGGCCGTCAGGCGCAGGTGACGTGCGCGGCGGTCGCTCTCGCCCACTGCATTCTCGACGAGCCTCTCGGCCATGAGACGACGAAGCGGTGCATTCAGCGCCTGCTTGCTTACGCCGAGGATGGAGAGCAACTCACCCACGGTGACACCAGGATTGCGACCAACGAAGTAGAGAATGCGGTGATGCACGCGCCCCAGCCCACGCTCTGCGAGGACGGCATCAGGGTATGCCGTGAACTCCCGATAGCCGAAGAAGAACAGCTCAAGGGCTTCATTCAGTTCCTGCTCGCGTGATGGGTCAATCATATTGACATATCCAATCGCGGACGCGACTATAGGTCAACGCTCTTGTCATTCTACCGCGCGGTACGACCAGCTCGCCAGAAGGGGGCTCCTATGTTCTCGGAGCGCATCGACCGGCTCACCTCCTCGCTTGTCCGCGACATCCTCTCGGCTACTCAGCGACCGGGAATGATCTCGTTCGCGGGCGGCCTGCCCGCGCCGGATGAACTTCCCGTGCCGGACTGGAGCGGGATTCCCGCCTCGGCAGCGCAATACGGGCAAAGCGAAGGTGAGCCCGCGCTTCGCGAGGCGATCGCCGAGCATGCGAGAAGCATGGGCATCGTGTGTGACGCGTCGCAGGTACTGGTGGTCTCCGGCTCGCAACAGGGAATCGACCTCGTCTCGAAGCTCTTCATCGACCCGGGCACCCCGATCATCACCGAGGCACCCACGTATCTGGCGGCGCTACAGTCCTTTGAGCTCTTCGGCGCTGTATGTCATGGCGTTTCGCTCGGCAAGGACGGCATCGACGCCGACGCGCTGCGGACAGCGGCTTCGGCCACTGATGCGCGCCTGACGTACGTGATCCCTACCTTCCAGAACCCGAGTGGCACCTGTTACTCCGCCGAAACGCGCACCGCGGTAGCCGCGGCGGCCGACGACCTCGGACTGACGATCTTCGAGGACGACCCGTACCGGGAGCTCGTCTACGACGAGGTGGACCGCACCCCTATCTGCGCACACATCAACAGGGCGTCGTGGATCTACCAGAGCAGCTTCTCGAAGTCGTTCATGCCGGGCATCCGCGTGGGCTACCTCATCGCGTCGCCCGGCCTGATGCCGCACCTCGTGCGGCTGAAGCAGGCGACGGACCTGCACACCAACCGCTTCGGCCAGTGGCTCGCACACGGGCACCTGACCTCGCCAATGCTGCCAGAGCGCCTCGCGCACCTGCGGAGCGCCTACTCGGCCAAGCGCGATGCGATGGAAGCCGCACTCCGCGAGCACTTCGGCGACCTTGCCGAGTGGACAACCCCGCCCGGCGGCCTCTTCTTCTGGCTGCGGCTGCGCGTGCCCATCGACACCCGCGCGCTGCTCCCGGCCATGCTCGAACGAGGCGTCGCCTTCATGCCCGGCGAGGTCTTCTTCCCGGCGACGGCGCCCTCTCTCGGCTACATGCGTCTTAACTTCTCGCACGCCGGCGAGGAGCAGATGCGCTCCGGAGTAGCGATGCTCGCCGAGGCAGTCCGCGACACACCAGCGTTGTAGCTGGCGCTTCGCCCGATGCACGCCTAAGCTGTCCTCTATGCCTCGTGCGATTCGCGCACCGGTACCTGTCCGTCGACCCGATCCGGAGCCCTTAGTGCAACCGTCCCGCGCAAGCCGCGTCATCCCCCTGCTCTGCCTCCTGAGCGCGGTCACCTTCTGGGGCACAAGCTTCGCGGCCACCAAGACGGCGCTCGACACGTTCCCGCCGATGACAGTCATCTGGCTGCGCATGGTGATCGCCACGCTCGTGTTCGCGCCGGTGTGGTTCTTCGTTCCAAAGCCGCAGTACCGCCGCGGCGATGTTCGCTGGCTCGCACTCGTCGTGCTCCTGCAGCCATGCATCTATTACCTTGCCGAGGGCTACGCCATCCAGCTCACGACGTCGAGCGCCGCCGGTGTAATCTCGGCGATCGTGCCGCTGCTGGTAGCGGCGGGCGCGTGGCTCTTTCTGCGCGAACACCTCTCCGCACGATCCATGGTGGCTATCGCGATTTCGCTCGTCGGAGTCGCCATGCTCTCGGTGGGCGGACACTCGCAGGCGTCAGCACCCAACCCGATCCTCGGCAACGCGCTCGAGCTGCTCGCAATGATCAGCGCGGCCGGGGCGATGATCGCGATCAAGCACCTCTCGGCACGATACAACGCGTGGTTCCTGACAGGACTGCAGGCGGCGACGGGTGCGGTCTTCTTCCTGCCGGGAGCGATAGCGGGCGGCACGACTGGCTGGGTCGCCGCGACTCCCATCGCCTGGGCAAGCGTGGTCTATCTCGGCACGTTCGTGTCCCTCGGCGCGTTCGGCCTCTACAACACGGCTGTCACGAAAATGCCGGCGAACCGCGCCGCGCTCTCGATCAACCTGGTGCCCGCCGTGGCGCTTTTGTCCGGCTGGCTGGTTCGCGGCGAGTCGCTATCGCTGCTCCAGCTGGCAGCCTGCGCTGTCATCGTCGGAGCGGTCGTGCTTTCCGAGACGGGCGCCGCACCACTTGAACCCTCAGAAGGAATCGCGGCGGCGGAGTTTCCGGCCGCGTAACGGTATCATCGACGCGAAGACATTCCGACTTTGAAGGAGCGCCCATGTCCGAGACACTCTCCCCCGTCGAACTCGTCGTCGCCTACAAGCACGGTCCGGGCATCCTGCGCGAGGCACTCGCGGGTATGACTGCCGAGGCGCTCCGCGCGCGACCAATCGAGGGCAAGCTGAGCTCGATGGAGGTCGCCTGCCACATCGTCGACTCCGACCAGTTCATGTGCGACCGCATCAAACGCACGCTCGCCACCGAGAAACCGCTGCTGATGGGCGTTGAGTCCGTCGACTACGTGGGCGCCCTGCGCTACCACGATCGCGACCTGGAACTCGACCTCCGCCTGCTGGAGATCCAGCGCGAGCAGATGGCGGCTGACCTCGAGCGCCTGCCTGCCGAGGCGTGGAGCCGCACCGCGATCCACTCGGAAAACGGGCTGCAGACGCTCGTGGACATCGTTGAGCACGCAGTCGAGCACCTCGAGGATCATGTAGCGCGCATCCACGAGAAGCGGGCAGCTCTCGGGCTCTAGTCGTCGCTGAACTCCAGCGCGGCGGCGCGCTCAAAGACCACACCGGCACGCTCAAGGAACGCCCACGGGTCGAAGATCGCATCGAACTGCTCGGCGCTCAGCGGGCACTCGGGGTCCTCGGCCAACAACTCGCGATACGTCTTGCCATCACGCGCCTGCTGCACATCGTCCCAGACCTTCATCGCGTTGCGCTGAACGACCGCGTACGCGTCCTCGCGCTGCATCCCTGTATCAACGAGCGCCAGTAGCACGCGGCTGCTGTAGATGAGTCCGCGGGAGATCTCCAGGTTCGCCTTCATGCGCTCGGGATAGACCACGAGGCCGTCGAGTATCCACTCAAGCTTGCCGAGGAGGTAATCGGTGCCGATGAAGCTGTCGGCCATGACGACGCGCTCGGCCGAGGAGTGCGAGATGTCGCGCTCGTGCCACAGCGCCACGTTATCGAAGCCCACCTGTGCATTCGCCTTCACCACGCGCGCCAGCCCGCAGACGCGCTCGGCGGTGATGGGATTGCGCTTATGAGGCATTGCCGAGGAGCCCTTCTGTCCCTTCATGAACGGCTCTTCGACCTCTAGAGTGTCACTCTTCTGCAACGCGCGAATCTCGGTTGCGATCCACTCGGCAGTGGCGGCGACCGTACCCAGCACTGCGAGCACGTGCGCATGGCGGTCGCGGGCTATCACTTGCGTGGATGCCGGGTCCGGCGTGAGACCGAGCTTCTCGCAGACGTAGCTCTCAACGAACGGGTCGATGTTGCTATACGAGCCAACCGCACCAGAGATCGCGCCCCACGCGCACGAGAACTTGCGGGTCGCAACAAGTCGGCCCTCAGCGCGCTTGAGCGCCTGCGCCCACGCGGCCCACTTCATGCCAAACGTCATCGGCTCGGCATGGATTCCGTGCGTACGGCCTACGCAGAGCGTGTCTTTGAACTCGGCAGCGCGACGGACGCAAACGCGTCCAAGGCGGCGCACGTCTTCGATGATGATGTCTTGCGCCTGTGTCATCTGGTAGCAGAGCGCCGTGTCACCCAGATCGCTCGAGGTCATGCCGTAGTGGACGTACTTGCTCGGTTCGCCGATGTGCTCGGCCATGTTGGTGAGGAACGCGATCACGTCGTGGTTGAGTGTTGCCTCAAGCTCCTCGATGCGCTCGACCTCGAACGCGGCCTTTGCGCGGATCTCCACGGCGGCTTCACGCGGAATCACGCCGAGCTCGGCTTGCGCCTCGCATGCGAGGACTTCGATCTCCTTCCAGATCTCGAACTTGTTCTCGAGCTCCCAGATACGGGTCATCTCGGGGCGAGAGTAGCGTGGGATCATGGCGAAGGCTCCTCGTGAATCGACGGATGTGCGCACATATTATCGCCGAGAAGCGGCCACGGTGCGAGATTCATAGGCTTCGGTTTTGCCGTATGCGGTACATTCCATTCGGGGAGAGGAGTCGACATGGACACGAACGTAATCGCTCAGGTTCCGCCCGAAACGATCGAGTGGCTTTGCGCCGAGGAGAACCCTGCCGTCGCGACTCTCACGCGGAGGGAGTTCCTCGGCTTGGCTGACGACGCTGCAACCACCGCCCTGTGGGAGCGACGCAACGAGTACGCGCCCGTGGCGACGATCCTTGAGCGCATGTCCCCGGATGGCTCGTGGGCCACCCCGGGCAAGGACTACCAGAAGTACGGCGGATCGCTCTGGCAGGTGCACTTCCTCGGCGAGCTGTATGCCAGCGGCGATGATGAGCGCGTGCAGCAGGCGGCAGCGTACGCGTTCTCGCGGCAACTGGCAGACGGCTCCTGGAGCTGCAATGGCCGGTCTTCTGCGGCTATCCCCTGCCTCACCGCGAACGTCGGGCGGGCGCTGGCGCGGCTCGGCTTCTCACGTGACGAGCGCATCATCGCGGCGCTCCGCTACTGCGTGGGGCTCTTCGACACCTTCGGGTGCCTCACCTGCGGCTCCGTGGACCCGAGCGTGAAGGCATGGGGAGCGCGAACAGACACACTCAACGGCTACTGCCATATGCTCGCCCCTAAGCTGCTGCTCTTCCTCGACGAGGTACCGCGCAAGCTGTGGCCAGACGGCGCCGAGACACTTCGCGACGAGTGCGTGCGTGTCTTGCGCGAGAAGCAGATCACACGCTGCCTACCCGAGGAGGCCCGTGCGTTCGGTGAGGTGTTCTGGTCGACGCCAACCGGGCAGCGTGCAGGCGTCCGAGAGCGCTTCTTGGCCGAGCACGGCGACCTGCACTTCAAGGACAAGCCCGGCTGGCTGCGGTTCGGCTTCCCGCTGTCGTACAACTCGGACGCGCTAGAAGCCCTGCTCGCACTGGCACGCGTGGGCGAGCCTCGTCTCCCGGAGTACGAGCGCGCGATCTCGGTTGTGCGCGAACAGGCTGATGCCGCGTGGCGTTGGAAACTTCGCAACACGCTCAACGGCAAGATGCTCGCAGACATCGAGCGGAAGGGCGAACCCAGCCGCTGGGTAACACTACGTGCACTTGAGCTTCTCAGGCACTTCGGCGGCTGACAGCGAGGAGTTCGTCGCCAACGGCACTGGAGCGTCGGAATATGGGGATACACCACAACGGGGTGGTGATTGTCATGACAATCCCTGAAATCAAGCAGAGTGTGGCCCAAACGGTTGTGTTCCTGGAGATGAGCGGTCCCTACTCGCAGACGCCTGAAGGATACGGGAAGCTCTACGGCTGGATCAGCCTGCACGGCCTCGTGCCGTCAGGCATGCCGCACGCGGTGTACCTGACGATGCCGCCTGAGACGCCCGAGGAAGAAGCGCTCTGGGAGCTTTGGGCCCCTGTCGCGGGCAACCCGCCAGAGCATGAGCCCGACGAAGATGGTGTCGGCGTGAAACACGTGGCGGCTATGACGGTAGTCTCGGCGATGCACCACGGACCGTATGAGACCGTCGCGCCCACGTACGACGAGATGTGGGCCTGGATCGGTGGCAACGGCTACCAGATTGCCGGTCCCCCGATGGAGATCTACTACTCGGACCCCAACAAGGTGCCTCCTGAGGAGTACCTGACCGAGATCCAGATACCGGTGGTGCACAGGTGAGTGAACCGCGACGCGTTCACTACATCGATTGGCTCCGCGTCCTGGCCGTGTTGCTGTTGTTCCCATTCCACGTGTCACGCGTCTTCAACGCAGGCGATCCGTTCTATGTGAAGAGCCCGTACGTGTCCTCAGCGCTCACGGCTCTACTGGCCTTCATCTCTGAATGGCATATGCCATTACTGTTCTTGCTTGCCGGTGCCTCAAGCTACTTCGCGCTGCGCAAGCGAACAATCAACGCATACACGACCGAGCGCGTGAAACGGTTGCTGGTGCCGTTCGTCTTCGGGCTCTTTGTGCTGATACCGCCACAAACCTGGATCGGAGGTCGTTTCAACAGCGGCTACACAGGCTCGTTCCTGCACTACCTCACCAGCACCGACTTCCTGGTGTTCAACATCCGCGACGGTGGCGACTACTACGGCGGATTCGGCATCGGTCAACTCTGGTTCGTGCTCTGGCTGTTCATGATCTCGATGGTGGCACTGCCGCTTCTGGCCTGGGGTCGGAGCGAACGTGGCACAGCCGCATTGGGGCGTTTCGCCCGCCTGCTCGCCAAGCCACAGGGCTGGCTGCTAGCAGCGTTCATCATCCTGGTCGGAGAGGTGCTGCCCGATCCCGTGGGAATTCCGCCCTTCTACTACCTCGCGTTCTTTATGCTCGGCTACGCGATCATGTTCGACGCGTCAGTAATCCAAATCGCCGAGCGAATCCGGTGGCCCGCACTCATCACCGGTCTCGCAGTCGCCGCATGGTTCGCCCTCACATGGCAGTGGCGTGAGTCATTCCCCGACCCTTCAGCGCAACGTGCGGCTATCTCGATCGTGGCGAGCCTTGGACGCTGGCTCACGCTGCTCGGTATGCTTGGGCTCGGAAAGCGGTATCTCGACAAGCCCGGACCAGCGCTCGCGTATCTGGCTCCCGCATCGTACCCGCTCTACATCATCCATCAGACGGTGATCGTCTTGGCGGCGTACTTCATCGTCGATCTGGCGCTTCCTGGATCGGTGCAGTGGCTGCTGCTCTTTGTGGTCACCGTAGCGGGAACGTTCGCCGTCTACGAGGCGGTTCGACGTGTTCCCTGGATACGCAAAGGCTTCGGTCTGCGCTAGAGCGACGGCGGAACGCTCGACAGGTCGAGCGCGAGTTCGACACCAGCGCGCTGAGTTCGCATCCCGAGTTCGTGGATGAAGCGGTCCTCCTCGGCAGGGCTGATGCCGTAAGGGGTGCCCTCGGTCGTTCGTAGAACCAACACACCACGGGATGAACGAGTCGAGCACATCCTGATGACGCCCTCGCGTGCGTAGCGGACCTTCCAGAGCGCGAGGCCGGGAAGCCGCATGCTGGACTGCGCGCCCCACGCCAGGTTCTTGCGCTCAACGCCCACGAGCGCCGAGTACGGGATGCGATAGCTCAGCAACGACCCGTAGCTGATGACGAGTTCCGTCTCGGCAAGGTCATAGCGCATAAGCGGGAAATAGGCAGCAATCGCCAGGAACCAGAGGCCCAACCCGACGGTTCCCGCAAAGATGAGGTCGGCCCACACCGGGACCTCTTCCGATGCGGGCAGGAAGAGCACTGGCGCCGCGCTTGCGACCATGATCGCTGCGAGCGCTATCCACCACGCCCATCCGGCAGACGGCTTCGGCTTGAACGACTCGACCGGCATGCAGACCTCCCGAGACCATGGATGACGCGCCGATTCGCGCGCCATCCATCAGTCTAGCGCACGCTACGCCTGGGTGACCTGGCGAGCCTCGCCAACGCGGGCGTCGGCAGCACGATCTATCGTTCCGCCGTACTCCACGAGGCCGATCTCACAGCCGGTCCCGATGCGCACGTTGTTCCCGCGCACGATCTTGGCGGTCGTATTCTCAAGCGTGACCTCATCGGCCTCGATGACGTCGACCGTCAGGCGCTTCTCGGTAAACAGGCCGAGGAACGAGGCGCCTACAAACCCGCGACCGAGCGTTACGATCACCGTGTCGCCGCCGATCTCGCGCGCCGAGGACAGCCCGTGGAGCGCGAACTCAAGCGAGCCCACGTTCACCATGCCATCGACCTTGAACGTTCCTTCGCCCGTGAACGTCTCGGCATCCAGGTTCGCCCCCACACGGATCTCGCCGCGCACGTCTGCGGTATTCGCAGCGACGCCACCCGCAGAGAGGCGGCCCTTCACCTTGAGGTCTCCAACGCCGAGTCCCTGCTTCACGGACGCGTCGCCTTTGACCGCCATCTGCTTGGTCTCGACCTTGCCGCTGAACGTGCCGCTGCCGTTGATGTCGATCAGCATCGCGGCGACGTTACCATCGGTCGATCCCGCGCCGTTGATTCTGAACTCATTGCACGTCACGTCGCCGGTGACCCGACCTGCGCCGTTAATGGTCACATCTCCATAGGTGCCGCCGCCAACACTACCTTCGCCGGCGATTTTCAAGTTATTGGTACTGTTTTCCGTCATCTTCGTTCCCTCCGTCTTCTACAGCCGGGCGCCGAGCGCCTCGACCGATTCCTGCAAGTTCATGCGCGCTACAAGCCGGGCTGAGGACTCCAGCCGAATCTCGGCCGTACTGCTTACAAGCGCGCACACCGTGACGCCCATCTTCCGCACGCACAAGAGATCGGCATCGCTGCCCTCGAAGGCACCGAACTGCTCCTCAAGCGTGCCGAGCACCGAACGGGCTTCCTCAAGCGAGACATCGCCCGTGCCGAGCAGCCTGTCCACCACGTAGAGCGAGACGAGCTCGCCGAACACGAGCGTCGTCGCGTCGGGGTGTGCCGAGCGGAACACGCCCACCGCAGCCTCGGACGCGATACTCCGCTCCGCCACCTCCGCAAGCGTCAGGCTGATGCCGCCAAGGTCCGGCGAGACCGCCTCGGCGATATCGTCGAGCGACGCGTCGCCGTCCTTCATGGAGAGGATGCGCTCCACGCGAGCGAGCATCTTGTCGCGTGGGAAGAACGTCTCCTGACCCGTGAAGGTCGACTTGCGGACGAACCACTCCTCAGGAATCAGGTTCTTGCGCTTCCAGCGGTAGAGCTGGCCGTAACTGATGCCGGCTTGCTGAAGCAGGTCTTTCTTAGAGATCATTCCGGGTTCCATTGCCGTGCCTCCTTACTGTCACAAGGTAGCGTAACAAAACACTGTTACGCGTGTCAAGCGTAGATGAGAAGCCCTCCGTCGAGATAAGGGCTACTCGCCCGAGTCCCCCACCGCACGCGACTTCAGGTGCGGTCGAACGATCTCGCGCATCAGGCGAACGCCACGGCGAAACTCATGCTGGTCGTTGCCGGCGCCGGTGGCTTCAAGCCACCCCACCCAGCTCTCGCCAAGGACATATGTCGCCGTAGCAAGGTCGTCGCGCTGGTTCTCGTCCATCGGAGCGAGCACACCGGCCGCGACCCAACCGTCAACGAGGGCGCGCAAGAGCGCAAGCCGCTGCCGCTGGACGGTGCGATACCGCTCGGCAAGTCTGGGGTCCGCCTGCACCAGCGCCGGCGCCTCTCGTTGAAAGAAACGATAGCGCCACTCGACTTCGAATGTGCCCTCCATGAGTCCGAACATCGCTTCCGGTGAGGGCGCAGCGAGCCTCGCATCCACCCAGATCGCGTCGAAATCAACAAGCGCCTTCTCGTACCCGGCCAGAATGATTTCCTCCTTGTTCCGGAAGTGGTAGTAGAGGTTACCGGGGCTGATTCCGAGCGCCTCGGCTATATGGTTCGTACTGACCGCGTGCGTTCCCCGCTCGTTGAAGAGCGCTATGGCGGTCTCTACGATTCGCTCGCGTGTGTTGCCTGTAGCCAACGTCGCCCCTTTCAAGACCACTTCACATGCACACCATTAGAGTGCTAGCTCTAGCCGCAGTCGTCAAACGGAAATCAGATGCTGCTGTCCGCAAGTGCTCGACGAGGGCTGCGGGGCACGTCGGCTTTCGGATAGCCGAGGCGAAACGCGAGGACCACCTCGCCGCCCTCGGCATACGAATCCAGCGCTTCGGCGAACGTGTTGCGCTCGCCGCGTGCCAGGTCGCGGTCCCGAACCGCAAGCGACTGTGAGAGCGGATGCGTGGCAATACCAAGACGCGTCGCCTCGAGTTGGATTCGCTGATAGGCCCTGCCGGCCGCAATCCATGCGGCATGGTCGCCAGCGGTACTTGCAACGAGGAGCCCGAACATCGGAGCCGTGGCGCAGTGAGTCTCACCCGTCACCTTTGCCCACTGCTCATCGAACGCATCAGGTGTAGGCGGGAACATCTTCAGGAATGTCGTGCCCACGATTCCGGCGGCCGCTCCATCGATTGTGATGCCATCCTGATATCGCTCGACCTCGGCCTGAGTCATGCGATACCACGCATGACTGTCGCGCTGCATCTCCGCATCCGCAACATGCACTTCCGTAGCAGCCACGGTGAGTGCCGAAAACGCACTCCGTTCCTCGGCCGAGGACAACAGCTTCAGCGATACACCGGCGGCACACGCACTGAGGGCGCTGAGCTCACGTGAGCCAGGTGCGCGGTCTGCGTCGTACGCACCACGATTGGTGCTCCTAAGCGGGATCTGCTCGGCGAGTGCCGCGTATTCCTTGTCGATAAGACCGGGCTTGAAGGTCAGCCGCGCGAAGTGCCCGCTGCCACCACGGACGATCTCAACGTCAGTCGCGAGTCCCTGAGCGGCGGCGGCAACTGCCATGTTCTCGATCGCGCAACCGAGCGAGATATGTAGCTCGCGCAACCGCGGATCAGCGGCTCCCATCAGACGCTTGCGGTCACCGAGCACGTCGATACCGTCGTCACTCACCCGGAAGGACCACGGCTGCGTGTTGTGGGAACTTGCCGCCAAGACGCCCGCGGCCGCGATGCCGCTCATTCCCTCAAGCGACTCATCCCAGGCAGCGAACCCGTCGCCCTCTCCTGCCGAGAAGAGTCCGTTTTGCGTCGCTTTGCCGATACCTCCACCGACGATCACAGCACTGCCGACACCGATGCTCCCAAATATGAATCCCCTGCGTGAAACCATGACGCGCCTCCTGGCAATCGTGAATGTAGAGCATTTACTCTAACTGCAGACTAGAGTAATAGCTCTATTTATTGCTGTCAAGAGGACGTCGGACAGAATCGCCCGGGTCTCGACCGCCCTGGGCGCCTCGCCGATTCTCCGGCTGTCTAGCGCGCGGCGGCCAACGAGGCCAGAAGCACGAAGACGGGGAGCTGGAAGTCGAGGAAGTAGTGCGCAATTGCGAGATACCGAAGCGACGTCGGGCGCCGGTCGAGCACCCACGCAAGCCACAACGCGAACGGCAGGAACATGAGCAGCCGCCACAGGAAGAAGCGCCAGTCCGGCAGAAGCGGCAAGAAGACGTGCTGCGTCGAGAGAACGAACGCACACACGAGCGCCGGCCAGACTCGGCGCCCTGAGAACGCCTGTAGTCTCGGCATGACGTAGCCGTAGTAGGTCGGCAGCTCGGTCAACGCGTGGATCACCGGGAACACGAGGACGATCGCCCACGCTCCCGCCACCGGCAGCGGCCGGAACATCAGATCGGCCCCAACCTGCGCACTCCCCCACAGCCCGTTGCCGAGCAAGAGATTCGGCAGGAAGCCGAGCGGTCCGCTCACCGCGAGCGCAAGCACCATCCACAGCGCATCGCGCTTGCCCTCCCCTCTTCGCACGCCGAGAAGATCGCGATACCGCAGACCCTCACGCTTAGAGAGCCGAAGCAGCAGCCACATGTTGATGAACTCGCCGAGCGCGAAGCTGCCGAGCCACCAGTCCGCTGCCGAGCGCCACGGGTCACCGGCACCGAGCAGCACGTAGGCAAGCGCGAACAGACACTGGAACCCGAGTGCCAGAGCAGGGCGCAGGAGCAGCATCCCCCACACAGCACGGGAGCTGATGGCGCCCGAAGAAACACGCTCTTCAATCGCCTCTCGGCTATTCAACAACTGAGCTGCCTCCACTAAACCCTCCAGAACCCGCCGACGTCTCCTGCGTTCACTAGCTGTCGGTATCCTCAGTCACATCGGTCTCATCCATCTCGGCAAGCGTCGGAGGTAATCCGCTCTCAGCTTCACGATTCTGTCGCACGAACTTCCACGGCCGACCGGGCGCCATCGTGAGGTGCACAGGCATCGGAGCCTGCCACCCACGCTTGACGGCGATGAGCCTGATCGTGAGCGTGACGAGCACGCTTGCCACGAGTGCGAGCGGCTTGACGATGTTCGCCCACGTCACGAGAAACACGTAGAGCGATGAGCCGAGGACAGCAGCCGACGCCGAGAGTGTCCCGGGGCGCATGATCTGCGGCGTCTCGCTGCAGAGCACGTCGCGGATCATCCCACCGCCAACGCTTGTGACCACACCCAGCAGAACCGCCGGGATCACGTTGAGCCCCGCACTGAGGGCTTTGTCGGCGCCTACGACGGCAAACAGGCCGAGCGAGAGCGCGTCGAGATACAGGAACGGGCGCTTGAGCTTCCGGTAGTTCGACGAGAAGAAGAAGCCGAACAGCGCGGCGGCGAGCGCCACGGCCAGAAGGCGCCAGTTGAGGAACGCGGCAATACCATGATTCTGAAGCAGCACGTCACGCAAGATACCGCCGCCAAGAGCGTTCACGATCGCAAGCACAACGATGCCCGAGATATCCATCCGACGTTCGTCGGCGTGCGTGGCTCCAGACAGCCCGCCAAAGAACGCGGCCGTAAGCTCGTAGAGGAGCGGCACTTTCACGATCGTCTCGGCTACCGGCGCGGTCGTGGTGGCTATAGACGGCAGCGCGCTTGCGATGATGCTCGGCACCACCGTTGAGATGATGCTCGCAAGATCCGTCGCCCCGACCGACGCGGTTGCGGATATGGCAGATGAGGCCGCTACGCTGGCTGTGGCGACGATTGACGCATCCATCTACCGCAGCTCCTTCAGCCCGGCATCATCCATGCCGAGAACCCAGCCGCGCAGCAGGCGTCCCGTCGCTCGGACGCGCGAGGGCTGCACGTGCGATGCCGTGTCGCGCGTCGTGTGGTAGACCGGATCCTCGCGCCACTCGAGCCAGGCAGCAGGGATACCCACTCGCTCGAAACCCTCATGGTCGCTCCAGCCGTAGCGGCCGGGGTCTTTCAGATACGGCAGCGACTGGCCTACGTACCACGCGCGCCGCTTGAGCGATGTGACTGCGGTCTGCGGCCCCGTTCCCAGGCTCCGCACGTTGAATGTCGAGCCGTAGCCGACCATATCCACCGAGACCATCCCGTGGATGCGCGCCCGCTCTGCCGAGGAGAGCGAGGCCACGTATTGCCGGGAGCCGAAATGGTGGTCGTCTGCCGTATCGCCTGAGATCTCCTCGGCGGCGAACGCCATGAAGCGGACGGTCGGCCTCGACGTCGTCTGTGCCAGGACGCGCGCCAGTTCAAGCACGGTCGCCACGCCGGACGCGTTGTCGTTGCCGCCGGGCGACGGATACTTCGTGTCGATATGTCCGCCGAGCAGCAGCACATCAGTGCTGGTGCCGACCCGCTCGGCGATGACGTTATGCGAGGTCTTGCCGTCGGGCAGCATCACCGTCTGGGTGCGCACCGTATACCCCCAGCCCTCAAGCTGCGCTGCAACGTACTCGAGCGCTTTGCGCTCCGCCGAGCCACCCGCCGTGCGCGGCCCGAATGCCGTGATCGCACGAACGTGCGACATGGCGCGGTTGATGTCGAAGTAGAGTGCGACGAGCGCGTGCTGCGCCTCCTGTCGAACGTGCGCCGGCACGGCAGAGGTACCCCCGAACACCGTGAACGTCGTCACGGTCGCTCGGCGAGAGTAGAGCGCGCTCGCGATTCGGTCGGGCAACCCCGCGCGTGGCGTCGGAAGAAGCGGCGCCTTACGCTTGCCAAGCAGCACGCCACCGGTGAGGCCGTCGGCGAAGTCGTCGCTGGTCGCGATGCCCGGACGGGCCCAGGTGAAGCCGGCGTTCGCCTCGGCGTAGGCGGCGACGGCGAGCGCGGTCGCAAATCGGTCCGGACCCGCCAGGCGCTCGCTCGAGCCGACGGTAGCCTCCACGTTCGCTGCAAGTGCCGTCGGGATCGTGGGCTCTCCGCCGAGGATGATCGCGCGCTTCACTCCGGATGCGCTGATAGCCGAGAGCACACGACGAGCTGCGGGAATCTCGTCGATGAGGAAGATCGGCCGCCCAAGCGCGACGGCAACAGGACCGGCCGCTTCAGCATCAGCGAATCCCCGCCCCGTCGCGATGAACGCAGCGCCATCCCAGCCTGGACGCGCCGCAATCGTCGCCGAGGCAACAAGCGCTGCAGTGTCGTAGCGGTTCTCGCCGCCGAGACGGGTGATCGTTGCGGTGTCTGGCAGGCCGGCCGCAAGCGCGACGATCACGCTATCGCTCACAGCCAAGGAGCTCCCAAGCACGTAGACATCGTGTGCACCCAGCCGCTCGATTTCGGCAAGGACGCCGGGGGTGAGTCGCCACGACTCGGTCAGCAACACAGGTCCGTCGACCGCACCGGCAAGACCGGTGCCCGCGAGCGCGTCCGGCCAGTTCCGGCCGGTGGCGATCACAACGGCATCTGCGCCAGAAGGGAACGATGCCGCAGAGACGGCGATTGCGGTGGTGTAGCGGGAGTCACCTGCGAAGCTCTCAAGTGCCACGGCGTGTGCGGCAACTGGCGCGCTGAGCGCGAATACGCACGCAAGCATGAGAGCCCACGCGGTTCGATGCGCGGTTCGGTTCAAGACAAGACCTCCGCTTCTCGGCAACGGGTCTAGTCTACTCCCCCCGCATCCGCAGGTACCCCGTCAGGTCTGCGCCGAGCACCGTGCGGAGCTCCGAGAGGTCCTCGGCGGGTACCGTCACGAAGGTGAACGCGAAGACCGGGTAGCGGTTGAAGTCGACCGGTCGCAACTCCAGCACATGCGAGAATCGCGATGCGAAACCGTCAAAGTCGACGGACTCAATCGCCGCAAGGTCGGTCGTGGACGGCACGTCCGCGATGACGAGCGCTGTCACCGTGCCTGCACGCTCGGCGACGACGCGCTTCCAATCAGGCGTCTCGCCGCGTAGGTAGGTCGTGTACGGGTTGATACCGTACGCAAAATGCGCGAGGTCGGTCGAGCACCAGCCGCCAAAGCGCATCGGGTTGATCTCTATCGGCGCGATGGTGCCGTCTACCGAGACACGCAGCTCGGCGTGTACCGGGAAGTCGTGCAGGTTCGCGCGCTTCCCGACCTCGACCAGAAACGCGGTGAACGGCTCGCGCCAGCGCTCGATGAGCTCCGTCGACGTGAAGTAGACGCGGTCGCTCACGTCTTCTGCCGAGGCGAACAGGTGGCTGTAGATGTTCACGATGACCGGTGTGCCGTCGGCGTCATAGTATGCATCGATCGCGTACTCGTCGCCGTCAATGACCTCCTCGGCGATGAAGCGGCCGAAGTCGAGGACGGCTCCGGGGTAGAGCGTCGCGAAGGCGGCCGCATCACGCTCGATCGCATCGACGGCACGAGGCCACGCGGCTGCTGAGTCGATGATGTGGACACCCATGCTGAAGAACCCGACCGCCGGCTTCACCACGAAGGGAAAGCGCAGCGACGTCGGATCAAAGTCGCGCAACCCCGCCAGGTCGATGCCGCAGAAGCCGTAGCCGGGGTGGAGATCGGCCAGCAGTTCGCGGAAGACGACCTTGTCCTTGAAGAGCGCGATCTGCCGGGGAAGGTCGGTCTCGCTCAGGTGCTCCGAAATCCACCCGATTGCGTTCTCGGAGTTGGCGTAAAGGCGCATTCGCCCGTCTCGGCCATACGCAGCCGCGAAAGCCTCGTCGCCGAGCGGAACGACGCCCGTGCCCTCAAGCGCCATCCGCGCCATCGGCGTGTCGAGCACCGGTAGGCTGGTCTCGGCAACGGTGTCACGCAGCAAGGTCGAGACGTACGGCTCCTCAAGGATGAACACGGGCAACTCCAGACGGTCGCAGACGCAGTGAGAGCGATTCTACACGGTTCGCGCGCTGCGCAGAATCCGCCATGCAAGCGCGCCCGATGCGAGCGCAACCGCCGCGAACATCACGAACGGCACGACCTCGAGTGAACCTTCGACAAGCGCCGCCGAGACGAGCATCGCGCAGATAGCACCCGCCATCGTGACGCCCTTGACCGCGAACACCGGTGCGAGCAGATACCCCCACGGCTTGGAGCGGAACAGCAGCACCGCAGTCGCGATCGCAAGAGGCACGACCATCCCGAGGTCCATCGCCTGCACGGTGAGCGTCGGCATCCCGAAGAGTGCGGCCCCGGCGAGGTCGCCCGAGAGCCCGGTCGCGATGCGCTGTGACCACATCACGAGCAGCATGAGCGCCACGAGCACGCTGAAGACCGCCATCCCTTTACGTGGGAACCCTGCCGAGAACCGCGCGGGCAGCCCCTCGACGTCGATTGTCGAGACGATCCACACGATCGCGCACGCCGCTGCGGCGTAGAGCACGATGAAGACAGGGAAGAGCGGCCCGAGCGCCCAGAACATCGCGTACATCATGTACTGGTAGAAGAAGTACGCGAGAATTCCCACCGTGAACAGCCGTCCGCCGAGCGACCCGCGCCGCAACGCCGGCAGCGCCAAGAGCAGCGCCGGCACCGCGAACAGGAGTGTCACGACGTCCCAGCCCACACCTTCGGCCACCACACGCTCGGGATTGAACGCGTAGATGCCGTCGGTCGCGTAGTCAAACCGCTCGCCACGGATGCTCACCGCCGAGGCGGTCTCCCCGCTGCCCCGATCGAACACCCCGATCGCTGCCGTCACGCCCGCGACAAGCGCAAGCGCAAGGCAGAGAGCCGCGATGCCGTTGAATGTCCGACCGGTGCTCACGACAGCCCCAACAGCGGTGCGGTCTCGTTTGCCCATGCCTTCACGGCCTCGAAGTCGCGGAAGTCGCCCTCGGGGGCTTTCATCATCTTCAGGATCAGCCGCTCCGGCAGCGAGAACTTCTTCGGCTCGTTCATGCCGGCGAAGAGGCCGAGCGCAACGGGATTCACGCCGGTCTCGGCGATCAGCGGGTCGGTGTACGCGCGCACCTCGTCGACCTTCTCGGGATTCGTCCCCATCGTGAGACACGCGGTGTAGAAGGCGGTCGGGGTGCTCTTGAGGGCGTCCGCATTCGCCGAGGTCCACTCCTTCACGGCGCCGTGCCAGTTGCTCGCGCGGATGCCGCTCCCGACCACGACTGCGTCGTAGCCGACGGGGTTCGGCTTGTCCTCGGCAGGCTTCACGTCCACTGTGGCACCGCGCGCCGCAAGCGTCTCGCCGATCTTCTCGGCGATGCCCGAGGTGCATCCCGTCTTGGTCCCATAGACGACCAGTACCTTGCTCATGCCATCTCCTATCGTCTCGCGGAGGAGTCCATCCGCCGCTTCTTCGGGCGCCCAGTTGGCGGCCACATAGCCTGCCCCGCCGAGCGCGACCGCGCCGGTGACGGCTGCGCCGCCCAGGACGAACTGTCGCCTCGAGATGCTGCTTGCCATCACCCACGCTCCTTCTTTGGCGCGGCGCCCGACCAGAACAGGTCGAACAGCTGCGCGATTCCGTCATCAGTGCTCACGTCTGCGGGCATTGGCGCAACGCCCATGACGATTCGGTACATCACATAGCTCGAGGTCAGCCCGAAGAATGCCTCGGCCATGACATTGGCGTCGATGTCGTCGCGAAGCTCGCCGGTAGCCTGATGCTCGGCAATATACCCGGCGAGTCCCGCCGCGTTGTTCGGGATACCTTCGCCGAGCAGCTCCGCGACCTCCGGAACTGACTTCGCATCAAAGGCCAGACGTATCGCGAGCGCGCCGCCGGCCATGGTAGCTTCGATCTCCATGCGCGCAAGCCGAAGGAGCGTGTCCCTGACCGACTCCGATTCGGGTGCTGCAGCGACCGCGAAGCCCGCCTGCTGCTGCTGGATCTTCAGGCCGAGCGCCTTCAAGATGCCAACCTTGTTCTCAAAACGGCGGAAGAGGGTCACTTCGTTCACACCGGCAGCCTCGGCGATGGCGCGCGTCGTCGTGCCGGCATAGCCGTGAACGGCGAACAGGCTCGCGGCCGCGTCGAGAATCCGCTCGCTGGTATCGTGTGCTGCGCTCATGGAAGCTCCAATCCGTAGTGCATGTAAGTGCCTGCTTGCACTCTACAGCGCGTCGACCGGAGATGTCAAGCAAGTACTTGCATTCTTCTCGAAGAGAAAGAGCGACCCGCCGAGGCGAGCCGCTCACGTTTGAACCTGTGTGATCGCCCTACGCCTCCAGCAGCACCACTGCGTCGACGAAAAGCTCGTAATCGTTGTCCTCGTCCAGGTCGTGGATGCGCACCTTCTCGACCTCACCCTCGCCGAGCACCGAAAGCAGCCGTGCCTGGTAGAGCACCTTCACGTCCGAGCGCTTGATCTCTCCCGAGAGATCCTCGGGAAGCCCGAGCGTGTCGAGCTCGGTCAGGAACACCACACGCGGCGTCACCTTCGTGAGCTCAAGCGCCAGCTTCGCCGAGGCGGGCCCGCGATCGAGCACGAGCGTGCGCTTCTCGGAAAGGTCGTTGATATCGTCTACCTGCCTGAACAGTCCCTTGCCGAGATAGTCATCGGCGTTCGCAATCACGGTTACCGCCGGGACCGCGCAACCGGAGCCGACACCCGCGACCTCCTCGGCGGTGAGCGGGTTGAGCTTCTTGCCGGAGCGCCAGTTCTTGATGGCATCGTGCAGCGCGTCAGCCGCCAGGTTGGAACAGTGCATCTTCACCGGCGGCAGCCCATCAAGCGCATCGGCAACGTTGCCGCGCGTCACGCCAAGCGCCTCGTCGAGCGTCATGCCCTTCACGAGCTCGGTCGTCATCGAGGAAGTCGCCACCGCCGAGCCGCATCCGAACGTCTGGAAGCGAATATCGGCGATGCGGTCATCGACGACTTGGATGTACATCTCCATGAGGTCGCCGCAAACCGGGTTGCCCACGCGCCCGATCGCGACGTCGTCGCCCTCGAGCGTGCCAACGTTGCGCGGGTTGCGGAAATGATCGAGCGTCTTCTCGGAATACTGGGTGGATTTCATAGGGAGTCTCCTAGTCCGTCTTGTACAGCGGCGACATGCGGCGCAGCCTGAGCACGATACCCGGCAGCACCTCCATCACGCGGTCGATCTCGCTGTCCTGGCTGAAGCGCCCGAAGGTGAATTCGAGCGAACCGTGCGCTTCCTCGTGGAGAAGTCCGCACGAAATGAGCGTGTGACTCGGCTCAAGCGTCTTGCTCGAGCATGCCGAGCCGGTTGAAACCGCGATGCCCTCGTCGCGCATTGAGAGCAAGAGCGACTCGCCTTCGATGCCCTCGAAGCGGAAATGCGCGTTGTTGGGGAGCCGCCCGGTCGGGTGTCCGTTCAGGTGCGAGTCCGGGATCGTCGAAAGCACTGCCGAGACCAGCCTGTCGCGCATCGCAGCGATTCGCGGGACCTCGGTCGCCATCTCGGCGGCAGCGATATCGGCCGCCTCGGCCATTCCGACGATGAGCGCGAGTGGTTCGGTGCCCGATCGAAGCCCGCGCTCCTGCCCGCCGCCCATCATGATCGGGCCGAGCTTCACGCCTTTGCGGATGTAGAGCGCGCCGAGACCGGGGGGTCCGTAGATGTCGTTGCTCGAGAGCGAGAGCAAGTCGACAGGCACCGCGCGCATGTCGATCGGCAGCAGGCCTTCGGCCGCCACCGCGTCCACGTGCAGCGCGACGCCGGTGCCTTTGAGCATCTCGGCAATCTCGGCGATGGGCTGCACGGTGCCGATTTCGTTGCTCGCCCAGCCTACCGAGACCAGGATCGTGTCGTCGGTGATGCGCGCGCGCAGCTTGGCGGGGTTGATGCGACCGAACTGGTCCGGCGGCACCTTGCTCACGCGGAAGCCCGCCTTCTCCAGGTACTTCCCGATGTTGAGCATCGAGATGTGATCCACTTCCGAAATGATGATGTGGTCGCCCGCGCGTTTGTTGCGGTTCGCATAGCCGATGAGCGCGAGGTTGTTCGACTCGGTCGCTCCTGAAGTGAAGATCACCTCGTCGGGCTCGGCGCCGATGAATGCCGCTACCCGCGCGCGGCTCGCTTCGAGCGCCTCGGTCGCGCGGTCGCCCACGCTGTGCAGCGATGCGGCGTTGCCGAAGCTCTCGGTGAAGTACGGCAGCATCGCCTCGACGACCCGCGGGTCGACGGGCTTTGCCGACTGGTAGTCTAGGTAGACCTCTTCAGGCATCGCACACCACCTAGAACCACATGGTGGCGCCGGCATCAAGCGCAAGGTCGTTCAGCGTCGCGGCGCCAACGATCTTCACGCCGTCGATGAGTTCAACACTCTCCCAGCCGAGCATCTGTTTGGACGCCTCGCACACCAGTACGGGGATACCCATGTCGATCGTCTTGCGCAGCATCTCGGCCACCGTCGGGAACGACCCAGCCTTCATCTCCTCGGCCACACCCGGCTTCAGAACCTTGAGTCCCATGCCGAGGTAGTAAACCGTCGGGTTCAGGTTCATTGCCTTCGCGGTCTGCGCGAGAACGAGCGGCGAATACTGTCGCATTGGATCATCTGTCGTCTGTACGTAAAGGATCGCGTTCTCGTCTTTCATGATCGGCCTCCTACTCGCCCTTGCGGATAAGGAATCGCTTATGGTCGCCCAGGTCCTCGACGGACACGACCTCGTGCCCGGCCCGCTTCGCAAAGCGGGTGAGGTCCTCCTCGGCAGCGGGATCGTCGGCGAAGACCTCAAGGACCCCGCCAACCTCTATCTCATCCATCCCCGCGCGTGTCTGGAAGAGCGGCTCCGGACAATACAGCCCGATGCAGTCCAGCGTCTCGGAGACAGGATCGGTGTGACTCATGGTTCACCTCGCAACTCGTGCGTCTTCTATGCCGAGGTGAGTATTCCCACTTGTATAGTGGGAATACCCTGAATGAAGAACCTTGCCGCATCTTCATGCGTCGAAGTGATGTAAGTACAACGATTCAGGGAGGTCAACGATGCTGAAAAGAATCCTCGCCGTGCTCGCTGCGGGCATTCTGGCGATTGCACTTGTTGGATGTGCTTCGAATCCGCTGGCGAATCCAGGCGAAGGCATCACGCCGCCGCCGGTCGATGGCGGCGCGGCGGCCGGTTCGCGCCTCGCACCTGGCCTCTATGATCTTGAGGGTGGCACCGTTCAGGCGCTCGGAACGCTCGAGTACCGCGACCTCGAGGGCGGACTGTGGGCCATCATCGGCGGCACTGAGGCTGATGGGAATCTGGGCGAGGTCGTTGCAGTCGTCGCGAATCCTGACGACTTCAGCGCTCAGCTCAACGCTCTTTCGGGCGGAACGGTCATGTTGACTGGGACGCGCAGTGAAGGCACCTCGATTCGCATGGCGGGACCGGAGATCGTGGTGACCGCAATCGAAGAGATCAGCGACACCCCGGGTCCTGCGGAGTAGCCCGCACCATCGTCTTCTCGGCGGATAACAAACACCGACTTGCGGGGTACGTACTTCTCACCCGGACAATCGAGGAGGCACCATGTACCCGGCATACGTACTGGGAGGCGCTGCGCACGAACACTACCGCTTCAACCTGAAAGCGGGCAACGGGCAGGTCATCCTAACAAGCGAAGCGTACTCCTCAAAGGAGGCCGCCAAGCACGGGATCGATTCCGTTCGCGTGAATTCTGCACTCGATGAGCGCTACGACCGCTGCACGGCTAAAGACGGCCGACCATACTTCGTGCTCAAGGCCGCCAACACGCAGATCATCGGCCAGAGCCAGATGTACTCCTCGGCGACGGCGATGGAACACGGCATCGAGTCGGTCAAGACGAACGGGCCCGAATCGCCGATCATCGAAGAGACCTCCGACTAGGGATCCACGGAGCATGGTCGTCACCGAGCCGTAATGCGGCTCGACTCGCTTGACGCGCGTTCTGCTGGTAGTGTGGTGAGCTATCGTCCCCTGACAGAGCCTTGGATTATGGCTGCCATACTTGAAGCGTGGCGCGCGGGTCTTCTCCGGCGCGACAACTGGATACCGAACATCACCGCCGGCATTGTTGTCGGGGTGGTTTCGATACCGCTCTCGATGGCCTTTGCCATCGCCTCCGGCGCCAAGCCCGAGCAAGGTCTGTACACCGCGATCGTTGCGGCACTGGCGGTTTCTCTCTTCGGCGGAACGCGAGTGCAGATCGCCGGACCAACCGGCGCGTTCGCAGTGCTGCTGTTCGGTGTGACCGCGAAGTATGGCATCGCCGGGCTGCAGGTCGCGACCATTCTTGCCGGCATCATGCTGCTGCTCTTTGGACTCACAAAACTCGGCGGGGTCATCCGCTTCATCCCCGAGCCGGTCATCCTCGGCTTCACCGCCGGCGTCGCGGTCCTCATCTGGGTTGGCCAGTGGCAGAGCTTCTTCGGCCTACCAAAAGCTGCGGGCGAGCACTTCCACGAGAAACTGCTGGCGCTTCTCGGCGCGCTGCCGCATATGCACGTGGCAACCGCCCTCATCGGCCTGGCAAGCATGGCGATCATCGTGCTCTGGCCGAGGCTGCCGTTCGTGGGCAAGGTGCCGGGCCCGCTCGTCGCGCTCGTGGCGGCAACGGTACTCCAGTCGGCACTGCGCATCGACGGCGTCGCGACGATCGGCACCGCGTTCGGTGGGATTCCGCAGGGGCTGCCCGCATTCCGGGTGCCGCTGCTTCCGCTCGGCACGGTGCTTGAATTGTTGAGGCCCGCTTTCGCTGTCGCGCTTCTCGGCGCGGTCGAGTCGCTGCTCTCGGCAACGGTCGTAGACGGCATGACGGGTTACCGACACGACTCCAACCAGGAGCTCGTCGGTCAGGGCATCGCCAACATGGCGGCCGCGCTCTTCGGCGGGTTCGCAGCGACCGGCGCAATCGCCCGCAC
>PHEU01000059.1 GCA_002841295.1 Actinobacteria bacterium HGW-Actinobacteria-6
CGAGGTAACTCGCGCCAAGGTGCGTCGTGAGCGCATGGGTCACATCGAGCTGGCTGCGCCGGTCTCGCACATCTGGTACTTCAAGGGTGTGCCGAGCCGCCTCGGCTATCTGCTCGACATAGCGCCGAAGGACCTGGAGAAGGTTCTGTACTTCGCATCTTCCATCATCACCTCGGTGAATGCGGAAGACCGCGAGGCGGACATCCCCATGCTCAAAGATGAGATCATCGCCGACACCGAGGCGCTTGACGCCGAGGCTATCGAGGAGCGCGCAGCGATCGAAGCCGAGCGTGATCGACTCGTCGGTATCGCCAAGGGCGAGGTTGAGCCCGAAGAGGGCGAGGCCCTCGATGAGGATGTTGTTCCGGCTGATCGCATCAAGAAGCTTGAAGCCGAGGCAAAGCGCGACCTCAAGGACCTCGATGAGGAGTACACGGAGCGCAAGGAGATTCTGCGTGACGCTTTCGAGCGCTTCCAGAAGCTCAGCGTGAAGGACCTCATCAACGACGAGACGCTCTACCGTGAGATGAAGTTGCGCTACGGCGACTACTTCCGCGGCGGTATGGGCGCCGAAGCGATCAAGGACCTGCTTACTCGAATTGATCTTCCCGAGCTTGAGGCTGAGCTTCGCGAGATCATCCGCGACGGCAAGGGACAGAAGCGCCTCAAGGCAGTCAAGCGCCTGAAGGTCGTTGCTGCATTCCGTGCGTCGAAGAACCGTCCTGAGTGGATGATTCTCGATGCGATTCCGGTCATCCCGCCGGATCTGCGCCCGATGGTGCAGCTCGACGGTGGCCGCTTCGCGACGTCGGACCTGAACGATCTGTATCGTCGCGTGATCAACCGCAACAACCGTCTGAAGCGCCTGCTCGACCTGGGCGCCCCTGAGATCATCGTCAACAACGAGAAGCGCATGCTGCAGGAGGCCGTCGACGCACTGTTCGACAACGGCCGCCGTGGTCGCCCCGTCACGGGCCCCGGCAACCGCCCGCTCAAGTCCATCTCGGACATGCTCAAGGGCAAGCAGGGACGCTTCCGTCAGAACCTGCTCGGCAAGCGCGTCGACTACTCTGGCCGTTCGGTCATCGTGGTCGGACCGGAACTCAAGCTGCACCAGTGTGGTTTGCCGAAGGTCATGGCGCTCGAGCTGTTCAAGCCGTTTGTCATGAAGCGCCTGGTCGACCTTGACCATGCGCAGAACATCAAGAGTGCCAAGCGCATGGTCGATCGTGGCAAGAGCGTTGTCTGGGACGTGCTCGAGGAGGTCATTCGTGACCACCCCGTCATGCTCAACCGCGCTCCTACCCTGCACCGTCTCGGCATCCAGGCCTTTGAGCCTATCCTCGTTGAGGGTAAGGCTATCCGCCTGCACCCGCTGGTGTGTACCGCGTTCAACGCCGACTTCGACGGCGACCAGATGGCTGTTCACCTGCCGCTCTCCACGGAGGCGCAGGCCGAGGCCCGCATCCTGATGCTCTCGACCAACAACATCAAGTCACCGGCGCATGGTCGTCCGCTGACGGTTCCGTCACAGGACATGGTTATCGGTCTGTACTACCTGACCACGGTGCGCGAAGGCGCCCCGGGCGAAGGTCGCACATTCCGTGACGGCAGCGATGCGCTGCTCGCCTACGACAACCGCGCGGATCTTGACCTGCAGGCCATGATCAACGTTCGGCTGATGAGTGACATCGTCGAGGAGTACATGGACGGCAACGTACCGGCACTCCGTGAACGCAAGGCCGGCGAGCGCATCGAGACCACCGTTGGACGTATCACGTTCAACCGCTCGATGCCGGAAGACCACGCGTTCGTGAACCACGACGTCGACAAGAAGCAGGTTTCCCGTCTCGTCGAGGAGTGCTCAAACACGTACTCGACTACGCAGATGGCTGCGACTCTCGACGAACTCAAGCGCCTCGGTTTCCACTACGCAACCCGCGCTGGCGTTACTGTCGGTGTCTTCGACGCGAAGATTCCGCCGAAGAAGGCCGAGATCATTGCGGCGTCCGAGCTTGAGGTTGAAGCGATCGAGCACCAGTACGATCGCGGACTCATCACAAAGGAAGAGCGTCATCGCCAGATCGTCGATGTTTGGACCCGTGCTACCGACGCCGTCGGTGATGCAATGGCCGAGAACTTCGACAAGTTCAACCCCATCTTCATGATGGCGAACTCAGGCGCACGAGGTAACATCAAGCAGGTTCGTCAGCTCGCCGGTATGCGAGGTCTGATGGCGAACCCGAAGGGTGAGATTCTCGACCGCCCGATCAAGGCCAACTTCCGCGAGGGCCTCTCGGTTCTCGAGTACTTCATCTCCACCCACGGCGCCCGCAAGGGTCTCGCTGACACCGCGCTTCGTACTGCCGACTCGGGTTATCTGACCCGTCGTCTGGTGGACGTCGCACAGGATGTCATCGTGCGTGAGGGCGACTGCGGTACCGATGAGGGCATGTTCTTTGAACTTGCTGATCCCCGGACGGGCATGCCGGACCACGATCTTGTGGGTCGTTGCCTGCTCAAGCCTGCGGTCGATCCGAAGACTGGCGAGATCCTCAAGGAGGCGGGCGATTACCTGCTCTCCGACGCTGATATCAAGCGTCTGATGGATGCCGGTATTGAGACCGTCGAGGCGCGCACAGTCATGACGTGCCATGCTAAGCACGGTATTTGCCAGATGTGCTACGGCTGGGACCTTGCAGCCGGAAGCGTCGTGGATATCGGTATGGCAGTCGGTATCATTGCTGCCCAGTCGATTGGTGAACCTGGTACTCAGCTCACTATGCGTACCTTCCACACCGGTGGTGTCGCAGGTGAGGACATCACCCACGGTCTCCCGCGTGTCACCGAGCTCTTCGAGGCCCGCAAGCCTAAGGGCCAGGCGCTCCTTGCCGAGATCACGGGTGTCCTCAAGATCGAAGAAGAGGACAAGACCCGCAAGTTCACCGTCACCGGTGAGAAGGATCTTGAGAAGGAGTACACGGCATCGCGTCGTGCACGCCTGCGCCCGGGTATCACCGATGGCATGACCGTCGAGGCCGGCACTCAGCTCACCGAAGGTTCGGTGAACCCGCACGACTTGCTCGCACTGCGCGGCCCCAAGGCGGTTCACGCCTACATGGTCCACGAAGTGCAGGAAGTCTACGCGAGCCAGGGTGTCGACATCAACGACAAGCACGTTGAGGTCATCGCTCGCCAGATGATGCGCAAGGTCACGGTCCTGGAGGCAGGGGATACGTCCTTCCTGCCGGGCCAGCTTGCTGACCGATTCGCATTTGCTGCGGAGAACGAGTCTGTAATCGCAGACGGGGGCGAACCTGCCACCGGTCACGCGGTCATGCTCGGCATCACGAAGGCATCGCTTGCCACTGACAGCTTCCTGTCTGCGGCATCTTTCCAGGAGACGACGCGCGTCCTCACCGACGCCGCCATCGCTGGCAAGGAAGACGAGCTGCTCGGCCTGAAGGAGAACGTCATCATCGGTAAGCTCATTCCGGCAGCGACCGGCATGAAGCGGTACCGTTCAGTGAACTTGACCTACAAGGGCCGTACGGCCGAGTGGAGCTCCGAGAAGGGCACCGGCAAGCTGCCGGAGTTCGCGCCCGAGGAGTTGCGTGAGATTGAAGCCATGTTGCCTGGTCCGTCTGCTATAGACGGAGGTGGCTTGACCGAGGATGAGGCGGCAGCGTTCTTTGCCGACCTCGACAATATCGCTGATCAGCAGGCGGTTGACGTGAGCGAGTTCGCGGGCCACGTGTTCGATCCGACCGAAGCGGCTTTTGTGGATGATTCGGTGGACGCCGATCAGCACGAAGGTCAGTGTGAGGCGATCAAGGGCGACGGTGACCGCTGCACGAATCACGCTGGCGAGGGTAGCCGCTACTGCGGCGTACACTCCAAGCAGGCAGCCACCGACGGCATGTGCAAGGCTGTGCAGACGAACGGGCACATGTGCAGCAACAAGTCCCGCGAAGGTAGTGACTACTGCGGGGTCCACGCCAAGCTCGAATCCAAGGCGTAGTACAAGAAGCGTGAATCGTGGGTGCCCGTCGGTTTGACCGGCGGGCACCCCGCATGATTGAGGCAATGCGACCCATGTGGGTTTGCGATGCAGGTAGACTAGATACGCCCGGGTGCGTGGTTTGTTGACAGGTGCCTGGTAGGTTTGCTAAAGTCCGACCTTGTGACTTCATGCTCTGTGCGAATGCACTGAGTGAAAGCTATGTACGCGGATGACCCGAACCAAGGAGGGTGCGTTGCCCACCATCAATCAGCTGGTCCGCAAGGGCCGCAAGAAGAGTGTCGACAAGACAAAGACGCCGGCGCTCAAAGCAAACCCGCAGAAGCGCGGTGTTTGTACTCGCGTGTACACGACGACTCCGAAGAAGCCGAACTCGGCCCTTCGTAAGGTTGCCCGTGTACGCCTGGTAAACGGTATGGAGGTTACGGCGTATATCCCGGGTATCGGTCACAACTTGCAGGAGCACTCAATCGTGCTTGTGCGTGGCGGCCGAGTAAAGGACCTTCCTGGTGTGCGCTACAAGATCATCCGTGCTGCGCTTGACTGCTCGGCCGTGAACAACCGTATGCAGGCGCGTTCGCGCTACGGCGCCAAGAAGCCCAAGTAATTATCAAGAGCACCCGTGACCGGTTCGCTTGTCATGAGCGAGCCGGCACTGTGAGCGGAGGAGTGACAGTATGCCCAGGCGTGCAGCAGCGCAGCGTCGCGAAGTAATGCCGGATGCGGTTTATAACAACCGGCTCGTGAC
>PHEU01000060.1 GCA_002841295.1 Actinobacteria bacterium HGW-Actinobacteria-6
ATCTTTGAGGTCAGAGCCCGTCACGACGATTCCCCGGTCGTGCAATACCCGGGCGATGCCGCTCATTCCGGCGCCACCGACGCCGATGAAGTGGGCGTACGCAGTGCTCACGTGTTCTCCTTGCTACTTGCGGGTCGCTGCTGCGCGTCTGATGATCTCGGCCACTCGGGCACCCGCATCGGGACGCCCGAGTGCCGCGGATGCCGCAGCCATCGTCTCACGCTTCTCACGGTCGCGCACGAGACTCGCGACCGAACTCTCAAATGTATCGCCGTCGAGCTGATCATCAGGTATCACAATCGCCGCTCCGCCAGCTGCAACCGCACGGGCATTGAGCGTCTGATGGTCGTCGGTAGCGAACGGATACGGGACCAACACGGCGGCGCGTCCAATCGCGGTGATCTCTGCGATTGACGTCGCACCCGCTCTGGCGACAACCACATCGGCTGCGGCAATCGCGTCGCCCATTGCCGAGATGTACTCGTGCAGTCGGTACCGCCGAGACGGGTCTTCAAGCGCGTGTGCCATCGACTCCGCCACTGAGGCGGCGTCCATAGTACCGGCGACATGCACGACCTGCAAGCCGGATTCAGCCGCCATTGTCGGCCATATTCGCGCAAGCGCTGCGTTCAGGTGCCGCGCTCCCCTACTGCCACCAAAGACGAGCACCACGGTCGCGTCGGCATCCAGATTGAGCGCCTCTCGGCCAGCTTCCTTGCTCGCACGCGTGATCTCGTCACGTACCGGGTTACCCGTGAGTGTGACGCGCTCACGCCGCTTCAGGTGCTTGATGGAGTTCTCATACGTGACACCGACCTCTGTCGCCCACCGCGAGAGGATCTTATTCGCCAGCCCGGGTACGGAGTTCTGCTCGTGTAGGACGAGCGGCGTTCGATTCAGAACCGCGGCAAGCCCTATTGGCAGGGATACGTATCCGCCGAACCCCACAACGACATCCGGCCGGTACTGCCGGAGCAGACGCCACGCCGAGAAGACCGACGCCAGCACCCGGAATCCCGAAGTGACGAGCGTCAGTGGATTACCACGATCGAAGCCTCTCGAGGCGACGGCATGGAAGGCAACGCCCGCCTCGGGAACGAGACGGGCCTCGAGGCTGTCAGGTGTGCCGACGAAAAGTACCTCGTCATGCCCGCTTTCGGCGAGGAGGCTTGCCACCGTCAATGCCGGATAGATATGGCCGGCCGTTCCGCCGCCGCTCAACAGAAACCGCACTGTTCGACCCCCTGGTCTTTGATGTTCGCACAGCCGTGATGTCAGTAACATCTGGCTCATGTCTTTTTGACTTGGCCCTCACCGCGGTCGATCCCGATGATCGTCGCGCCACTCCGAGGACGAGACCGATACACGCAAGCGTGAAGATCAGCGACGAGCCACCATAACTCACAAGCGGCAACGGGATACCGGTAATCGGCATGAGCCCGGTTACAGCCGCCATGTTCATGACAGCCTGGGTCACGATCATCGCGGTCAGGCCACCCGCCAAGAGGCGGTCGAAGTTGTTCTTCGCAGATAGCGAGATTCGGATTCCTGCGTATGCCATCACGCCGAACGCAGCAGCGATGAGCAGTGTACCGATCAGCCCGAGTTCCTCGCCGATGATCGCGAAGATAAAGTCGGTGTGCGCTGCGGGTAGATAGAAGAACTTCTGCTTCGAAAGTCCCAGCCCAACACCTGTGATGCCGCCCGATCCGAACGCGTAGAGCGACTGGATGATCTGGAACCCGTCACCCTTTGGATCCTTCCATGGATCGACGAACGCCATCAGCCGGGAGAACCGATAGGGCTCAATCCATATCATGAGCCCACCGAGCACTCCGCCAGACACGGCCACCGCGGCAAGCAACCTCCCACTCACATCGCCGAGCCAACACAGCAGGTAGATTGACGCAACGATGGAGACGGTCGTTCCCATGTCGGGCTGCGCCATGACAAGCACGATGACAGGCACCATGACGAGCGCCAACCTGGTCGCCAGCTGTCCGCCGTCGATCTCATGGCGCTTCCACTCGGCAAGCAAGACCGCAGCAGTGAGAATGCAGCCGAGCTTCGCGAACTCGGAGGGCTGGATGGGAATCGGACCGATGAGGATCCAACGCTGCGCGCCCCACTTCCCGATGCCTACCACGAGCACTGCGAGCAGTCCGATGACTGATGCACCCCAGATGATCCAACCAAGACTCTCGGGGTCGCGGAGCAGTCCCGCACCCCGAGAGCTATACCTCAAGTCGAGCCTTGTTCCGGCGAACATCGCCGCAGCACCAATCGCCAGGAAAGAGAGCTGACGTTTGAGGTGATACGCACTATCGGCGTTGTGCACGTAATCCGAAACCGATGATGCGGAGTAGATCATGAGCAAGCCAATGAGGACGAGGAAGATAGTGACGCCCATGAGTAGGTGGGCCGCGCCTTGCGACTTCGCCCGGCTCACTGATGATCACCCGCAGCCAGCATGTCCGAGACGATTCCCCGGAATACCCGTCCCCGGTGCTCGTAGTCCGAGAATTCATCAAACGACGCACATGCCGGCGACAGCAGGACAACATCGCCGGGTCGTGCAGCGTGCGCGGCGACCGCAATCGCGTCCGCCATCCCCCGCGCTCGAAGGATGATGATATCGCCCTCGCACCCGGCGAAGGCGTCGGCAAACTCCGACTCCGACTCCCCGAACACCACTGCAGCACGACAACGCCGGCATACGGCCTGCGCCAACTCGCTGAAATCATTACCTTTGTTGTGGCCACCAAGCAAGATCAAAAGAGGACGCTCGTCGAAAGCCGTCAGGGCCTTGAGCACAGCATCAGGATTGGTGGCCTTCGAATCGTTGAAGTACTCGACCCCCGCCACAACGCCGACCGGCTCCAACCGGTGTTCGATGGGCTCGAACGTGCGAAGCCCGTCCCGGAGAGCCGTCACCGAAACGCCCACAGAGTGCGCCGCAGCCACAGCCGCCAGCGCGTTGCTGATGTTGTGATCGCCGCGAATCGCGAGTTCGTCTGCGCGCACGAGTTCCACGCGTGCGTCACCATGGCCGAGAACGAGCATGCCTTCCTCGACTCTCGCGAACGCAAGGCTCTGCAAGAGGCTTACAGTTCTAACATCAACGCCGCTTCCTGACATGCGATCCGCGTAGGGGGCAGAGCCCGGATCGTCGATGTCGATGACGGCGGTATCGCCGAAGGTCTGGTTCGCGAAAATGCGCGCCTTGTCGTCGGCGTAGGCGTCGAGGGAGCCGTGCCAGTCGATGTGATCAGGGGTGATGTTCAGAAGCACCGACACTCTCGGGTGGAACTGATCAGTGAGCGCAAGCTGGAAGGACGAGACCTCAGCTACGAGCATCGTTGCGGGACCAACCTCGCCGACCACCCGAACGGCAGCTCGTCCGATGTTGCCGACGGTTTCGGCTGGAATGCCGGCCTCGGCAAACAGGTGGGCAATCAGCGATGTAGTGGTGGTCTTGCCGTTAGTGCCAGTGATAGCGATCCAGGGAGACTCGGAAAGCCGGTACGCGAGCTCGATCTCCGAGATGACCGGAGCACCGGTATCTCGCGCAGACTTCATGAGCGCGCTTCTTGGAGGAAGACCCGGGCTCGCAACGACAAGGGAGACGCCGGAAGGTACCGATTCATGGCCGAGCAGAACCTCAACGCTCGGCCCCGTGAGCGGTGCCACAGCGGCCTCCAGACCCTCACTGCGAGCACTATCAATAAGCGTCACGCGGACGTCGATGCCATTGGCGGCATCCTCGGCCAAGCGAGCGGTCACGCCGCGACCGGAGCGCCCTGCGCCCAGTACCGCCACGTGCCCTGTTATCTGCTCGGACATTCGACCTCCGCTAACGACTCAGGGAGCCAGCGACATAGAACGCGAAACCCGCGCCCGCCAGGATCCCGGTGATGATCCAGAAACGGACCATGATCTTCGTCTCACTCCACCCCTTCATCTCAAAATGGTGGTGAATCGGCGCCATTCTGAAGATGCGCTTACCCGTGAGCTTGAAAGACAAGACCTGGAGAACCACCGAAAGGATCTCGACCAGGTAGATGCCGCCGATCAGAACGAGCAGGAGCTCGGTCTTGGTCACTATCGCGAACGCAGCTATCGCAGCACCCAAGCCAAGAGAACCAGTGTCGCCCATGAAGATGTCAGCCGGGAACGAGTTGTACCACAGGAATCCGAGACATGCGCCCGCGACCGACGCCGCCATGAGCGCGACCTCCAGGTGCCCCTGACGGAAAGCAATCGCAGCATAGGCAAGCATGACGATCATCACGCTGCCAGCCGCGAGGCCATCGAGCCCGTCAGTGAGATTCACGGCGTTGCTCTCACCCACGACCATGAACCACACGAGAATGACATAGAGCCACGGCACCTCGATACTGAAACTGCCGATCTTGAACGTGGATACCAAGACTCCAAGATCAAGCGTACCCATGAAAGGCACCAAGACGTGAGGGTTGAGGTGCGCCCAGTTCACGGCCGCGAGCGCCACCGCTATCGCAACGACCGCCTGGCCGAGAATCTTCGCTCTGGGTCTGAGCCCAAGGGAGCGCTCGTGCACGACCTTGGCGTAGTCGTCGATGAAGCCGAGAAGACCACAGGCGAGCATCGCCATCAGGACGATGATGCC